>DIFU01000125.1:3703-34892 GCA_002419285.1 Prolixibacteraceae bacterium UBA5740 | reverse complement strand
GTCAAGGTAGGAACCGGAATGCCATATGTCAATGCAGTGGCACAAACCCTGCGCCAACCATCCTGTGCAGTTTCAACCTTCTGTTTGAAAAATGGATCCAGCAGGAGGTTGGGGAGTTCGGGATTTTTATCGAAGGCCTTCTTGATATCTCCCAGGAAAGCAGAACGAATGATGCAACCCCCTCGCCACATCAGTGCAATACCCCCGTAATTCAGGTTCCATTTATATTCCTTCGCAGCTTCCATCATCAGGTTGTAGCCTTGCGCGTAGGAGATAATTTTGGCTCCGTACAATGCCATTTTCAGGTCTTCGACAAACTGGTTTTTATCGCCACTGAAGGACGTTTTTGGTCCGGTGATTACTTTTGATGCCTGTACCCTCAAATCTTTCTGGGCAGAAAGACAACGCGAGAAAACTGATTCGCCAATCAGGGTGAGCGGAATGCCGAGATCGAGGGCAGCAACGCTTGTCCATTTGCCAGTTCCTTTCTGGCCTGCCGTATCCAGAATCTTTTCAACCAGCGGCTCGCCGTCCTCATCTTTAAAGGCAAGGATATCCCTGGTAATTTCAATCAGGTAACTGTCGAGCTCCTCGGTATTCCATTTCTTGAAGATTTCATGCTGCTCATCGGCGGTCATCCCTAACAGATCCTTCATGAGATGGTATGCTTCGTTGATGATCTGCATATCCCCATATTCAATGCCATTGTGAACCATTTTCACGAAATGGCCGGCACCGTCTTCACCTACCCAGTCGCAACACGGCGTACCGTCATCCACTTTGGCGGCGATAGCCTGGAAAATCTCCTTGACATGCGGCCAGGCCTCAGGTGATCCGCCGGGCATCATCGAAGGCCCCAAAAGTGCTCCTTCTTCGCCTCCTGAAACACCTGTCCCGATATAAAGCAATCCCTTGCTTTCAACATATTTTGTCCGGCGAATAGAATCAGGGAAGTGGGAGTTACCACCATCAATGATGATGTCACCCTGCTCAAGGTAGGGGATCAGTAATTCGATGAAATCGTCAACCGGTTTCCCGGCTTTGACAAGCATCATGACTTTTCGCGGCCGTTCGAGCGAGGCAACCAGTTCTTCAATGCTTTTGGCACCGATAAACTTTTTTCCGGCACCCCGGCCCTCAATAAAATCATCTACTTTCGATACAGTGCGGTTATATACTGCTACTGTAAATCCCTTACTTTCCATATTCAATACCAGGTTTTCGCCCATGACGGCCAACCCGATCAATCCAATGTCTGCTAACTTTTTCATGTCTCTATGTTTATTTTAATAATGTTCATATTCTATTTTATAACAATAAGGCAGGTTATTCTTTATCTGAAACACTCACCTCGAAACCAGCCTCTTTCAGCATTCTTGTTGCATTTTCCGAAACCTGGCTGGCCCTCACTCTATAAACCGGGAATTCTCTTCTGACGGGATATTCTTCACGCCATTTTTCAAAAGCATTAGGATTACTCCTCAGGTTTTCATCATCATTTTCTATGTTATAGGTCGATAGTATCGCTTCAGCCATGATCGACTCATCATCACGCCGTGATCCATTGATGTCGAGTAAGGTATTGTCTGGCATTTCAATATTTTCAGGTTGCCAGTTATCAATGCCAAGCTGGAAAAAACGACTGATTGCCCTGACGCTCATCATGGTGCCGTTTGCCTTCCCGTCCTTTGAATAGCCTGCAATATGGGGGGTGGCCAAAAAGCACATTTCCAATAGCTCACGGTCAATTTCAGGTTCGTTTTCCCAACAATCGATAATCAAACCTGAAATCGTGCCTTTCTGGTAAGCTGTTTTGACGGCGGTGGTATCAAATACTTCCCCACGGCATGAGTTGATCAGGAGCGGTTTTTTATGCAATCGCGTCAAAAATGCCTCATCAACCATATGGTGAGTGGCATCTTGTCCATCCATGGTAAGCGGTACATGAAAAGTGATAATGTCAGCTTCCTCACGGATGGTTTGCAATGAAACGTATCCTTCAGGGCCTTCGGCTCTTTCTCTGGGTGGGTCGTTTATCAGCACCTTCATTCCCAGAATGCTACAAAAACGGGCAACTTTGGATCCGACGTTACCTGCACCAACAATGCCAATGGTCTTTTCTCTCAACTTAATTCTATATTGAAGGGCCCATGCGAAAAGCGCTGAGGCAATATACTGTTCGACACTTTTGGCGTTACACCCCGGGGCATTCGTCCATTTTATGCCAGCCTTTTCGCAATATTCTGTGTCAATGTGATCATATCCGATGGTGGCAGTGGCAATCATTCTGACAGATGAATTTTTCAAAAGAGATTCATTGCAAAGGGTACGTGTCCTCGTAATCAGTGCATTTGCATCTGTCACTGTTTCATTCGTAGTTTTGCTGCCTGGAATGTAAATCACCTCAGCAAAGGGTTCCAGGGCGCCCTTTATATAGGGTATTTTATTATCTATTATAATTTTCATTCGCAAACTTTCACTTGTATTAATCTGGTATACAATCCAAATGTTTTCACAGATTGATGCGGCAGCTTCCTTTAATTCTGCCCTGGTCGCGGATGGTTTTACCGTAGTAGTTTCTAACCATTTCATCAAGCACCGCATTTGTCCGGGCTGCCGTTTCTCCTGTGCTTACGCATGATGTGCCCTTTTCAATAGCGCTGACAACCTGTTCAATCAGCAGATGCTGGATGTTTTCCGGATTTTGAAATCTGTATTTGTGTGTGCCTTCCCTGTTTTGCATGACCACTTCGGTGTGAAGAAATGTAGGAATGGTTATTAAGCCCTTTTCTCCTGTTATTGTAATGGTATCGGTTACAGCCGCCTTGGGGGCATCAAAATTCCACGCACCGGTGCCCACTACACCATTTTCAAAGGTGAAAGTGCCTGACACCGTGTCTTCGGCCGGATATAGTCCTGCCATGTTTACGGCAATGCCTTTTACTTCCGCAACAGGGCCAAATAAGAAATCGAGGTAGTCAAACTGGTGGGAAGCCAGATCAAAAAAGTGACCGGCCCCAGCAATGGCAGGATTGACATGCCAGCTCATTTCTTCAGCTGGAAGATTCCGTTCACGGGCTTCCCTGATTAGCCTGATTTCTACAGTCCGGGGTTGCCCTATTTCACCAGCATCTATTAACTCTTTGACTTTCAGGAAAGCAGGGAGGGTTCTACGATAATACGCCACAAAGAGCGGCATTCCTGTTTCATTCGAAACTTTCAGCATCTTTTTGCATTCGGCATAATTCAATGCCATGGGCTTTTCTACATAAACGGGTTTGCCTGCCTGCATGGCACGGATTGCGTATTCGGCATGCATGTAGGGTGGGGTAGCGACGTAAACTGCCGTAACCTCCGGATCGAGTATCAGCTCATCGGCATCGCCGTAAAATTTAGGTATCTGATGTCGCCGGGCATAATCCTCTGCCTTACTGAGGTTGCGCCTCATCACTGCCACAATCCGTGAACCAGATACCTTGTTAAAAGCTGGGCCGCTTTTGACTTCCGTCACATTACCAGAGCCTATGATTCCCCAATTAACCATTCGATTTGTAATTTATTAAAACTATTCTTTTCAAAACTGAAAGCGGTCCTTATAGGCCCAAAGCCCCAGGGCCGGATTACTGATATAAAAAATTTCCTCTCCATTTGGAAGGGTGTTAAATCCATCCCGAAGTAACGAAGGGTTATAACTGGCGAGCATAACATCATAATCTGCCCACTTGAACCCGACACTTTCAATCTCCTGGCGAGTTAGATTGCCAGGTGCTTTGCCCGGACAATAGGTGATTGAGAATCTGCCCTCGGATGAACCATGAATCAAATGGGCAGCAGCGCCAAGATTATTGCGAAGTTCTTCATTCTCTTCGGTAGCTTTCAAGGTTGCAGGGGTTCCAAAATAGCCATATTTTCTTATCAGCCGGTCGATCTCCTTATCTTCCCCAAATTCTTTCAAGGCAGGAGCCAAAACGATCAATTCGCCACCATCAGCAATGGCCATGCGGGTTCTATATATCGATTTGTTGCCCAGCCAGGTGCTTTTGAATTCAGTTGGATCGAGCCATACAACCACTTTCTTGAGAGGTTCGGCAACCATTTCGAAATTCACCTGCAGAGATAATCTGGCTGCCTTGTCGAATACTTCAAAGTCGTCGCCGACAAAGAGCCCGTATGTCTGAAGTTTCCCGGCTTGGTTGACCCCTACAACCGTCTGGACATATACAATCGGCATATGGGCCGCAAATTTCTCGGATGCATAGTTGAAAATCTTACGGACCGGGGTGTCCGCCCTGCCCATCATCTTTTCCATACCGTAGGCTGCCCCTATGAAATGACTTTTATTGATGCCTTCGGTTCCTCCGGTTCCTACAAAAATATTCTTGTTGTAATTGGCCATCCCTACGACTTCATGAGGCACTACTTGTCCAAGTGAGAGTATCAGGTCAAATCCGCCTTCAACAAGAAGTTTATTGACTTGTGCGGGCCAGGGATAACTTACAGCGCCATCGGAAACATCATTGATAAATTCGGCAGGCACACTTCCGAGCGTAACGACATCGTTTCTCCAGTCGTGGACCCTGAAAAGATCTGCTGGTGTTTTTCCGAACATATGAGTGATTTGCTCACTGGTCATTGGACTGTGGGTTCCCAGTGCCGGAAGAATATCAGTCAGCCTATCGCCTAAATACTCCCATGCAAACTCGGTAAGCTCTCCCGCACGACTCGGGAACCTTGTAAAATCAGGAGGGATGGCAAGAACTTTCTTTCTGTTCCCCATCCTCTCCAAAGCGGTGAATAACCCCTGCCGGAGATCTCCGGCACTTAGGTTATGGGTTACTGAGCCCGACTCGAAGTACATCATATTCAGTATATTTTAATAAATTATCTAAAGTATAACTTTGGAAGCTGGATAAGCCTTTCATGGAAAGGAATCGATTACCGTTTTACCCGGGCATTTCCTTTCCAGATACTCCAAACCATCTCTTCATCGGCTGGCTGCGCATAATCGGTGAGGAAAGTGGTTGCCAATGCACCGGTTGCCCATCCAAACTGAGCCCACTTTTCGGGTTCCCAATCTTTGAGAATCCCGTAGAGCAATCCGCCAACAAAACCATCGCCTCCACCAATCCTGTCAAGTACCTGGATTGTCCGTGGTCCAATGACATGCCAATTTTCGCTTTCGAGCATGATGGCACCCCACATGTGTTCATTGGCGCTTACGACCTGTCTTAAGGTATTCGCGAATACCGAAGCATTTGGGAAAGCTGACTTAACTCGTCCAATCATTTCTTTAAAACCGTCAATTTCAGAGGTGATACTTTTCCCTCCGGCTTCTGGTCCTTTAATGCCTAAGCATAACTGGAAATCCTCCTCATTGCCGATAATGATATCTGATACGCCGGCAATTTCCTTAAAAATGGCATGCAATTCATTTTCACGTCCTTGCCAAAAAGTTGCCCTATAATTGAGGTCGAATGATATCCGTGTACCATACTCTTTTGCTTTTCTGGCAAGCTGGAGGCAAAATTCACCTGTATCAGGCGAAAGAGCGGCAATAAGTCCGGATAAATGCACAATCTGAACACCTTCTTTCCCGAATATCCGGTCAAGATCAAAATCCTTTACATTCAGGGTCCGGCCAACTTCGCCAGCCCTGTCGTTTTGAACCCTCGGACCTCTGGTGCCAAATCCGCTGTCAGCGATATTGAACTGGTGCCGGTAACCCCAGGGTCCTCCCTGATCCACTTCGGGACCCTCGAAATCCATATTCCGGCTTTTGAGGTTGCTTTTGATGAACCGGGCAATCGGGCTATCCTTCACAAAGGTGGTAAGCACTTTGACCGGCAGACCGAGATAAGATGAAATGCTGGCAACATTGGTTTCGGCACTTGTAGCCTGCATTTCAAACAATTGGCTGCTATGGACCGGCTGTCCGTTCACCGGGGTGATTCTTACTCCCATACTGGTTGCTACCAGCAAGGAATATTTACAATCTTTTTTCAGTTGAATCGACATATCTTATTGAAAAATAAAGTTTTAAAAGCAATCTTGTTATCCTCTGGTAGGATGTGGTACAATATCGGTCAGTTCAGCGATTTTTACCGGCCTTCCTTCATCAATTGATTTGCGGGCGGCAACGCCAATAAGAAGCGACATTGCACCATCGCGGGTTCCTGCGGCATGTTTCAATGGATCGGGTGCCGCAGGGTTTCTGAAAATCATGTCCTGAAGCCTTGCATCACCGCCGCCATGGCCGGTCCTGGTTTGGGGAACCTTAACCAATTCATATTTGCCAAAGTTGTCAGAGACCATGATTTCATCATATCTACCGGTATCTTCTGATTGCTGGCTCATTTCACGGGCATGCAGTTCGGCCTGGTTAACCATTTCAGCCTGCCTCCAGGGGATGCCTTCCCAGCTGTCGAGCCGGCCATTGCGGCCGTTAAAAGCAATCGAGAATCCCTCGTAAGGAGAGTAGGAGGTAAGAGAATAACTTACCTGGACATTGTTTGCATATTTTATCTGTACCGCCATTTTATCGTAAATGTCGATGCTTTCGCGCCAGAGGCAATTATCCCTGATATAGCCATCGTACTTCTCGTTGGCTACATAGAGATCCATCATTTCCTTGTTTTTTGTGATGTCAAAATAAAATTTGCATTGGTCGGTATAGGCACACTGACGGCAGTTTGCGCCTCTGAAAGCATTATTTTTTCCATAATGCTCCAATGCCCCATAGGCAAAAACCTCAACAGGGTCAGAGTCGATCCACCAGTTAAGCAGGTCGAAATGATGGGTAGCCTTGTGAACCAACAGGGACCCGCTTTTATCGCGGTATCCATGCCAGCGCCTGAAATAGTCTGCGCCATGGAATGTATTCAAATACCAGTGAAAATCAACGGCATAAATATCGCCAACCCTTTTTTCGGCCAATAATTCCTTGATGCGGGTAAATTGCGTGCCATAGCGGTAGTTAAACCCAACTATGACTTTCTTGCCAGTCTCTTTTTCGGCATCAAGAATCGCCTGACACTTTATTTCATCGGTAGTCATAGGTTTTTCGGTCAACACATTGCAACCCGAACGCAAACCCTTGACAATAAACTCATCGTGAGTCGAATCAACGGTGGTGACAATCAGCAAGTCGGGCTTTATCTTTGCCATCATTTCATCAAAATTGGTAAAGACCGGACAGCTGACACCGATTTGTTTTTTTGCGTATTCCAAACGACCCGGGTTGATGTCACAAAGAGCCACAAATTCAATGATGTCGCCATATTCCTGTTTGATTCGACGTCCCCAGAACCCAACGCCTCTTACACCGGTCCCAACCATGGCAATTCGGGTTTTGGACGCACCCATTGTGCCTCCGTGCACCGGATTGACAAGCATGGAACCTGCCACTGCCGTACCGGTTGCTACGATAAAATATCTCCGTTTCATAAAGTATCTGTTATTGGTTTTTGATGATCTTTTGAATTGACTGTCAGGTTAAACACCGCCAAATGCACTGTAACCCCCATCTACAGGAATTACGATGCCCGTGACGAATGATGATATATCTGAAAGAAGGAATAGGGTAGTGCCCTGAAGGTCTTCAGGTTCCCCAAATTTTCCCATAGGCGTGTTGTTGACAATTTTACGGCCACGCTCTGAATAGTTGCCGGTTTTTTCATCCATCACCAGAAATCGGTTTTGGTTTGTAATGAAGAACCCCGGAGCGATGGCATTGACCCTGATGCCCACCTTGGCCAGGTGTACAGCCAGCCATTGTGTAAAGTTGTTGACCGATGATTTGGCGGCAGAATAAGCAGGAATTTTGGTGAGGGGTTTAAATGAATTCATGGATGAAATGTTAAGTACAACCCCCTTTTGGTTTCTGAGCATATCGATGGTAAAAACCATGGTAGGCAAAACTGTGCCCTTGAAATTTAAGGCAAATACACTGTCGAAACTCGCCGGATCGAGACCGTAAAAGGTTCCGGAAAGATCATCCAAATCTTTTTCTTCCATTTGTTCAACCCGGGTTGTGGCTTTGGGATGATTGCCTCCGGCACCATTGATAAGGACATCAATTTCACCAAGTTTTGCATTGATTTCTTCCCTGGCTTTTTCAAGTGATACCTTGTCGAGGACATTTGCCTCGACTCCAATGATGGTTGCACCTGTTTCGGCGGCAATTTCAGCTGCAACCTCATTTGCAAGTGCTTCATTGATGTCAGCGATGGCTATTTTCATGCCGGCAGCAGCCATGGCATTCACGATAGCCTTCCCAATAACACCGGCTCCGCCGGTTACGACTGCAACTTTTCCTTTCAGGTCGTCGAACGATGCGTTTTTCATTTCTGATATTTTATCTTTTTATACTTCTTATCCCTTAATCTAAAATCTTCAACAAATACTATTTGCCTTTTTACGTCCCCGATTTTATCTGGGAATCAGTGCTTAAATTCACGGTAATAATCTACATTTTCGCTGGTTACAATATCAATGGACGTATAATTGGCTTCATCCACTTTTTTCCTGCGTATGACATGCTGAAATAACCTGTCGATTGCATTATAGCCTTGCTCTTCAGGCCTTTGGCAAATCAGGAAACTTACAATTTCCTGTCGGAGGTACTTTCGGTTCTGTTCCAGGAGATCGTGTCCAATTAACCGGATCCCGTTAATTCCAGCTTGCTCGAGAAGCCGGGCCAACATAAAAACCTTTGAATTTGTGACAAAAATCCCGACAGGTTTCAGGTTCCCGATATCGGTTAACATGTCCAATTCCCATGAGCTATCGGTTGTGTTTCCCACTTCCCGGGTAATGATTGATTTTTCAGGTTGATGTATTCTGAACCATTCATAAAATCCCCGTTCCCTTTCCACAAGGTGGTTCATGTTGTCCATTTCTTTGGCAAAGTGAACAACGATCACTGGTAACTCAGGAGGGGTAATCAGACCCATTAGTTTGCCAGCTACCATTCCGCTGCGGAAAGAATCCTGGCCCACATAAGCAATTGGACCTGCATTTTTCAATTCTGAATCAATGAATATGAAGGGGATATGCTTTTGTTTTAAAACATC
This sequence comes from Prolixibacteraceae bacterium UBA5740, assembly GCA_002419285.1. Lineage (GTDB taxonomy): Bacteria > Bacteroidota > Bacteroidia > Bacteroidales > Prolixibacteraceae > UBA1413. The sequence continues at coordinate 25,821 of DIFU01000125.1, read as the reverse complement.
GACGAGCTTATAGGCTTCCCTTGAGTAAAAAGGTGCCAGTATTACTCCATCCGGATTAAGCTCAATCACTCTGGCAGCTTGCGTGGTGAAATCAGCCGAGTCGACTTGACTGAAGGTCAGATTCTCTGAAATGATACCATAGGGTTGTAATTCAGCGATTCTTTTGCGAACACCGGCCAGTGGTTTGTTCCAATATGCATCGGGAGATGGAGGCTGTGGAAAAAGGGTGACAAACAAAACCGGTTTTTTAGAAGCCAGGGTACTCGCCAGTATATTTGGCTGATAATTGAGATCATTGACAATTTTGAGAATCTTGTTTCGAGTCTGTTCAGCAACTTCGCCCCGGTTGTGCAGCACCCTGTCAACCGTCCCGATTGAAACACCAGCCTTGAGAGCGATGTCCTTAATTCTTATTTGTGTTTTCTTTTCGATGGCTCCTGATTTACTTTTTATTATTCAAATTTAGCAAAAATTATTTCCGTGTTCGTACACGGAAGAGGGTTTTTTTAAAATATTCCAACTTCTTTAGGAATTTTCTATTTGTAAATTTCACAGAATAAAATGGAGTTGATACATTTGTCCATTGACCGCTAAGCTCCTTATGGAAGAAAATGTAAAGAGTTTTTGGTTTAAATGGTTATTGTTGTTTCAACATTTATAATTTTACAGTTGAAAAACCTAATTGTCATAGGTTTATAACCAAACAAGAAATAGAATTAAGAATTTTTAATCACTAATCAAAAAAACAAAAATGAAAGATCAGACAAAAAAAGGGTTGACACGTCGTCATTTCCTGGGCACTGCCGCAGTCGGGTTTGCCGGTATGGCAATTCTGCCAGGAATCACTTCGTGCAAACAGGCTCCGGTAGCAACCGTATCTGAGCTCAGACTGGGATTCATCGGTCTTGGAAGGCAAGCTATGTTCCTTCTGAATGGTTTTATCCAGTTGCCAGGTGTAAAAGTTGTAGCAGGTGCCGATGTTTATGGTGTAAAAACCAAGCGGTTCCAGAAAAGGGTTACCGAATACTATTCCGAAAATGGTATCGAAGCCGAAGTTCAGATTTACGAAAAATTTGAAGATATCATTGGCCGGGAAGATATCGATGCAGTCGTAATCGCCACTCCTGACCATCAACATGCCCGTATTGCCATCGCGGCGTGTAAGGCAAAAAAGGATGTTTACCTTGAAAAACCGCTTACCTTCACCATTACTGAAGGCCAGGAACTGCGCAAGGCTGTCCGTGAGAACAACGTGATTCTTGCCGTTGGTAGCCAGCAGAGGTCTGACCCCAATTTCCAGCATGCTGTCAAGTTGGTTCAGGATGGTACCCTTGGAAAAATCACCAAAGCGCACGCTTATGTTGGTGCTCCTCCAAAACCCTATGATCTGGCCGAGGAAACCCTTCCCGCTGATCTGAACTGGGATGCATGGTTAGGACCACTGCCCGCAACCATTCATTATAACAATGAACTGAATCCGCCAATTTCCCTGGATCCACCACAAGATGAGACCATTTGGGGAGCATGGCGCTGGTATAAGGAAATGGGTGGTGGCTTCACTACCGACTGGGGCGCACACATGTTCGACATCGTACAATGGGGACTTGGTATGGATAACAGCGGTCCGGTTGAAATTTCTCCCATTGGTGACGGTACTGAGTTTATGTCGTTCACTTACGCAAGTGGAACGGTATTCACTTCTGAGCCTTTCGATGAGCAACTGACAAAAGGTGTTAAATTCATTGGTGAAAACGGTTGGATTGAAGTATCGCGTGAGCATTTCAAAGCTTCAAATCCCGAATGGGAACCTGCAAAGGTTGAAGGTGCCGATGATACTCCATATGAAACAAAAATACCTCACCAGATCAATTTCGTGGAATCGGTGCGTGAACGCAAAGATCCCGTTGTTCCGGTTGAAATCGGCCACAGGACTTGTACAGTTTGTACACTTGGCAACATTGCCTGCGAACTGAAACGGACCATTAAATGGGATCCGGCTACTGAAACATTCGTTGATGATACCGATGGTGCTGCCACTGCATTGATGCACTACCAGTATCGCGAAGGCTGGACACTCGTATAACGATTGCAAAATATCAGCGATAAAGGCTGCCTCACAAGGGCAGCTTTTTTTTATGAAATTGATATTGCGTTAAGACAGATTCAAACAATTTACTGTCGATTGAGGAATTATTCGCTTAAGCAACCAACACTTTATAGTTATTCCATCACTCTTTGGGTTTCCCGAAAGCTACAACACATCCTGAACCGCTCCCGATCAAAGCCTTATCATTTCCATATATGTCGTACCTATTCGATACCTATTGTATAGTGAATAATACACAATAACTATACAATAACTATACAAGAACTATACAAGATACGAAGTTGATCAGACTTTGATAAAGACATGGGTAAGCCATGCAGCAATATTATGGTTGCTTTAGGCGCTGACATGGAATCCTGAAATCTTTTCTTATGTGCATATGTCTTATTACGATGGAATTTTCTGCCATCATCAAACTGTCAGACCGAGAAGAATTGCAGCTTATCGAGGAGGGGAGGAGTAAAAAAGAAAATGCCAGACTCTTCAGAGACTGGCATTAACAACCTTCAACTACTAACCGATTTTAACCCAAAAAATTATGAAGCAAGGTTAAATGTTTGACCATTTAACTGCGACAAATTTATTTTGTAGGCACGAATGAGAATGTAATTTAAGTCACAGAAGCCTGGAATAATCGACAAAATTTCGATTCATTTTTATTTTTCCTTGATTCTCAAGCTTTTTTAACAATCGTGAAATAACTTCTCTTGAGGAATTAAGTTGTAATGCAAGATCAAGATGGGTGCCTTCATAAGTTCGTAGGCCTGTTTTGGAAAATCTTTCTTCAAAAAAGCGAATCAGGCGCTCATCCAATTTCATGAAAGCAATGGCTTCTACAACATCAATCAGTTCCCTGAACCTGTTTTGGAATGTCTGCATCACAAATTGTTTCCAGAGTGGATATTTATTCATCCAGATATCCAGATATTCGACTGGCAAAATGATTACCTGCACCGGCTCCTCTGCAACTGCATTTACCTGGCTCACCTGTCTTGTCATACAACAAGTCAGTGACATGGCACAAACTTCATTTTCTTTAAGATAGTAGAGCAGCAATTCATTTCCTTCAGGATTTTTCTTGGTTACCCTGATGAGACCTTTTATAACAAGTGGAAAACCTGAGATATATTGCCCCTCGCGGATCAAGTTTTCGCCCATCTCAAAGGTTTTGTATCTTCCGGTTTCAAGAATTTCTTTCTGGAGTTCTGGTTCCAGAAATTGAAATGTGTTTAACAGGTTTTCTTCAAACATGTTTAGAAATTTAAGTTAGACCGATGAATCATAATCGGGAATCCTCCCTGCAATCATCCTCTTTCACTCAATTCGAGCCATCTCGTCTCCAGCACTTCCAGCTGTTCTGATAAAAGTACAATTTCCTGTGACTTCCTGAACAGGGAATCATGGTCGAGCGTGCCTGAATTCAAGAGTTCTTCCATTTCTTTTTTCTTATTCTCCAGGCGGGGGATTTCTCCCTCCAGTTGCTCCAGTTCCCTCTTTTCCTTGTATGTTAGTTTGCTGTTATCGGCATTTTTGGTACGTGGTGTTTCCACTGTCACTTTAATTAATTCAGGCTTTCGGTCCGAAGCTTCTTCTTCAATCATGTTCCTGTATTGGGTGTAGTTCCCGGGAAAGTCGGTTATCAACCCTTTCCCATCAAATACAAACAAGTGGTCGGCAATTTTATCCATAAAAAACCGATCGTGAGAAACGATGATCACACAACCGTCAAAATTCTCCAGATAATCTTCGAGTACATTTAACGTCATGATATCTAGATCGTTGGTCGGTTCATCGAGTATCAGGAAGTTGGGGTTTTGCATGAGGATTGTACAAAGATAGAGCCTTCGTTTTTCTCCACCGCTTAGCTTTTCGATAAAATCGTATTGTACGGAAGGGGGGAATAAAAATCGGGTCAGCAACTGGGAAGCACTTAGTCTGACTCCGCCTTCGAGTTGAACATCCTCTGCAATTTTCGTTACGGCATCGATTACCTTTTCCTTTGCATCGAACTGAATTCCGTCCTGCCGGTAGTATCCAAATTTGATAGTTTGACCGGTTTCGATCTCTCCTGCATCGGGCTTAACCAAACCTGTAATCAGGTTTAAAAATGTACTCTTTCCGGATCCGTTATCACCAATGATCCCAACCTTTTCAAAGCGGGAAAAGCTATAGGAAAAATTTTCTATCAGGTTTACCGGAGGGTAAGATTTACTTACTCCGTGGATTTCAAGGATTTTTTTACCGAGCCTGGCTGATTTCATGTCGAAACTCACGGCCTTTTCATTTGATTTCTGTCGGGCTTGATCCTGTAGCTGGTCAAAAGCATCAACCCTGTATTTTGCTTTGGTCGATCGTGCTTTTGGCATACGCCTGATCCAGTCGATTTCGGTTTTCAGTAGATTTTGTGCTTTTGCCACACTGGCCTGTTGGGATTGTATCCTTTCATCCCTTTTTTCGAGGTAATAACTGTAATTTCCTCTGTATCTATAAATGACGTTATCTTCAAGTTCAATGATTTCCTTGCATATACGATCCAGAAAATACCGGTCGTGGGTAACCATCAGAACCGTTATCCGTGATTTTTCAAGGTATTTTTCCAACCATTCGATCATATCGAGGTCGAGGTGGTTTGTTGGTTCATCCAAAATCAAAAAATCTGGCTGGCCAATCAAGGCCTTTGCCAATGCAAGACGTTTTTTCTGCCCACCTGACAATTCACCAACAATGGCATCCAGGTTATTGATTTTCAGTTGAGTAAGAATTTGCCTTATTTCCACTTCAACATCCCATGCCCCCAATTGGTCAATCTTGACCGATAAACGTGCAATATCTTCCTGGCGGTGATGCTTTAGCGCATTCTCAAACTCCCTGATTATCTGAATTCGATCATCTTCTCCTGAGAATATCTCATTGAGAACCGTTTTTGCTGGATCGAGGTCGGGAATTTGTTCGAAATACCCAAATTTGATATCATTGGTTCGGGTAATTTTCCCACTTTCGGGCGATTCCTTTCCGGCAATCAGATCGAGGAGCGAAGTTTTACCTGCACCATTCTTTGCAATCAAGGCAACTTTATCATCCTTATTGATGGTAAATGATATATTTTCAAAAAGCAATCTGTCTCCGTATCTTTTGGAAACCTCTTCGACCTGAAGGTATGGAACCATGAACAAAATTTTGCCAAATGTAGAAAAAAGGGGGGAGAGATAAAAAAAAGCCGGTCAACACCGGCTTTTTCTGATTAATTGTCTAATTTAAAACCATTTCTATATGAGGAGGTGAAATGATCTCCGTAATAATTATCGTAAAATTGATACTTTTAATCTATAAGACTTGAGAAAGCTGATATTGTTACATATAGAATTGATGTTTTTTTAAACTTTCGGTTAAAAAATTCATAAACAAAGTTGAAATCGCATGACTTCCAGGAAATTACTGTTTAATAGTGTTATTGATTATTTTTTGAGAACGATGCCGGTCGCTGAAACAGAACTGGAATATTCAAATCCCTTTCACCTGATTGTTGCCGTGATTCTATCTGCCCAGTGTACCGATAAGCGGGTGAACCAGATTACGCCGGCCCTTTTGCAACGATATCCCGACGCGGTCAGTATGTCGGAAGCTGAGCCGGCAGAGATCTTTGACTACATTAAAAGCTGTTCCTATCCAAATAACAAATCCAAACACCTGGTAGGCATGGCAAAAAAATTGGTTGAGTTATTCGATGGCAAGGTGCCGGAGGATATTGACGATCTTCAGAAACTCCCCGGTGTTGGCCGAAAGACTGCAAACGTGATTGCCTCTGTTGTCTTTAATAAGCCTGCAATGGCCGTTGATACCCATGTTTTCAGGGTGGCGGCAAGAATTGGCCTGACCATCAATGCGAAAAACCCATTGGAAGCTGAAAAACAACTGGTTAAAAATATTCCTGAAGATTTGGTTGCCACCGCCCATCACTGGTTAATTCTTCATGGCCGTTATGTGTGTATTGCCCGTAAACCATTATGCGCAAAATGCGGGCTGACTGATGTATGTAAGTATTATAGGAATTTAAACAAGGAAAAGCAGGCTTAAGGCCATCACACCCATTCCTCCGGTCAACCCGTAAATAGCGATATGGTGTTCCCCATATTCCTCAGCTGAGGGCAGAAGCTCATCCAGCGAAATAAATACCATAATGCCTGCTATACCTGCCATTACAGCACCAAATACCACATCAAAACTACCTGAGTCGAGAAGCGGAATCAGCAGCAGATAGGCAATTAATGCACCAATGGGCTCTGAAAGTCCCGATAGGAAGGAGAGCATAAAGGCCTTTTTGCGGTTGCCGGTGGCATAGTAGACTGGAACAGATACGGCGATGCCTTCAGGAATATTGTGGATGGCTATTGCGATGGCAATGGCCACACCAAGGGTGGGATCTTTCATTACCGACATGAAAGTGGCAATTCCTTCGGGGAAGTTATGAATACCCACAGCCAGGGACGTCATGATGCCCAAACGATACAGTTTTCTAAAGCTTAAAGCTTTGTTCTCATTGTCCATCGATTCAACCGACCTCATTTCATGGGGGTTTTCGGCGGATGGAATAAATTTGTCGATCATGGCGATCAGCAACATGCCTCCAAAGAAGGAGGTCAGAGTATAAAGTGTACCATTGAACTCACCGAATTTTTCAATAAAGGTATTCTTTGCATCCGGAAATATCTCGACAAAAGAAATATAGATCATAACTCCGGCAGAGAATCCAAGGGCAAACGAAAGTAATTTCGTATTGGTTCTTTTGGCCAGAAATGCGATCGTACTTCCAATACCTGTCGCCAGACCTGCAAACAAAGTTAGTAAAAATGCGAGTAGAAAATTTCCTTCTTCCATCATGGTGAAAGCTCTATTAGTGCCGGATGTAAAGGTAAAATAATTATTTATGAGGCTCCGAACAGATTCTTGAATGTTTGTAAATTCATTCAGATTCAAAATGTAATTTAAAACGGTTATAAGTTTGTTATTCTATCAAACTTTATACTTTTGTCGACACATGTGTTAAATCAAAAATTTCTTGCTATGGCTTATGTAATTAATGATGAATGTATAGCTTGTGGAACATGTATTGACGAGTGTCCGGTTGATGCTATCTCAGAAGGTGATATCTATGTGATTGACCCTGAGCTTTGCACCGATTGTGGATCTTGTGCCGAAGTATGTCCTACCGAAGCTATTTCACCTGCGGAATAATATCCCGGAGATAAAAAACTCAAGCCTGGAGCACTGCTTCAGGCTTTTTTCTTTTTCACCTTTCATTGTTCCGGTTCCTTCTTTTTTGAATCTTTCGAAAGGATCATCGGTATCTGAATTTTTCTTAGCTTTATCCGGTTTCAGAAGGGCCAGATTGGAAATGAATGATATGGCAAAAAAGAGAGTCGTCATTGTTAATCAAAATGTTACAAAGTATAAGGCACATCCTGATGCAGAGGTTGTGTACACAAATTCTTCCAGTGAAGCAGCCGAATCTCTTATTAGTCTCAATCCGCAAATCATTGAACTTGTTGGCGGCGATGGTACATTATCTGGTACACTGAATGATGTCCTAATCCGTGATGCTTCCTTCCTATCAGGCAAACTCATCAAAATCACTCCCAGAGGATCAGGAAACGACCGGAACAAGTCACTGAAAGAGCTTGACCGGGCAGGTAAGTCCAATGCCTATGCTGGCGACATTTCGCGAGCAGTAGGTGATTCAGCCCGGATTATAACCGATGATTATCTCCTGGCTACCATTAATGATACCTATCAAAGATATATTTTCAACGTTGGAGGTATCGGGCTCGATTCACAAACGCTCCTCGAATATGAAGATCTTAGAAGAAGGAAAATGCCAGCAACTTTCCGATACTTCGAAGCGGCCTCAAAGGCTATATATAAACTCAATGGTTCAGTAGGTAAGGTCGATTATGACATACCCGGGATTGGGCTGAATTCAGCTGAGCCTGTGATGTTTCTTTTTATGCTGGGTAAATATTTTGGTGGGGGAATGCCTATTAACCACAAGTTGAATGACAACGATGGCATGTTTGAATCCGTAATTCTAAGAAGGGGTACCAATTTGAAATTGTTCCGATCGCTTATAGCCATATCCATGCTTCAACAGCCACAGTATAAGAATCCGTTAGTAAGCTATTTAGAGCCTATGAATAAAGTAAAACTCGAAGTTGATAATACGGATAAGTTTTTCTTTGAGAGCGATGGCGAGGTACTCATGGAAAACAACAAACCGGTGTCGGTCCATAAAATTGAAGTCAGTATTGCCGGAAAAATAACGTATTTATTGGATTAAATACATCCACAAATCAGCCCGTCAGCCAGACTGTCGAGTAAATCCTCTTCTTTTTGCTTTTCCTGACTGGTGCCTGAGCAGTTCGGGCATATAGGTTTCATTACAACGGGATTCATTTTAAAACTGGATTCTTCCAGCAAACGGTTGCAAACAAAGCAAACCTTTGTTTTACCTACCTTCCTGTTTTCCCCGTCAGATTTCATTGAGTGAATCTCCAATTTTTGCGGTACAAATATATCATCATTAATTCAGTATGGATATGTCTGCTAAATTGGCCGGATTCATTCATTTGTTTAAACATTGTATAAAGAACACCGACATTGCGTCAGTTATTTGATATGGCACGATATTTATAAAAATTCATGTGGGCATTTTTAATACGCTTCACAATTGACTACATTTGCAACACTGTATTAATAAGGAATTAAAGTATTTATATGGCATTTGTTACTAAACTTTTAAGCAAAATACTCGGCAACAAATCAGACCGGGATATAAAAGATATAGACCCTGTTCTTCAGGCAATTAAACAGGAGTATGAGCGAATTGTTAATCTTAGCAATGATCAGCTCAGGGATGAAAGCGACCGTTTGAAGGCCTTGATCCAGGAACGGATTCAGGTTGAATCCCAGGAAATAGAAGAACTCAAGGTCAATATAGAAGAGGTCGAAATTCAGGAAAGTGAGAAGCTTTATGAGCGCATTGATAAGCTGGAGGAAATAATTACAGAGAAAATAGAAGCTGTCCTTAATGAAATACTTCCGACAGCCTTTTCAGTTGTCAAGGAAACAGCCAACCGATTTTCATCAAGTGACAAAATCATTGTTACTGCGCGCGATTACGATCGCGATCTGGCAGCTACGCGTTCCAGTATCGTTATCGAAGGCGACAAGGCTATCTGGAACAGCCGCTGGATTGCCGGAGGAAGTGAAATAAAGTGGGAAATGGTTCACTATGATGTGCAGCTGATTGGTGGTGTTGTGCTTCATCAGGGTAAAATTGCGGAAATGGCCACCGGGGAAGGAAAAACCTTGGTTGCAACATTGCCGGTATTCCTGAATGCTCTTGCCGGCAGGGGTGTGCACGTGGTTACGGTCAACGATTACCTTTCAAAGCGTGACTCTGAGTGGATGGGGCCGATGTTCGAATTCCACGGTATGAAGGTTGACTGTATCGACAAGCATCAACCCAATTCGGAAGCTCGCCGAAACGCTTACAACGCTGATATCACTTATGGAACCAATAATGAATTTGGTTTTGACTACCTGCGTGATAACATGGCAATCAATCCACAGGACCTGGTTCAGAGAAAACACCACTATGCCATTGTTGACGAGGTGGATTCAGTGCTGATTGATGATGCCCGAACTCCACTTATCATTTCGGGACCGGTACCCAAAGGGGAAAATCAGCAGTTCGAAGAATTGAAACAATATGTTGAAAAACTTTTCCGCGTCCAAAGGGAATTGGTAAATACTATATTTTCAGATGCAAAAAGGCTGTTAACCAAGCCTAACGCTACCGACGACGAAAAAAAGGAAGGTGGTCTCCTGCTACTAAGGGCACATAAAGGAATGCCCAAAAATAAAAGCATCATCAAGTTTCTGAGTGAAGAGGGAATGAAAGGGCTTCTGCTGAAAACAGAGAACTTCTACATGCAGGACAACAATAAGAATATGCACATTGTTACCGATCCACTTTTCTTTGTAATTGAGGAAAAGCAAAATTCGGTAGAACTGACAGAAAGGGGTATCGACCTGATTTCTGCCGGCTTTGATGACCCGACTTTCTTTATTCTTCCCGATATGGGGGCAGCAATTGCCGAACTTGAACATTCAGGCCTGTCGGCCGATGAAAGGATCGAGAAAAAGGATCTGCTCCTGCAGGATTATGCGGTTAAGTCGGAACGCGTTCATACCATCAATCAATTACTGAAGGCTTACACCATGTTCGAAAAGGATGTCGAGTATGTGGTAATCGACAATAAGGTAAAAATTGTGGATGAACAAACTGGCCGAATCATGGAGGGCCGAAGATATTCTGATGGATTGCATCAGGCTATTGAGGCTAAGGAAAAAGTGAAGGTCGAGGCTGCTACACAGACATTTGCAACCATTACCCTCCAGAATTACTTTAGGATGTACCACAAGCTGGCAGGTATGACAGGTACCGCAGAAACGGAAGCAGGAGAGCTGTGGGACATATATAAACTGGAAGTGGTTGTCATTCCGACAAACCGCCCCATTGTCCGTAAAGACCATGAAGATTTGGTTTATAAAACCAAGCGTGAGAAATATAATGCTGTCATCCAGGAGATTGAAAATCTAAATAAAGCAGGGAGACCTGTTCTCGTAGGTACAACCTCGGTGGAAATTTCGGAGTTGCTCAGCCGAATGCTGAAGATGAAAGGGATTCACCATAACGTGTTGAATGCAAAGTTGCACGCGCGGGAGGCTGAAATCGTTGCTGAAGCCGGACGTGCCGGTATGGTCACCATTGCAACCAACATGGCAGGTAGGGGAACGGATATCAAGATTACCCCTGAAGTGAAACAGGCTGGAGGTCTTGCCATCATAGGTACCGAGCGTCATGAATCAAGGCGAGTCGACCGTCAGTTGAGAGGACGTTCAGGGAGACAAGGTGACCCGGGATCATCACAGTTCTTTGTTTCCCTCGAAGATGATTTGATGCGACTGTTTGGTTCAGACAGGATCGCTGGCATCATGGATCGCCTGGGGCTGAAAGAGGGTGAGGTTATCCAGCATTCGATGATCTCAAAATCAATTGAACGTGCCCAGAAAAAGGTGGAAGAGAATAACTTCGGCATTCGTAAACGATTGCTCGAGTATGATGACGTCATGAACTCACAACGTGAAGTCATCTACAAGAAAAGACGCCATGCCCTGTTTGGCGAGCGAATGGAGGTCGATGTACTCAACATGATGTACGATTCAGTCGAAAACCTTGTGAACGAATACCAGGGTTCACAAGAATTTGAGGACTTCAATCTCGAGTTAATGAGACTTCTTTCCATTGAATCACCGGTTAAAGAGGATGAATTCGGTAAGCTCAATGCCAGCGAGTTAACTGAAAGAATATTCCAGGTGATGATAGATACCTATAACCGTAAGGTGCAGTCTATTTCGAAACAGGCTTACCCGGTTATCAAGGATGTGTATGAAAAGAAATCGCATATCTACACCAATATCGTAGTTCCGATTACTGATGGGCGCCGACTCTTCCAGATTGTCTGTAATCTTGAGAAAGCCTACCAAAATAAAGGAAAGGAACTGGTCAAGTCATACCAAAAGCAGATTGTCCTTAATACGATCGACGAAGCATGGAAGGAACAACTTCGTGAGATGGACGACCTGAAACAATCGGTCCAGAATGCAACATATGAGCAAAAGGATCCTTTGCTGATTTACAAATTTGAATCGTTCAACCTGTTTAAAATAATGGTAAACAAGGTGAATAAGGACATCGTCTCAACGCTGATGAAAGGCCATATTCCAATCCAGAGTCCTGAACAGGTAAGAGAGGCTTCAGAAACCCGACGTACTGACATGAGCAGATACCGTACCCAAAAGTCGGAACTTCCAACAGCATCTAATGCAATGGAAGGTGCTCAGAGCCAAACTCAGGAAAAAGCCAGACCTGAACCTGTAAGGGTTGAGAAGAGGGTTGGAAGGAATGATCCCTGCCCCTGCGGAAGTGGGAAAAAATTCAAGCAGTGTCACGGTGCTATGGGTGATTAAGAATCAGCCCCGATAGAGAATTGTCACTTAATAAATTGGTGGATAATTAAAGTGTATATTTAAATTATATATAATAATCAACACAATATAAGCATGTTCCAAATTCTGAATTTTATACAATGGAATGTTCAGCCTGAGATATTTTCCTTGGGGTCGTTTGCTCCCCGCTGGTATGGTGTATTATTTGCTGCTGGATTCCTTATCGGTTACTATATTGGTGAAAAGATGCTCAAATCGGAGAATGTCAGCACCAAGTGGATTGACAGTCTCTTTTTCTACATCATAATCGCAACCATTTTAGGAGCCAGACTGGGACATGTATTTTTCTATGGCTGGGATTATTATTCACAACATCCGGGCGAAATACTCAAGGTATGGCATGGAGGACTTGCCAGTCATGGTGGTGCTTTAGGGATTTTTCTTGCCTTGATCATTCATTCAAAGCTCATTACCAAGAGGACCGTTTTCTGGACACTCGATCGAATAGTGGTTCCCACAGCTTTGGTTGCAGCATTTATCCGTACTGGAAATTTAATGAATTCTGAAATATACGGTGTGGAAACTTCGCTTCCGTGGGGATTTGTATTTGAAAGAAACGGTGAAACTGTTCCAAAGCATCCAACCCAAATCTATGAGGCGCTGGTTTATTTGGGTACGTTTGCCTGGCTTAGTTATTTATATTGGAAAACTTCTATCAAAAACAGACCGGGGCTGATTACTGGGATATTTTTTGTCCTGATCTTTTTTAGCCGGTTCCTTATTGAATTTATTAAGGAAGACCAGGAAGCTTTTGAAGCTACCATGTCCCTGAATATGGGGCAGTGGCTGAGTATCCCGTTTGTAGTTGGTGGGTTTTATCTGATCTACAGGGCACTAACCAAGCCAGAACAGGTATTCAAGAATAAATAGTGTCACTTTGTGGAGTAACCTGTCAGGATTTTACTTTTAAGTAGGGTAGTGATGTATTTCCCATAACCCATACCGCAGATGGTTGGCTTTGGTTATTTCTCAAGCAGGATTAGTTTATCCATGTCATCCTGGCGTTCCTGAAGAATATTTTCATAGTATTTTAACAGTTCAAGATCAGTCCGGTTTCTATAACGATGGGCAATTTCTTCCGCTTCATCCATCCTCTTCCTGGCAGCGTTAAGGTCATCTGACAATTCACATTTCAAGGCTAAATTGAAACGAGCGCTAAATGCCAAACGACCAAATCTTTCGTGAGAATATCTTAGCCAATAACCCTCCGCGACATCCCAATCATGACTGAAAGCAGCTTCAGTTGCCTGCCTAAACTCTTCAACTGGTGGAACGATAACGATTCTTTGCGTTGTAATCCAGTCAGTTGTGAATTTTTGGCCAAATGTATCAGTAAATTCTTCAGCAGCCATTTCCAGAGCCACCATTCGAGGTGGAGTCTGTTGCCGGTTACCCATTTCATCGAATCGATTCCAGTAAAGAGTGTCAACCTGCGGAACATGGGTGATGATGGTTCCTGATTGACCATTGTAGATGGCCCAAATTCCTGCAATCACCACATCACAGCCCTGGGATGCTATTCGTGGTGAATAGGTCGAATATAAATAAGACAGCGTTTCTAATGAGATAACAAAATCAGCCTCACTGTTACGGGCAATATTTCGGATAATTTCACCATTTAGGGGCGCCAGATGCTCTCCGGTAATGGCAGGGAAATAATTATATTCATGAATATTGATTTCACGGGCTACCTGATGATCCTGAAGAAACTGAGACAGGTAATCCAGGCTTTTCATGGAAATCAGGCTGTCGATATTTTCGTCAGCATGTTCAATGTCAATTACCGGAACATGATCTTTCTTCAGGTAATTTCCCAAAGTATCATTGTAATAGTTGAAGTTCCTGTATAATAGTGAGATTCTTGAATCTAGCGGAAGGTCAAATTCACCAGGCTTAAGCACCTCAATAGGCAAATCCCTGTAAACAGTACATGAAGTGAAGAGGGATGCCAAAAAGATTGCACATAAGTAATAAGGTCTAATTTTCACTTATTTTCAAGTTGTTTCTTTCGCGACCCCAAAATTTCAAGATAATTATAGGTGATGGGGCGGTATTTGGTCTCATACGACTTCATGCCCCATTCGATTGCCTCGTCGATAGTACCTGTAATCTCGTAGCCCAACGCCAGGTTATATTGGGCTTTACTAAGCACTGACTTAGAAACTTCAGATTTAGCCAATTCATGCCAAAGTTGAATGGCAGTGGCCCAGTCGCCCGACTTCACTGCGAGGCCTGCCTGCTCAAGAATCACATGGCCTTTGTCGAAATAGGTACGGTTGACCCTTTGCCAAATAGGAGCAATCTGTTCTGACAATCTCAGGGCAGAATGGATAGCAGCTTCGGCCATGGCTTGTTTTACCGGGGTAAACCGGTTAAAGAGAGGTCTGATCTCGTAATCAAAATCCTCCCACATAAGGGTATCCCGGATCAGTATATTTTTTACGACTTGTTTTTGAGCTGGGTAATAGATCCTGAACATTGATTCATAGGCTACAGCCATCTGGGCGTGATATCCTGAAAAGAACTCGCCGGTAGACTGGTCAAACAGGGTTTCCTTTTTATAATCGGTTACAATCCTGGTCCTGAACAAGTCCAATGAAAGTAAAGCATCAGTTTGAAAATTCTTGACTATGGTGTCGGCTACATCCCACTCAAGCATGGTCGGAAAAAAGTAATCCCGTTGATTCGGGAGAACACGCTCCTCCGGAATGACTATGTCAAACCGTCCTGACTCAAAAAGGAGATTCCCTAATGCAATCAGCAAGGTATCGGCTGCTTTGGTGTCATGGAGTAAGGTGTCGGCCTTGAACTGCCTCTGGTAGAAGGTTTGCTGAAGCGAATCGCCCTTATAGTCACTAAAACGGCTGTTAAGGGCGCCATTTACAAGCGTAAGGCTTTGTATCTCAGGCCCAAGTGCTTCCTTGGGGACATGGGATATCTCGAGAGGGATTTGACTTACCGTGCTACAGGAAGCCAGAAAGAAAACCGGGAGTATTAAACCCCATGTTTTGATACGATGAAAAATATATGCCATCTTCATTAGTAAATTCCCCAGAATTTTCGCAAAAACCATTCCACGCTCATCAGCAATAATATTACAAAGAAAATCCACTTTAAGTTCAGTATTTCATTCATCATTGTTTGAAAATAATGAAATGGCTTGATATTGGTATTTGATTCAATTTCCCGGACAAGAGAAGGGATTTCATCAGGCAAGAAAAAACTGCCACCGGTTTGATGAGATATCTGATATAAAACTCTATGATTGGCTTGATTTTCAAGTAATTCAAAATTAACCGGCATCACGGCGAATTCTCCATTTTCCAAATAAGTCTTGTTTCCAATTTCGGTTGAAGCCTCAAAGGTATATCGTCCCGGAGGCAACAATCCCAGATCTAACCTATAGAACTGGTTGCCTCTGTCAAATATATAACTAAATTCCTGTTGGGTTGAGTCTTTCAAAAGAATCCTCACTTCAGGCAAGGTGATGGGTTCAAATGCCTCATTGTAAACCTCTGCCGTAATCAACACTGGTTCTGTTTCTTGATAAACTGGTTGAAAATTTACGATAAAATTATCTTCATTATCTCTCAAAGCTAAATACTGAATCAATTTGCTTATCAATTCATTAAAAGAATCATGATTTTCGTTCGACAGATAATTGTACAATCGCCATTTCCAAATTCCTTCACCAAAAACTACTCCCATTTTATGCCCTTCAAGGTTGGAAACTGCCATAATGGGACGGTCGGTTGCGATATTCCGTATTTTCTGATTTGCGATCACTGTCCATTCCGGGCTTAGCTCAAACCTTGCAAAGGGTACCTTGATTGGCGGGAAACGGTCGAAAATATCACTTAAATCATTACTTAAGGTAAATAGTGTGAATCCCTCACTGATATATGATTGGGCATCCTCGAAATTCCCTGCCTGAACTTGTATATCCACCCCATTCACTACAAGGTTAAACTGAGGTAGGTGAGTCTGGGCACCTACAAGGAAAAGGATTGGGATACGTTGTTCCTTACAGTAATTAATGATATCACTACCTGATTGTGATGAAGAAGGAATCTGTTCCAATATAACCAGGTTGAACTGTTTGAGATCTGCCGGATATGGTTCAGAGGTAAAATGGGCAACTTCGTAATTTACCTGCATTTGAAGCGCATTTTTTATGGCTCCCGCATCAGGATGGACTCCGTTGGAAATGATAAGGATATTTTGTTTGTTCTCAAGGATTTGAATGACAAATCTATGGGAATTGTTTTCCTTGTTTCTTTCATCATGGCTCGATTCTACAACAGCCGTATAATACTGTAGCCCCTTTAGGTCGGCAGTCAGACTTGTTTTGATGGTCCTGAATCCAGATTCCTGGGTTGTCTGAATTGTCTCGGAATAAACGGTTTCACCGTTGTGCAGGATCTTGAAATCCAGATATGGAGTGGTAATACCTTGATAACTGATGTCTGCCTCCACTGGAAACAGGTTGCCAAGAAATGCTGAACGGTTTATTCTCAAATCGGTGATCTTGGTATCCTGATAGGCTGTTGTATCTCCGAGTCCGACGGTGTAAACCGGAAAATTGAGTTTTTGGGCGGTGTTGATTGGATTTTCACCTTGATTGTAGATTCCATCTCCAACCAGGATTAAGGCACCAATGTTTTCGTTGAAATGCTGGTTGTAAATATCCTGAATGGCTTTGCTGTATGCCGATCTCTTTTCCGAAAAATCAGGCACTGATTCCAGCTTTTTCAATGTTTCCCCGAAGGAGTAATCAATAAATTCATTATCCTCAGACAAATTGCCCCTCAATTCAGAAATGAGGCTTTGCATTCCGGAGGTGGTCTCTTCCTGATCAGAATTTCCCATAATTGAGGCGGAATTGTCAACAGCAAGAATCACGACTGGGTTCTGGACAATCTTTCTGATGGTTTTCAATAGGGGGGCACCGAGTAAGGCAACAATAAGAAACACCGAAATGAACCTGAGGGCAATAAGTATCTTTTTCTGAATGGAAGTCAACTCGCTGGTGTCCTTACTTTTGTAATACATCAGATACGAAATCCCGGTAGCAATGGCGATCGCAACCAGTATAATCCAAACTCCATATTTTTCTCCAAACACCAGCTCCACAATATCAAATAATGATGAGCCTGTAAAATTAGCAAAGTGGAGATATTTATGAAGGTATAAGTTCATTAATCAGGAAATTTCAATGGGGTCCCGCAAGCATTCCACCAGAACATTTATTAGTTTTACCTTTTTAATTTCTAAGAAATGACACGATCAAACATAAAATTATTTAGCTGGCTTCTTGCTCTTTTGTTTCTCTCAGCTTCAGTAAAAGGGCAAAAAATATCGGAGCCTGACAGACTTGGAAAGATCAAAGAGAGGGTTGGGTATCTTGCTTCCGAAGAACTCGGCGGTAGAAAATCAGGAGAAAAAGGTGATTCTTTGTCTGCCTGGTTTATTCGTCAACAATTTTCAAACATGGGTTTACAGTTGCTCTTCGATCAGGGTCTTCAGAAATTTGAACTGATATCTTCGGTTGAAATGGGTCAAGATAACCACCTTTCAGTGAATGGTTTAAAATTTATGCCGAAAGATGATTTCTTGCCATATTCATTTTCCGGCAATAAGTTCGCGTCTGCCCCTGTTGTTTTTGCAGGCTATGGATTCAAATTTGAAACTGATTCGATGCACTGGAATGATTATAATGGTGTGGATGTCAAAGGCAAGTTAGTACTCTTATTGAAAGGTGATCCCGAGATCAATAATCCATCCAGTCCTTTTGCACTTTATGCTGAGGAAAGATATAAGGTGATGCATGCGATGGACCATGGGGCTGCAGGTGTTATTTTGGTAGCGGGCCCGAATTTTAGCGAAAAGGATGAACTGCAGGGTATGTTTTATGATAAAAACAGCAGCACGTACGATATTCCTGTTATACAGGTAACCCGTAAGGTTGCGGATACATTCCTTGAAAAGTCAGGCATAACCGTAGCTGAGCTGGAGGAGTACCTAAACAAAAACCTTAAGTCAAAATCTTTTGATACCGGACAAAATGTAAGTGTACAGTCCAGCGTAATTCTGAAACAGGTAACTACTTACAATATTGCAGCCATGGTGCCTGGAACCGATCCGCAATTGATGAACGAATACCTGGTAATTGGAGCCCACTATGACCATTTGGGTCAGGGAGGCCCAGGATCAGGGTCCCGTGTGCCTGATACACTGGCAGTTCACTATGGCGCTGATGACAATGCATCAGGGGTATCTGCTGTTATTGACGTTGCCGAAAGAGCCGTTATAAGTCGTTCAAACCGGCGAAGCCTGATTTTTGTTGCCTTTGGGGCTGAGGAAATGGGACTGGTGGGCTCAACTCATTTTACTGCCAATCCTCCTGTTGATCTTAAAAATGTCATTGCCATGTTGAATTTCGATATGGTAGGGCGGCTTGATCCTGATTCACGAGCCCTGAGTATTGGAGGAACAAAAACATCTCTTGAAAGTGAAGAAATACTTGAATTGCTCAATCCTGGCTTTGAGCTGAGTCTTTCGGGCGAAGGTACAGGACCATCTGATCATGCAGCTTTTTACATGCAGGATATTCCCGTGTTCTTTATTTCGACAGGTGCGCATCCCGATTATCATACTCCTGGTGACAATGCGGGAAAAATTAATTATCCCGGTATTTTGGAAGTGAGTGATTATGTCTGGGGAATTGTTGAGGAGATTTCGGGAAGAGATGATCGCCTTACTTATAACGAGGCAGGATCAAAAGTGAGACGAAGTACAAGGGGAAGGATGAAGGTGACACTGGGTGTTATGCCTGATTTTGCTGGACAGGAGAAGAACGGCCTCAGGATTGATGGTGTAACCAAAGGAAAACCTGCTCATACTGCCGGTATATTGAAAGGTGACATTATTACGGCCATTAATGGCAATAAAGTGGGAAATATCTATGATTATATGAACCGGATGAACACTTTTGAAGAAGGGCAGACCATTTCAGTCGATGTCGTGCGTGAAGGTAAACCCTTGGTATTAATAGTTCAATTATAAGAGATTTCAATAGTTATTAATATGAAAAAAAGGTTCCCGGAAATTTAAAAATCCGGGGACCTTTTTATTTGACAATAATGAAATGTCAGGCTGCTACTCTGTAATGGTTGTTTCAATGATGGGAAAATACCCACTTTTTTCTTCCTGATTCAACACAGCTTGATAAAGAGCGGCAAAGGATGCGTGTATTAACATTAATGAAAAAAATACACCAACAAATAGCAGGATCAGTCCGGCAATAAAAATAAAAAATGAGATGATTGCAAGTCCGAATATGGTCCATCCATGACCACGGGTCATCTTCCAGCTTTCCTCAATTGCCCTGATCGGTTCGAGACCTTTATCCATCACGAGATAAGAAACAAATACAAGCCGGCAGAGTATAATGATTCCCGGAATGATGAGAAGAATGAAACCCATGATTACCAATGCGACGGTGATAAGGTTAGCGAGGACAATGTTCAGATATTTTGTTTTGAAACCATCAAATAATTCTACAATTTCAACTTTCTCTCCCCTGATGGCTTTGAGAAACAGGTAATCTCCTCCAAAATCGATCACTGGCCAAAACAAAAATCCGTAGGCCATAAAGATTGGCAGGATAGCCAAGTGCCAAAACTGAAAGGTATCTTCTTTATAAGTAAAACTTACCGGACCGTGCAGAATTCCGAGAATGATTGTGATTGCCAGTAAAGGCAAAAATTGTTCTCCAATTTTTTTCCACCCGATTGACAATGCGTCTTCGATGGATGGAGTTAGTGAAAAGTAGTTTCCTGTTGACATGTTGTTTGATTAAAAGATTTCACATCAAAAGTATCCTGACAGGTATGCAATTCCTAACTACTTTGGTAGGAATCTTCCATATTCCTACTTTAGTAGTCAGTATAATTTGCATCGGTCGTTGTACATTTACACGATAAATCAACATTCATGATTAGTCTGCAACTAGCCATATACAGCCTACTCTTCATTATTACATCAGGAATGGCATCCATAGGTATCATTCTAAGCTATCAGTTACCCGGAAAAGGTAATCGCCCTGAATTCCAATGGCTGTTTTATCAGCAATTGCTTTATGATGCCTTTTTGATTTTTGGAATATGGGGATATTTTACACTAAATCATATCTTGGGTGATATCAGAATTGATTCGGACCTCAAGAATCGGATCCTGATTTTTCAGCCCTACATCGGATTGCCATTTTTAATGGTTTCCTGGCTTATGCTTTTTCGATTTATTGCATCACTCTCTGCTTTTACCATTCCGCGTTGGTTGTCCATTACCTGGCTTGCGGGTTGTATGCTTCTTTTGCCGGTGGGAGTATTTTTTATCAGTGAATTTTCTGATATCGGCAATTTCCACATTCAGTTTTTCAGCATTCTTTCTGTGATAAATAGCATGATCATTTGTGTCCTTTACTTTTGGCTGATTAAGAAAGAGAAGGCAGAGGTTCTGAGGAATTGGAAGCGGTTTGGCTTCCTGCATGGCTTTCCGCTTGTGACTCTGATTTCTACAGCGATGATACTTTTTCTGGCTGATAAATATCCGGGATTACTTCCCGTAGTTATCCTTACATTATTTATATCTGGATTATTGCCGGTACTTCATTTTCATAATTTAAATCGAAGGGCAATTTTATTCGAAGAACCTTTTGAAACCGGATTTGATGCTTTCTGCAAAAAATACGAAATCACCCGGAGAGAGGCCGAAATAATCCTTGAAATCTGCAAAGGAAAATCGAATCGCCAGATCTCGGAAGAACTGTTTATTACTTTACAGACTGTGAAAGACCACATCTACAGGATTTATAGCAAGACGGGTGTAAACAATAGGGTACAGCTAACTAACCTGGCATCACTCGAGAAAAGCTGAAGAAGTGAAACAGGATCACCAGCCGGGAAAATGTGAATGAAAATCTTTTTGACTTTTGTATTGTTCTTTCATTTTCAGAGTTTAATTTCAGAGCCTCCCTTTAGAATCTTGATCAATGAAAAAAACAATCGTTGCCACTTTTATTTTTATAATGATCAAACTGACAGCTTTTCCCCAATATTTTACAACAGGGGAGGATCCGGCGGCAATTAGGTGGCGACAGATAAACACCGAGAATTTCCAGCTAATTTATCCCGCCGAATTTGAATTGAAAGCGCAAATTCTGGCCAATTATTTTGAGATTGTTTATGAAAATGGCACCCGGACTTTGGATCACAAACCAAGGAAGATTTCGGTCTTGTTTCATACGCATACTGTCAGATCAAACGGATTGGTTGGCTGGGCTCCCCGAAGAATGGAACTTTTCACGCCACCCCATCAGGAGATCTATGCACAGGACTGGCTTCAGCAATTGGCAATACACGAATTCAGGCATGTAATACAGGTCGACAAAATTCATCAACAACTGCCTTTAATCCTGAAGATCATTTTTGGAGAACAAGTCAGCGCGTTTGTAACTGGGGCATATTTACCTTTCTGGCTTATAGAAGGTGATGCAGTCATGGCTGAAACTGCTTTTAGCAACTATGGCCGGGGACGGCTTCCTTCATTTCTGATGGAGCACAAAGCGCAGGTTGTCGAAAAAGGAGTTTTCAGTTTCGATAAAGCATTTAATGGATCATACCGGCATTTCGTTCCTGACCATTATAAACTAGGATATCACCTGGCAGGCGAGATCAGGGCTAAGTTTGGCGCTGATGTATGGAATAGTGTAATTGACAGGGTATCCCAAAAGCCCTTAAGCATTAACCCGGTCAATCGCCTACTACGTCAGAGAACAGAGATGAATCAAGCAGAATTATACCGGACTGTTTTTGATAGCTTG
>DIFU01000125.1:0-3653 GCA_002419285.1 Prolixibacteraceae bacterium UBA5740 | reverse complement strand
AATTACCAATATAACCATATTCTTCCCGATGGAAGTATTGTGGCATTGAAGACCACACTTGATAGGATAAGCAAATTTGTTCAGATCGATGAATCAGGCAATGAACGAAGGATTTTAACACCAGGCCAGATTTTTAACGAATCGGTCGGATACCGCGAAAACCTGATCGCCTGGTCTGAATTTCTTCCTGATACGAGATGGAACCACAGTGGAAAAACACTGATGCGCTTTTATGATATTGCGACCCGGCAGCATTGGAAGTTTTACCCCGAATATACAAGCTTTGCCCCGGCCATTTCTCCGGATAAACATAATGTAGCCGTTGTGGAGGTGAATTTTTTAAATGATTACTATATCTCTGTATATAACATTACTTCGGGAGAGTTGATTCATCGGTACCAATCTCCATCCAATCATTATTTCTTCAGTCCGGTTTGGATAGGTAATCAGGAGCTGGTTTCAATAATTTTGGGCGGTGAAGGGAAAATGTTGGCCCGAATAAATTTGACTAATAAGACGATGGAAGTGATTCCCCGTCAGGGTCAGGGCGATATCAAGCAGCTAAGGGTAGAAGCAGGTTCTTTGTATTATATTTCCGGACATTCAGGAAAGGATGAATTATATAGGTCTTCATTAGATGGACAATCAGTTGAGAAAATTGGGGAGGCCCGATTTGGTTTTGCCTATCCAACGATTGATTCAACAAGTGGTGAGTTGGTGGTAAGCGATTATACATCCGATGGATACAGGCTTATCCGCATAGATCCCGGCAAAATAACCAATACGCCGTTATCCAAAATTGAACCCGCAGCCTACAGACTGGCTGAAAAGTTGGCAGAACAGGAAGAAAAAAAGTTGGATTTTATCCTAACTGATACAACCGTTTATGTTTCAATACCATATCGTAAAAGGCAGACATTGTTTAATTTTCACAGCTGGGGACCTTTTGTTGCCAATGCAAACACATATGAAATCACTCCAGGATTTAGCTTTTTATCCCAGAATAAATTAGGAACATCTACGGCATCAATCGGTTACGATTGGAACCCAAATGAAAAGAAAGGTGATTATTTTGTTTCATGGGAATATAGGGGATGGTATCCGATCATCAGTCTCGATACCCGGACTGGCAATCGGTCAGGGAGGTATTATGAAATTACAAACTATGAAAATTCACAAGGGGAGATTGTCCGAAGAGACACTGTTTTGAAGAGTTTTACCTATACCAGAAACCAGTTTTCGGCAACGACCTTTATACCTTTTAACCTGACAAGGGGAGCCTGGTTCAGGCTTCTCCAACCTGAATTCCGATATGTATTAAATTCATATGGGCATCACGCTTCAACTCCGGAGAATTTTATTTCGGGGGATTTGCACACACTCTCATACAGGCTTTATTACCATCAGATCAGGCGCAAGGCTCCCAGTGACCTGTTAGCTGATTTTGGATGGATAGCAGATGCCGGATACAGTCATTCTCCTATTGGCAGCAGAGATGCTGGCACAGTGGGTGCCATTCAGATAAGAACTTATTTGCCAGGGCTGAAAAATAATCATGGAGCAAGCCTTTATGGTGGCATACAGGTCAGGGAAAATGGTCATTCCCAAGGATTTTCAGATATTCTAAGGATGCCGCGGGGTATTCATCCCGTTCAGCATAAAGAAATGTCTATGTTCTCGGCTGATTATAGGTTGCCGTTATTTTATCCTGAAATCAACCTGGGACGATTAGTTTATATTCGCAGGGTGAAAGCGATGATATGGGGAGATTATGCTTTCCTGAAAGGCAATTATTATCAGAATGGCAAGATAGCAGGTACTTTTGGAAGAGAGTTTTATTCTTTGGGCTTAGACCTTTCAGCTGATTTGAATTATTTAAGACTTTATGCACCAGCTTCAACGGGCTTGCGGACTATCTTCCTGCCACAAAGCCAAAAGTGGGCGTTTGAATTGCTATTTTCGATCGACTTTACTTCTTTCTAAGAGTAATAAATGTTATTTCAGGAGGCATATCCAGCCTGAATGGTAATCCGATTGTACCGATTCCTTTATTGACATACAAATAGTTAGAATTCTCCTGATATAAGCCACCCCATGTTTTTCGTGAGAAGCGAATAAGGCTGAAGTCAAAACCAGCCAGTTTGATACCCCATTGTGCACCGTGACTGTGACCTGACAAGGTTAGGGGGTATTCAGGGATAGATCTGACCGTTGCCTCCCAATGGGCCGGGTCATGACTTAAAAGAATTCGAAAATCATTTGGATGAATTCCTTTTACAGCCTTTTCCAGATCTGCATATTGTTGAAACGGAGGGTGGCCCCAGTTTTCCACTCCGACTACATGAATAGAGTCTTGGCCCATTCTTATTGTCTTCGATTCGTTGCGAAGAAGTTCGAATCCACAATTACTGAATCCTTCAATAATTCCGTGAAAATTATCTTGTCTGCTTTCTTGATCCGGCCATCGGTAATAATCCCCATAATCATGATTGCCTAAAATAGCAAATTTCCCATGCGATGCTGAAAATTTCATGAGATCCTCGTCCCACTTGTGGGTTTCTTCCTCAAAATTGTTAACAAGATCGCCGGTAAAAAGGAAAATATGGGGATTAAAATGGCTGTTTTCTTCCATAGCATTCGCAAGAATGCCAGGGTAATTGAAATTACCCAAATGAAAATCGGATAATTGAGTTATACGAAAGCCATCAAAATCATCGGGTAGATTTTCAAAGCGAATTTCAATATGATTTTTATCAATGATTCTGGGACCCAAAGTAAAACCCCAAAGCATCGCCAAGGCAACGCCAAGACTCAGCATCAATCCGGCAAACGCAATATGGTACCTAAATCTGCCTTTATAAAAAGGTAATGTAACTAAACCAGCCAGAGCCACAGGAATCTTTGAAAACAAGACAAGAATAAGTATTGAGTTGAAAATGAAGTATATGGAATAATTTGTGGCGCTGTGGGCCCTGAAAGGATATATAAAGAGAATGGTAAATCCTCCAATAATAATAAGGGAAACAAGGAAATAGGCAAGGGAAAGATTCTTTAATCCGCGGTAGTGTCTGAATACCACACGAAGATTAATCCAGCCAAGGAAAGTAATCAGGATGTAAAAAGCCAGAAAAAAAATGCCGGTAATCAAGGAGATATTTCGCATCGTAAAAAGATTTAGCACAAATATAGTATTGGTTAGATCATTTTGTACTTCAACTATAAAGCATTGAAAAGGGTAGGGGGATTACAATTGTAACCAGTCGGTGAAAACAGAAGATACACAAATGTAATTCCCGCATTGTGATCCCAAAAGACACAATTAAGTACAATTTACAACTTGTAATGAGAAATATATTTCAGAGAAGTTATATTTGTAATCAGTATAAATAGTATACTATTGATATTTATAAAGTACATATAATGAGTATTTTAAAGCAATATAAATAATCATGTAATTCAAATATAGACAATCTAATATTAAAAGATAAGAATATTATTGTATTAAAAATTTCTTATATAATTCTATATCAGTGTATTATATGGTTTATATGCAGTATATAATTAGATAACTATATGATTGCTATAATATTGAAATACAAATAGTTATGCAATTTATGCAATATTCACACCGTATTTATAATTTATTTAAAATG
>DIFU01000038.1:4497-11849 GCA_002419285.1 Prolixibacteraceae bacterium UBA5740 | reverse complement strand
ACCTTTACTTACTCGGTACCTCTTCGTGGATCCCAATCAATGAATGATACACAAAATACTGATTAAGAAGTTAATATGCTGATATTTAATGTGTTTATAACTTCAAGGTGCCGCTAATTACCATTGAATTTGGCCAGGTCCAGCGCTGAATTCTCAGGCTTGAATGTTTTCCTTGAATCAAGAGCCTGGCGGTCGTAACAAAGGTTTCGACGACCCGATGGTGTCTCAGCAGAGCAATCTGCAAACAGATAGGAATCATTTAAGGGATTGTAATCAATCACATCGGGCTCGCCGCCAGAAATTTCCATTTGGTTCAACGACCAAAGCTTGTCTGGGTTATTTAAAAGTCGTGATTCAATGGCTTGCCATTTCAGATCTATATGTCGCTGCATGAATTTGTAAAATCTGGAATTCAGCAAAGCCAGCAGATCTTTTATTTGTTCATGAGGAAGATTTTTAGCAGATCCGTTCATTGTATGATTCTAAATTGAAATGAGATGAAAAATTATGAAAGAGGAAAATATTTCATTCCATTCAAAGAATTCGTAATTTCCTTCATATAAAACTTACTAATAAGGTTGTTTGTTCAGCATAGTGAATTCTCAATATACGCATCCAATTAACTCCTGGCATTCCATAACATCAGAGTCCTATAATTGATATTATGTTATTTTAATATTAGTAAAAAAGGCGGGATCTTTCAATCCCGCCCAATATCTTAATTTTTACTTTCTTCGATGGCTTTCATCACTTCTTCATATTTATCCATCATTTTCAGACGGTAATAAAGATTGCGGAGTGATTCAAGAGAATATGGATCATCGTTTTTAAGTTCACGACATTTTTCCATCAAGGGCATTGCTCTTTCAAACCATCCGTCTGCTTTCTTCACCTCTTCCTCATAACGGGCGTTTTCGCTTGCCGGAATTTTATTGGCAACTTCCTGTTGTTTCACACCATTATTATAGTATAGAGCTCCAAGGTTATAATAAGCATCGAAATACTCTGGATTGACTTCAATTGCCTTTTCATAGCTTTTTATCGCACCTTCCTGATTTCCAATCTGATCGAACAATGTTCCTTGTGCAAAATGGTAAGTAGCATTCTTCGGATCCTGTTCAATGGCCAGGTTCAGGTATTTCATGGCTTCATCAGTCTTCTGGGCTGTCAGGTAAATGTTGATCATCTCAACCAAGACAGCATTGTCAGAAGGATATTTCTGGAAGGCTTCCTGAAGAACTGTCAAAGCATTGGTTGTGTCTTTGTTTGCCAGGTGGGCCTGTGACAACAGTACGTAGGTCCTACCTTCGTTGTAACCGTGGCTTGCAGCTTCTTTATAGTACTGAATTGATTTGTTGTAATTTCCTGAATTATAGGCAGCTAATCCGGCATTGAAAATGATAATCGTATCAACAGCGCTTGGATTGTCTTCCTTCATTACAGGGATATTCTGAACTTCCAGAATTTGTTCGAAAGATTGCAAGGCTTTATCGTAATTTTCGGCATTGAATGATTCAACTGCTTGATTGGTAAGGTCATTAACCAAAAGAGTCAATTTGATTTTTACACTCTTGGCGATCCTGTTTTTGGAATCCAGTTCGAGTGCTTTTTTGTATGAATTGACAGCTTCGGTCAATGGATCGTTGGAAAGTTTTTTTACGGCTGCATCTTTCGATTGGAAGATGGCCTGAAATACTTCACCTCTAACCTCCCACGAACGGGGTTGTACGATTGATTTTGTTGCTTTGGGATTATTAGCGTCAACCGCTTCCTCAATCGCGCTGAAGGCTTCTGCGATTTTGCCCGATTCCTTAAAGCTTACCGCACTCGAAACCTTACCCGGTTGTGCGAAAAGCACAGTTCCCAGCAAAATAAAGGATACAAATAATAATGTCTTTTTCATTGCCTGTGTTTTAATTTTTAATTTGACACAAAATTATAGTTTTATTGCTTATTGCAAATACTCCTGATTATAAGGATATAATTTTATTGCACCTGATCATCAACATTTTCATCATGTTCAGGTATCTCCTTTTCTTCACTTTCATGGCGGACTTTTGCCACGGATGCGATACTATCACCCTGTTTCAGGTTGATGATCCTCACACCCTGGGCTGCACGGCCCATCACACGGATGGTTTTGACAGGAACCCTAATGGTTAAACCGTTTTGCGTAATGATCATCAGGTCGTTGTCGTCTCCAACATTTTTAATGGAGATCAGGTTACCGGTCTTATCGGTAATATTAATGGTTTTAACACCTTTTCCACCTCTGTTGGTAATCCGGTAATCAGCCAGGCTCGATCGCTTTCCGTAGCCATTTTCCGAAAGTACCAGAACGTCGTCTGTCGAATCATTCACACAAATCATGCCAATCACCTCATCCTTCTCATTTCCAAGGGTTATTCCCCTGACACCCATTGAGGTACGACCGATAGGCCGAACAATTTCCTCATTGAAACGGATGGCTTTTCCGCTCCTGACAGCCATCATTATTTCATGGCTGCCACTGGTTCTTCTGGCTTCAATTAACTCATCCCCTTCCCTGATACTGATGGCGTTTACACCGTTCACTCTTGGCCTTGAATAAGCTTCAAGCGTTGTCTTTTTGATGATGCCTTGCTTGGTTGCGAGAATAATGTAATTGTTATTGATAAACTCCTGATCGTCAAGAGATTTTACCTTAATATATGCCAGAACTTTGTCATCCGGACTGATATTCAACACATTTTGGATAGCACGGCCTTTTCCTGTTCGGGATCCTTCAGGTATTTGCCATACTTTCAGCCAATAACATTTTCCATTTCTGGTAAATAACAGGAGGGTATTGTGCATTGAAGCAACAAACATGTGTTCGAGGAAGTCCTCATCGCGTGTGACCCCACCTTTCGAGCCTACCCCTCCCCTGCCCTGGGTCTTGAATTCAGACAACGGTGTCCTTTTTATATATCCCAGGTATGAAATCGTAATGATCATGTCTTCATCGGCATAAAAGTCCTCGGGGTTGAAATCTTCTGCATTCTGCTCGATTTCAGTCCTTCGCTTATCGCCATATTTTGCTTTAAGTTCCAATAACTCATCCTTGATGATCTGCATTCGCAATATCTCATCAGCCAGTACACTTTTAAAATAATCAATTTGCTTCATTATCTCTTCATACTCACTTCTGAGTTTATCCTGCTCAAGGCCTGTGAGTTGACGCAACCGCATTTCAACGATAGCCCGGGCTTGAATTTCTGTCAACGAAAATCTTTCCATCAGCCTTTCACGAGCCTGGTCAGGTGTGGCAGAACTGCGGATAATAGCGATCACTTCGTCGATATTGTCGCTGGCAATGATCAGTCCTTCAAGGATATGTGCCCTCTTTTCGGCTTGTTCAAGTTCATATTGAGTCCGACGTATGACCACATCGTGACGGTGATCCACGAAATGTCGAATCAGGTCTTTCAGATTTAGTGTTTTTGGTCTTCCATTTACCAGCGCGATATTATTCACGCTGAATGAGGTTTGAAGTTGTGTGTACTTATAAAGGCTGTTCAGAACCACGTTTGACATGGCATCCCTCTTCAGTTCGTAAACAACCCGCATTCCATCCCTGTCGGACTCATCGTTCACATTGGAAATTCCATCGATCTTCTTGTCATTGATCAGATCGGCTGTTTTCTGGATCATTTCCGATCTGTTAACCATATAAGGGATTTCGGTTACGATAATCTTTTCCCTGCCTCCTTCATTTTCAATATGGGCTTTGCCCCTTATTACGATCCTTCCCCTTCCTGTCTCATACGATTCACGAACTCCGGAGTAACCGTAAATTATACCACCTGTGGGAAAATCGGGAGCCTTAATTATAGGTATCAACTCCTCAATGGTGATCTCATGATTTTCGATATAGGCGATGATGGCATCTATTGTGTCCGGAAGGTTATGGGGGGGCATATTGGTTGCCATTCCGACAGCAATACCAGAGGTCCCGTTTACTAATAAATTGGGTAACCTTGTTGGCAATACCTTGGGCTCTGTAAGAGACTCATCGAAGTTAGGTTGAAAATCGACCGTATTTTTATCCAGGTCAGCAAGAGTTTCTTCGGCAATCCTTGAAAGTCTGGCTTCGGTATATCGCATTGCAGCCGGACTATCCCCGTCAATAGACCCAAAGTTGCCCTGCCCGTCAATCAACGGATAGCGCAATGACCATTCCTGGGCCATACGAACCATAGTGAAATAAACGGAGGAATCACCGTGGGGATGGAACTTACCCAGAACCTCCCCTACTATTCTCGCGGATTTTTTATATGGTTTATTGGAAACGATGCCCAATTCATTCATTCCGAATAATACTCGCCTGTGTACTGGTTTTAATCCGTCACGGACATCGGGAAGAGCACGGGAAACGATCACCGACATTGAATAATCAATGTAAGCCGACTTCATTTGCTCCTCGATATTTATTCTGATAATTTTTTCGCTATCAGCCATCTGAAATAAATTTTAATTGCTTGTTTTACTTTTCAAAAAAGACCTACAAAAATAGTAAAATCCTCTGATTTTATCAGGTTTTCGGGTATTCAAATCCCCCATACCACATATAAGATATTAACAAATGATTGACAGAAAAACAGTATTCAGGGCATATTTGAGGATAACTTGGCAGGCATGGTCCGTCAGTCAGGCAGTTTTTTTGGTAATTTTGATGTAAAACTTTTTAGGAATACTTTTTGTACCACTAATGTGAATTTTTAACAATAAAGAATGGATTCTCAATTCTCGCCACGTATTAAGGATATTATTGCCTATAGCAGGGAGGAAGCTATCCGCCTTGGAAACGATTTTATCGGTCCGGAACATTTATTCCTTGGGATTTTACGCGATGGAGAGGGACTCGCCACCGAGGTCCTCGAAGCATTAGGTATTGATCTGCTTGGAATAAAAAAAAATCTGGAGAAGAAACTTCGGGGCAACCGCAAAATTGACCTTGATGCCGATGTGGCCATGTCAAAAGCAGCTGAAAAGGCGCTTAAAATCATTTATTTGGAAGCCAGGGCTTTCCAAAGTCCTGTAGTTAATACCGGTCATTTGCTTCTTGCAATTATGAAGGACAACGATAATCTTATTGCAACCATGCTGGGTGATGCAGGTGTAAACTATTATATGGTAAAATCCAAGATGCAGGATTACAAACAACCAAAAGCCAAAAGCGATTTCCCGGGTGAGGAATCCGAAGATTCGGATGATACATTTTCAAGGAAACCCCCACAAGGCGGTCAAAAAAAGGGTCCCGGACTAAAAACCGATACTCCTGTGCTTGACAACTTTGGGGTTGACATTACCCGTCTGGCCGAGGAAAACAGCCTCGACCCCATAGTCGGTAGGGAAAAGGAAATACAACGTCTGGCACAAATCCTTAGCCGCAGAAAAAAGAACAACCCGGTTCTCATTGGTGAACCCGGTGTGGGTAAATCTGCTATTGCTGAAGGACTGGCACTTCGGATTGTCCAAAAAAAGGTATCCCGGTTGCTCTTCGATAAGAGAGTTATCAGTCTCGATGTTGCCTCTATTGTTGCAGGTACCAAGTATCGCGGTCAGTTTGAGGAACGCATGAAGGCCATCCTGAACGAGCTGGCAAAGGTAAACAACGTGATTCTTTTCATTGATGAGATTCATACCATCGTTGGAGCAGGTGGTGCCACCGGTTCTCTTGATGCTGCCAATATGCTGAAACCTGCCCTGGCAAGAGGGGATATTCAATGTATCGGAGCTACCACCCTGGATGAATATCGCCAGCATATCGAGAAAGATGGTGCTCTTGAAAGAAGGTTCCAAAAGGTGATGGTCGAGCCGACCTCTGTTGATGAGACCATCGAAATCCTGAACAACATCAAATCACGATACGAAGATCACCACAACGTAATCTACACTCCGGAAGCCATTGAGGCTTGTGTCAAGCTCACTGCCCGTTATATTACTGACCGCTATCTTCCAGACAAGGCCATAGATGCCCTCGATGAAGCGGGATCCCGGGTTCACATTGCCAACATAAATGTTCCGGAGCGCATCGTGAATCTTGAAACGAAGATTGAAGCCACCCGTGAAGAAAAAATCACGGCAGTGAAAAGTCAGAACTTCGAGCTTGCGGCCAATTTCCGGGACAAGGAAAAAAATCTGCTTCTTTTGCTTGAAAAAGAAAAAGATGCTTGGGAGAAAGAGTTGATCAATCATAGGGAAACCGTTGATGAACAAAAAGTTGCCGAAGTAGTTGCTTTGATGACCGGAGTGCCGGTTACACGGATTGCACAAGCTGAAGGCCTAAGGCTCTTGCACATGAGCAAAGACCTGAAAGGCAAGGTTGTCGGCCAGGACCAGGCCATTGAGAAGGTGGTTAAGGCCATTCAGCGTAACAGGGCCGGGCTGAAAGATCCCAACCGTCCGATTGGGTCATTTATCTTCCTTGGACCAACCGGAGTAGGTAAAACTCAACTGGCCAAAGTTCTGGCAACTTATCTTTTCGATACCACTGAAGCACTCATCCGAATAGATATGAGTGAATACATCGAGAAATTTTCGGTTTCAAGACTTGTGGGAGCCCCTCCCGGATATGTTGGATATGAAGAAGGCGGACAGTTGACCGAAAAGGTAAGGCGTAAACCTTACGCCGTTGTGTTGCTCGATGAAATTGAAAAGGCCCACCCTGATGTATTTCATCTCCTGCTTCAAATGCTCGACGAAGGAAGACTTACCGATAGCTTTGGTCGGGTTGTTGATTTCCGAAATACAATCATTATCATGACGTCTAACATCGGAAGCCGTGATTTGAAAGATTTTGGCCGGGGTGTCGGATTTAATCTCGCAAAAACCCCTGAGGATGATAACGAGAATGCAAAATATATCATTCAGAAGGCATTGAAAAAAGCATTCGCACCCGAGTTCTTAAATAGAATTGACGACGTGATCATGTTTAATGCGCTCGATAAAAAACATATTCACGAAATCATCGACATTGAAATTGCTGATTTATATAAAAGAGTGGAAGCGCTCAATTATAAGCTTAAGATCTCTGCGGCAGCCAAGGATTTCATTGCTGAAAAGGGTTACGATCCGCAATTTGGAGCCAGACCACTGAAAAGAGCCATTCAAAAATACCTGGAAGATGAAATGGCTGAAATTATTATCAAGGCAAAAATTTCTCACGGAGATGTTATTTCGGTAGGATTCGACAAGAAAAATGAGAAGTTGACCATGAAAATTCTCAATCATGGCGTTAAATTGCAGGATTCTGAAAACAATGCCTGATTTGAATTCATATTAGCAAGGCGTATTTGACGCATCATTTTATAAAATATAAAAAGAGGCTG
>DIFU01000038.1:0-4387 GCA_002419285.1 Prolixibacteraceae bacterium UBA5740 | reverse complement strand
CACGAATCCCAGAATATTGCATGACCAGCATACTGATGTCGTCACGATTTTTATTTGAACCCGCGTAATTCTTCAATTCGCTGTATAGTTTGTCACCAATTTCTGACAGGCTTTTATCTTTATTCTGTTGAAGGAACAACCGAACGTGTGGCAACCCGTAAGCCAGTCCAAGTTCATTGGTCTGATCGGTAACTCCATCTGTATAAAAGAAAATTTTATCCCCAGACAAGAGTTTCAAATTGGATTCACTATAGGTTCTTTCAGCATGCAAACCTAATGGCAATCCATGAACATTCTCAAGCAATTCGACCTTCCCTTCATGTTTGATCAGAAAGGAAGGATTGTGTCCGGCATTACAGTAATTCAGGTTACCGGTTTGGGTATCCAGGATCCCCAGAAACAAGGTTAAAAAGAACTGGTTTGTATTATTGCGGCATAGTTCCATATTGACCTGTGAAATGATCTTTTTTGCCTTTTTACCTTTGGCATAACTTTTAATAAAGGTATGGGCGACTCCCATAAAAAGTGCCGCAGGGACCCCAGCCCCCGAAACATCGCCAATGGTTATCAGCAGGTATCTGTCGTCGATCATAAAGAAATCGTACAGATCACCGCTTACCACTTGTGATGGATGAAAAACAGAATAGATCTGAACACCTTTTTCCTTCTGCACCCAGATTCCCGGAGGCGGAATAATGCTTTTCTGTATCTCGTATGCCTGCGATAAGTCCTGTTGAATTAATTCTCGCTGCTTATTGGATTCTGCTTCGTTGAGCCTGAATTTTTCATACATTTTTCTGAGTCGCTTCAAACTGTTTGCCAAGGCTTCGGCCTCATTGCGCAGGTATCCATCATACTCAGCCTTATCAGCACTGAAACTCTGTATCTCGTGGGTTACACGGGCAAGCGGATTCAGCACCCGGTTGGATATGAAAGGTATTAGAATAAATATGATCGCCACCGCAAGGAAAGTAATGATGATCATCTTGAATATAAACCATCTCAAAGGATAATATATTTCGAAGTAGGGAAGCACAACAGCCAAAATCCAACCCGGCTTTGGAATCCGTGTTTGAATTGCAAGACTCTTAGCGTGATCCAGAATATCAGGGTAAACAATAATTTCAGCTGAACTGTCACGAAGTATGGCATACAATTCCTCCGGATCCCCATTGAAAACTTGTTCCGGCAAATTGAAGAGCGTCCTGTCGATCATGAACTTTTCGATGGGATGGGTAATGAAGGTCCCAAGGGTATCCATCAGGAAGGCAAAACCTTTTTCACCTACCCTGGTTGAAAGGATCATTTCATTTAAGAAATCAAGGGATAATTCAAAGGACACATATCCGCTGATTCCCTGATCTCCATTTACTGTTTTCGAGGAGAATTCTTTATAAAACAATACCACAAGGTGGCTGTCGCGAGGACAACGGTATGCTTCTGACCAACCTGACGGAATGTGCCCTATCATTGGTCGCAGGACAGAATTACATGCATGGCAGAATTGTTCAATTTCGATATCTTCAAAGAAGTTTACTGTCGTATCGATTCTCTCGGCCACATATAAAATGGGGCCTGTTCCCTCAGGCTTTTGATCGAGGTATATCTGGATAGATGGAACAAATGAATAGCGTTCCACCAGGTTGGTCATAAACTCCTTTATGTCAAATGATCTCACCAGGATGGGAACCTGCATGGCTAAATTATTTCCCAATTCCTCAATGACAAAAGTCTTCTCTTCAATATTTCCAATGATTTCCGTACTTACACGTGCAGCATTCAGTCGGGCATTCTCGTGAATGAGTATCTGTGAATTACGAAACGACCAGTATATGAAAATGCTGAAAAAAATTATAAACAATCCTGAAATGTAAATACTTAGCTGATATGATGTCGGTTTATCTGCCATCCGTCATTTTATTCCTTCCCTGACTCAAGTTAAGCATTTTTTATGATCAAAAGTGTTATAGACCTCAATAAAAATTACATTTACCGGAATTATGTCATACATTAAATATTTGATCCTGAATGATAGCATCTTGCACATGTAGCTTTATGGGCTAATACAAAGAAAATGGGCTGTTACCACATTAATGAAGGAAACAGCCCATTTTATATTTTTCTAAAAGAAACTATCAGGTTTTCATTGCCCCACATACGCTTATGACCTGGCCACTTACATATGATGACAAGTCAGATGCGAGGAAAAGGGCCACTTTGGCCACTTCTTCGGGCGTCCCTCCCCTTTTCATCGGGATCGATTCTTCCCAGGCCTTACGTGCATCTTCCGGGATTTTTCCAGTCATTTCGGTAATGATAAACCCAGGTGCGATGGCATTCGAGCGAATACCGCGTGACCCCAGTTCCCTGGCTATCGATTTGGTAAAGCCTATTATGCCGGCCTTGGATGCTGAATAGTTCGATTGTCCGGCGTTACCACTGACACCTACCACCGAACTGAGGTTAATGATCGATCCGCCCTTTTGCTTGAGCATTGAGCGCTGAGCAGCTTTGGTGAAATTAAACACCGACTTCAGGTTGACGTTGATCACTGCATCCCATTGTTCTTCCGACATTCTCATCAGCAGGGTGTCTTTGGTAATTCCGGCATTGTTTACCAGAACATCCACTCCGCTAAAGTCTTCCACAATCTGGTTAACCACGCGTTCAGTGTCATTATAATTACTTGCATCTGAAGCATAGCCTTTTGCCTTCACGCCCATCGCGAGCAATTCAGCTTCGGTCGCTTTCATATTTTCATCTTCGAAAAGATCGGTAAATGCAACATTACAGCCCTCACTTGCAAAGCATAATGCGATGGCCTTCCCGATACCCCGGGATGCTCCCGTTACGATCGCTGTTTTTCCTTCGAGTAATTTCATGTACGATTCGTTTAAATATGGTATAACTTATCCCTGTCCGAAATCCATTTTCAAGCAGGAAGTTGCAAATATACTTTTTATGTGTCCGAATTATCCAATTTCATGATAAATCAGCTTTCAGAGTTCTATAAAATGCAATTGCTAACAAGAAATTTCAAAGAATCAGTTTGATTATTCAAACAATATCTTTTCGAGGAGGCCCAATTCCTCCCCTGCCTTTCCCCGAAGGTGTATATCGGTTATGGTATGGGTAAAAAGCGATTCTTCAGGATTGATCTCAATGATGACTGCTCCGCTTCTCTTTGCCGTTTGCGGGACATAGGCTGCCGGTGTCACCTCACCGGTGGAGCCGATAATCAGGCAAACCTCGCAATTCCTTGCAGCCTCGAACGATTTTTCATATGCAATTGGTGGAATCCCTTCTCCAAAGAAGATAAAGTCGGGCTTTAGAATGGCGTCATCAATTGGACATGTTGGAGGGATATGATCCAGGTTAAAATCGCTGATATCTGAGATGCGTCCGCATTCAGGACACACCAGTCGGTTTGAGTTGCCATGAAACTCGTATATGTTTTGCGAACCTGCCAGTTGGTGCAGGTTATCAATATTTTGGGTGACAAGAGCCTGAAGCAACCCTGCCTGTTCCATTCGGGCCAATACGCGGTGTGCCTCATTGGGCTGTGCCTTTCCAAAAAATTCGTAAAATATTTCACGGATGTATAGCCAGGCTCGACCGCCGTTCGAATGGAAATAGTCGATGTCGAGTACCTTGGGGTCGTATTTGTTCCAAAGCCCATGCTCACCCCTGAATGGAGGAACGCCACTTTCAACCGAAATGCCAGCACCGGTAAATGCCATGGTTGATTTTGATTTTTTCAGAAGCTGCGCAACCTTTACCCTTTGATCTTCCATCTTATGGTTTTTGAACAAAGGTAGGATCAAATAAGCTGGGGCCGAATGGAGCATGGCAATTTTCTTAATGATTTCATGATGTTGCCATAAACGAAGGTTATCATTAATAAAATACTTTTTCGTATAAGGCATCGCTTGCTCCCAACCTACCGATTTGGCAAAAATGCACTGGGCAGGTTTAGTTTTCGACTTTCCTTTTTGAATGATTGAATGTTATTGAGTTAATTTGGTCAAAATTTTTTGAAATGAATGACAGCAATCATACTGATCATGCCATCTATGTTTTTTTTCACAAATACGCCCCACTGGTCAGTAAGGAATTATTGTATAAACCTATTCAGGCAGGTAAAGCCCTTTTAAAGGAAAAATCTCATTATCCAGGGGATGACACCGGAGATCACATTTCAGATAAGAACCAGTATTACAGTGAATTAACTGGCATTTACTGGGTTTGGAAAAATACCCGCCATTCCATCGTCGGAAGTTGTCACTATCGCCGCTTTTTCACCACCCAACCCCTGCCTCTGGTCTATAAATTCAAACATTGGTTATTGCATCCTTTTTCTCATAAAAACAGCCGGGGGCTCTGGTAT
>DIFU01000007.1 GCA_002419285.1 Prolixibacteraceae bacterium UBA5740 | reverse complement strand
GACACATTTCCCTGATTCAGGTACCTCACCAGTTTTTCCCGTGATTGGTATTGAAATGGTGTCGTTTCCAGTTCCGGATAATAATTCTTCAGTAAATCAACAGACCCCTCTTTTATTGATAAGGCACCAGGGAAATAGTAGGCTTTCCCCTGAAGGTCAACAGGTACAAAATCATCGGATATCACTGTATAGCCATTTTTATGCAGGATGGCAGCCAGTGTTGTCTTTCCGCAGCCCGAACCTGCAGGTATCAACATCGTTCTGTTGTGTTCACGTACGGCGGATGCATGGATTGTCAACATCCAGTCCTTTTCGTTCTTATTATGGAAGATATTGGACAGGATCAAAAGCAGACGGCCTTTCAGCCGATGGGTTTCATTTTCCTGGAATTGCTCGGTCTTTTGGCCGGATACCTTAAGATAAAAGGTTTTCTTCTCATAAGCGATGATGATGGTATGTTCAAAAAGATTTTTTTCAACGAATTCCATATGTTTGATCAATGGATGAAGCATTCTTTTCAGGTATTCGTTCTGATAAGCGATCTTAACATGGGTTTGACCGATCCGATAGATCTTCTGAATGAATTTTTTGATGTCAATTAATGGGATGTCCAGGTTTGATTGTTGTTTATCAGGCATTTTCCCTCTCTTTACTTCCTTGATTTGGTCCCAAAAGGCAGAAATATATGCCTCTGCCTCCTCTGGCGTAATTCGGGAGTATCTAACCAAAAGATCCCTGATTTCGTCTTTCGTCTTCCCTATATGATATTGCTCAAGGATGAACCAGCCTGAATCGTTGGTTCTGAAGTATTCGTTTTGATCCTCAAGCCAGATCATATAATTTTTTCTGTACTCATAATAAACATGCGGTATCTTGCCCCGCAAGGCTTGCTGTTGGTCTTCGGAATAGTCCATAATTCGAGTTGTTTAAATTTTTTTTAATTTTATTTAGATTGCTCCCGATCAGGGAGTGTTTCACTTCGGGCTTTCATAGGAAGGAATTCCATTCATACGGAATTTCTACTGATTTTAAAATTTGAATGTCGACAATCATTACCATGGTGGAGGTGGCGCAGGTGAAGCGGCTATGGATTTTTTCGGACTGCCAAGTAAAATCATCATTCCGGCGGCAGTAGCGGTGTAGTAACCTGCTTTTTTCAAAGCTTCTTTCCTGGTCATGTTATCTTTTTGCACTTGGTTTTCAGCAGAAAGATTTATGTTGTCGGTTTTTTTATTTTTCATGATTCTATCCATTTTTTCGATCAATGTTTTAATCAATCGGATGTCCGTTTGAGAATTATTTCTTTAATACTGGAATCTTGAACGATTTGAATTGATTGTGATCCCTGATTTGGAGCAGGTAGATGCCTGTTTTCAATTGGCCGGAAGGAATTCGGTGGCTGTTTCCGGGGCCAGGCCTGAATTCCGAGATCATCCTGCCTTGCAGATCTGTAATCCTAATTGTGGCGTCAGAACTTACCTGTCCCTCTAAAACCATTTCCCCATGGGATTGATAGACACTGAAGTCTGGCTTCCTGTCCAATGGCATGGTGGCAGTTGTCTGGGGTGCAAGTACCAAAATGAAGCGATCAGAAAAGCTGGTTGAGGAATTCAGTAAAAGCGAAACGCCTTGCTGATCGCTTTGGACAGGAAAACTGGCATTGGTTTGCCTGTCAAGGATTTCTGCTTTTATGTGAGAAGGCATATGGTTCATTGTGGCTGAAAGGAGAACCTCTCCTCCTGACTTACAGGTCAGACCCAGGGGTATGGCCAAGGGAAGGTCATCGGGTAACGGAAGTGCCTGAATGGCGAAATCTTTGCCATTGTCAACTACCAACCGGGTGCAGAGTGAAAAACCAGAATCAGGTTGCAGCAGTCCCGCATCAAACCCGGGATCAAGTCCATGGGTTGCCTGGGCAGTAAAAACAATTTCTGTTGAAGCTTGACTTCCATCCTGTTTTATGGTGAGTCCTATCGAGGGTCTTTCCGTCGTGGCCGACTTATGATGTGCCGCAGGTTGGTGAACCTGCATCGATGGATTAAATCCGATGGATCCGGGTTCATTGACTTTGACGAGGAATCCCTGTCCGATACAAGCCAAATCCGGATCAGTCAGGTAATTGATCACCCGATAACCTGAGGTTGAATACGATTCATCCCAAACATACAGTGCAACGTATGAAGGATCCAGCATCTGGTTATTTTGGGACAGAAATCCATTGCCTAAATCATTGGACAGAATGGCTGAAGTATATGGGTTCCCCACCAGGTTCCAGCCTGAGCCTTCATCAGATACCGGAATCAGTTGGTCGCCGGTGGCTATTTGTCCGGTAAAGCCAATCGGCCCATCAATGCTTGTTCTTGCCAGAAATCCTGTTCCTGCGTTCAGGTTGCCTGTTTCAAAAGAGCTAAACATCGGATTCCATGCATTTTCGGAGGTATTGTAGGTTGTAAATCCCCTGGCTCCTTCTTTCTCAGGGATAAGGGTATTGGAGGCCAGAAAACCGGAGACAGTTTGCCCTGAAACCGGGGAAGCGATTAAATGCCAGGCATCTCCGGTCATATATCGTTGTATATTGGCAAATCCTGCTCCGGCAACCGAAGATGCAATGAGGGAGCCGGTTCCTGTGGTGTCTGACTGGATGGTGAGGCCTTCCCGGTTTTGGATATCCAACTCTCCAGTGACCGTAATCGCTGAACCTGGTGGAAGGGTGAGCGTAGCTTCAGGATGCAGTCGGAGGGCGGTTGCGGCCCAGTTTGCTCCAGCATTCAGGTTACCGTTCAGGATCGAGGTCAGTTTGGGTACTGACAAGTCCGGGACGCCATTCCCTCCGGATTCCTGCCATCCATTGTCAGTGGTGTAAAACCTTTCCGGATATAGATCGCTGAAGGATATATCTTCAAGAACCATGCGGCTGAAAAGCAATGCATTGGATCCAATTTGGCAGTATTGTTGGTTGGCCATTTTGGATTGATCCCATGTGAGATTTACTGGCTGACCTGAAATCAGGGGCGCCCTGATGGTCATGATACGCTGCCAGCTGGAATTGATTTTGTTCAGATACCCATCGTTTGCGCCGGCCATTGTATAGTTTGCATCAAAGCCAATTGCCGCAATGCTTCCGGTAATGGTTGGACCGGGATTGGTCCAGTCATATTTTGCATCTTTCTCAATCTCTGTAATTCCCTCCAGGATAGGGCCTTTGATGGTATTCCACAATAGGTTGTCATTGTCAAAAGTCAGGTCATTAAAATTGAATGCGACCACTCCTTTGGACAGGTAGACCTCTTCGGTGGATTTTACCTCGATGTCGAATTCAAATGAGTTTGAATCATATATTCTGGGATTGGTCATTCGATAAAAAATATCAAGCTCTGCAGGTACGACCAGAATGTTTTGGAGAGTTCCGGTTAACGATGTTTGTGTTTCATCGGCAACGCCTAACCAGTAGCTTCCGGCAACCGGGATGGTTATGGCATTTTCAAAAATCCTTATGCCATTGTTGAAAGTGGTTCCTTCGCCTGTGGTAAATTGCTGTAACCCGGTTGGAAATTCGACAATTGCATCGTTCGAAGAATTGAATATGATATTCCCGGCATAATCTCGTTTGATATTGTTGAACCTGTCGCGGGCGGTCACTTTTACCCCGAATTTCTCGCCCGTATAAACGACGATGCCTTCAGGTTGATGATCCAGGGATGAATCGGATTCGACGAGGAAGTTGTGGAGCGTGGCCGGATCGACATTAAAGGCACTCGAAGAACCGCTTATTTCACCTGATGAGGCAGTTAGGGTGATTTCATTTCCAGCCAGGGCGAGCACAACCTGATGGGCAATCAGAACACCATTGACAAAGCTATCGGTTTCGGATCCCTGAATTAAATTCCCGGTGGAAGTCAATGATACCGAACCGCTGTAATCCGGAATTAATTGGTTGGTGGCATCCATGGCAGAGATTTTTATCAAAAAAGGATCACCGGCTATTTGGGTTCCGATACTTGTGCCTTCGGGTGTCTCGATTTGAAAATGATGGAGCTGTAGTGTCTTCAGGCTGATGGTGTTGGAATGGAGACTGGTGACATCCCCATTGAAGGCTCGAACTCTGTAGTAATATATTGTATCCTGAGATAGACCGGTTAGCCGGACAGATGCAACGTTGCCCATATCTTTGTTATCATACCCCGGGAGCATTTGGTTGAAGGATTCATCGTTGGCTACATCCAAAAAATAGTTATTGGCCCCAGCCGTAAAGTTCCAGTTGGCCGTGAAACTGCCTTGGCCGATATCGGAGGCAGCCACAGCAATCGGGGGATCGGCAGCAGTCCTGAAGGTAATTTGCGACCCGTACGCAGTACCTGAACTGTTTGTGGCATAGGCCTTCACGTAATAAATCGTATTGGAAGTAAGTCCGGTTATGGTATCAGAAAAGGGTGAAGTTCCGGCTCCGTGGTTG
Source organism: Prolixibacteraceae bacterium UBA5740 (assembly GCA_002419285.1). GTDB lineage: Bacteria > Bacteroidota > Bacteroidia > Bacteroidales > Prolixibacteraceae > UBA1413. Next base: position 1,572 of record DIFU01000007.1, on the reverse strand, counting down.
CTGATCCCAAGATTGGAGATTAATGTAGGATTATCGGAGGTGTTCCAGACAATTCCCCTTGCTGATATCTCTGACCCCCCGTCAGTTGTGATTGAACCCCCTGACATTGCAGTTGAATGGGTAATTTCATTGATATCCTGGGTTGTTACTGAAGGAAGACCAGAAGAGGGAGTGGTAAAACTGACATTGCCACCGTATGATGTAAGGTTGCTTGAATTGGTAGCGTATGCCCTGACAAAATAATTTACTCCCGGGATCAAATCTGTCAGGTTACAGACAAAGGATCCCAAACCGCTGCCACCGCTGACTTGTATAACTCCTGTCTCATTGATGGACGGATCGGGAGAAGTCCCGCAAACAATACCTTTTGCCGTTACGGATCCCATTCCTGCCTTTAAAACCGATCCGCCTGCTGCTATTGGTTGTTCAACAGGATTACTTATAGTACTTGTGGTAACAACAGGATATCCCGGGGCAAAGATTGACCCTTCCTCATTGTCGATGAAAAGATGTGGATTGTTTTTATTGTCAATGACATTAAATATTCCAAAACCTAAACGATAGGTTCCTTCTGAAGGAGCAACAAAGGTTACGGTATGCCAGCCGGTTAATCCATATTTGCCTGTTGCTTCGTGCATCCCATCGGTAAACGTACGCACCAAAACCTTGACCTCCTGCCAGCCTGAACCTGAAAGGGAGGCAAAGCAGCCATCGTCAGAATAAGGATCGCTCGACACGTAGTTCCACCAAAGTGTGACAGACTGTCCCTGAACTAGTTGGATATCCTGATGAAGAACTCCGAAATTTGTAACATTGTTCCAGGAAATGGATGCAGAGGTCAGCAAAAGAGCAGCGGCTGCCGATTTTGCATCATAGGAAGCGGGAATAATTTCGGCCATATATCCTTGCGCCGGAAGAACTGTCCAATTGTTAATGGTACTAATAGACTTTACAGAGGTTCCTTCCTGGGTCCACCCGGTGAGGCTGTTTTCGAAACCACTGTTGAGAACCTGGCTGTTAACCTTACCGGATACGACTGACATAATCAGGACAATGGCGATTGCCTGAATTTTGGCAAAGTTCATGGAGTGTTGGTTTTTTGGCAAATGTTCCATCCTGTTTTGGTTTAGATTAAAATAAGTAAGCACATTGGTTGGCCTGTCAAACTTAGCGCTTGATGAGTTGGNNGTTGGTATTTATAAAAAATGAATTGGTTTTTATAAAAAGTAGTGGTAATTTATAAAAAAGTTAAATTATATAACGATGATATCAAACTTGATAGATATACTGTATAAATTGGAATAATTATAATTGAAAACAATATATAAATAAACAAAAGACCATACCATATAATATTTGGTTTTTAGGAGGAGCTGATTTAGAACATTGGTCAATCATATCATATTACAGTTGGGTATTAAAATCGACCGTTTGCGAAAAGTATCGATGATTGGAATCGCCGGAATATTTATTTAGCCTGCCCTAATTCATCTGGCTGTGGGAATTGATGTACTCGGATGGAGTGCAACCGGTAATTTCCTTGAAGTATTTATAGAAGGTGGACAGGTCCCT
>DIFU01000077.1:56909-69563 GCA_002419285.1 Prolixibacteraceae bacterium UBA5740 | reverse complement strand
GTACCGGCAAAAAGATCGAGAGCATCAATGTTTTCCCAATCAAGCCGGTTTTCGAGAATATTAAACAGGTTCTCCTTTGCAAAGTCTGTAGTCGGTCTAGCTTTAAAACTTTTACCAGGATGGAAGATTCTTCCTTTATATTTACCTCCTACAATTCTCATTGGATCATATCAGTAACGGGATTAAATTACTTGGTATCTGTGGTGAACTCTTGGGCAGTACAGGTAAACGAAGTACTGGATTGTGAGGGACTGCAGTAATTTCATTGTCAAAGCAATATTTGATCATCAAGTCTTTCCTTTCCTGATGCCCGGTAATGGTTATCGTTGCATTCTCCATTTTGGGAACCCTGCTGATAGCCATTAGATAGTAGAGAACGTCCTGTTCTTCAATGCAGGAGAATTTATTGAAGAAGCATAGTTGTCCTTTGTCGAATCCCAAAAAGAAGATTTCCTTATCTGACAAATAGCAATACCAATTCTTGTCTGCATTATTATGCAAATTCGCAAAGTAGTGAATCAGTGGTACTGCAATATGTGTGATTCTGGCCTTTGGGTAGCATTCAATAATTGTTTCCTTTAATGTAGATTCAATGAGCCAACAAAGCTGATAGCCGGGAAGGATTGTTACACTGCTTACGGTTTTGGTGCGATTTTTTAAAGATTTTTTCTCGAGTAAAGAATTCCTGATTTCTTTTTCGAGGTGAAAATCATCAGGGAATACACCTGTTTGGGATCCGGGCAAATAAACTTGAATATTATCAAAGTCGCCCTTAAGCATATCATATTTCTCCGTCAATTCCTGGATTTTCCTTGCCAGAATTCCATAATGGCTGAGCATGAATGACTCAGTGTGGATTAATACAATCTGACCAGTCTGGTTTTGTTGGATTACAAAAGAAAATCCATCCAGGTCAGCCTGGATGGATAAACTATATTGTTGACTGTTGTTCAGGTCAAAGTTACTTTCCCTGAATACAAAATTCTGCATCGAAATTACTCCCAATTACCTGCATTGTTGTTGGTCTCAGTTAAGGATCCCACTTTGAGGCCAGGATACTTGTTCTGCACTCTTCTCTGGTCATTCAGGTTGATTACCAGTTGGCGGTCGAGACCTCTAAGCAATACGTTATTGTGGACTTTGGCTTCAAAAACGGGAACTTTAATTCCTGAACCTGTAGTGATTACGGTGGCCCCCAGTGCAAAATAGGCAGTGGTATCAGCTAAGGGAACAACTTTCAGTTGTTCAGGATCAAAACCTTCACCAAAAACAGATTCCAGAACACTTTCACGAAGCGTGTCACGAACAATCAAGCCCAGTTCAAGCGCTTTTCTTTCATTGATACCCTTTTCAACCATACTATCTGTGAGGTTACCGATTTTCTTTACCATCCTGACTGAATCAAATTTCACGAAATGGATCAGGGTATCCCAACTTCCGGTGAAACGACCATGCACATCTTTGAATGCAATTTGTGCTTTTCGGATTTCCTTAAGCCTTTCAATGGTTTGGTTGTAGCGCACATCTTGTTCTTTTTTGAATGCTATTGGGGTTTGGATACTGTTGTAAACAAAATATGCCAAAACCAAAGCAACAATAAAAAGCGCAACTTGAATTACAGTTCTCATTTCTATATTTTTAGTAAGTTATTTTCGGTTGAGGCAAAATTATAAAAAAAAATCATTTACCTTCCGTTGGTTATAGTTTTTTATCTGGGATGCTCAAAAATCATATTTTCTCGGTCTTAACTTCTGGCTTGGGGTTTCAACTAACTGAAAGTCAAATAAATATGTTATTGAGTCTATCCGATTTTATCGCCAATAAACCGGAGGACTTTGTTTATGTTTTGAAAGGTTATGCCGGTACAGGAAAGACGACCATGATCAGCCAGTTGGTGAAAACACTGGATAACTTTCAAATAGGGTCGGTACTTTTGGCCCCGACCGGCAGGGCCGCGAAAGTGTTGATGAACTATACAGGAAAAACGTCATACACTATTCATAAGAAAATTTACCGTCAAAAATCTTCTACAGACGGAACAGGGATTTTTGTCTTGGATAAGAACCTGCATAAATCTACCTATTTTATTGTCGATGAGGCTTCTATGATTTCGAATCAATCAAGCGAGAATTCGGTCTTCGGCTCAGGCAAAGTACTGGATGATTTATTGGAATATGTATATTCTGGCAAAGACTGTCGCTTGATCTTAGTTGGTGATACGGCACAGTTGCCTCCTGTGGGCATTAGTTTGAGCCCGGCATTAAGCAGTGAGAGTATCGAACAGTATGGATTTGGTGTTATGGAAAATGAACTGACGGATGTTGTGCGTCAGGAAAAGAATTCCGGGATTCTCGAGAATGCCACCGGATTAAGAACCTCAATCGGGAATAATCAAGTTGCCGACTTTTATCGAATATACGTAAACGATTTTTCTGATATAGAGAAAATCCCAGGAGGAGAGTTGATTGAAAAGATCAATTGGTGTTACGACAATTTTGGAATTTATGACACCATAGTACTGACCCGGTCAAATAAACGAGCTAATCAGTACAACAGCGGTATTCGTTCGTCAATACTCTTTCGTGATTCTGAAATTTCAAGAGGTGATTTGCTCATGGTTGTAAAGAACAATTACTTCTGGTCAGAAGGAACCGAAAACCTGGATTTTATCGCTAATGGCGATATCACTGAGGTTTTGCATATCTATGGTTATGAGAATCTTCATGGATTCCGTTTTGCAGATGTAAGCCTGCGTTTCATCGATTACGATGATGTGGAAGTACGTTGCAACATCCTTATGGATACCCTCAATATAGAAACCGCATCCTTAAGCCAGGTTGACAGTAATCGGCTTTTCCTATCTGTTTCTGAGGATTATCAGGAAATTAAGAATAAGAGGGAGCGTTGGAAGAAAATAAAGCAGGATAAGTATTACAATGCGTTACAAGTCAAGTTTGCCTATGCTATCACCTGCCATAAAGCGCAGGGTGGACAATGGAAGGCAGTATTTGTGGACACAGGATATTTAACTCCTGAAATGTTGAATCGTGATTTTTACCGATGGTTATATACAGCTTTCACAAGACCAATGGAAAAATTATACCTGGTGAATTTTGATAAGCGTTTTTTCATCAAGAATGATGATTAGCTGCTTCTGTTTTCTTCGATCCGGTATGTTTTGCCCTCCCTGGCCAGGTAGGTTTCCTTGAATTCCCTTCTTGCTTCATCCAAAAAGCTCTCATCAGAATCGTAACGATTTGAAAAATGGCCGATCAGTAATTGTTTAACACCCGCCCTACGGGCTATCATTCCTGCCTGTTGTGCCGTTGAATGAAATGTTTTGGCTGCCCATTCTTCCATGTCGGACTGGAAAGTGGCCTCATGGTATAAAATACTGGCGCCCGTGATGAATTCCAATGCTGGTTCAAACGGAGTTGTATCAGTGCAGTATGCATATGAGCGAGAAGTTACAGGTGGAATGGTCAATTCCAAATGTTCATAAAAATGACCGTCACTGTCCGTAAAACCTCCACCTTCCTTGATCGACTGTCTATCCCTGATAGGAATATCCAATTGTTCAATCATATCCTTCCTTAGGTTTGGTAAGGCTTGTTTTTCTTGAAAAAGAAATCCACAGACCGGTATGCTATGACGCAAAGGGAAGGATGTCACCTCAACCTTTTTGTCTGAGAAAATTACTTGAGCCGCTTTGAAATTCAGGGGATGAAACAATATGTTATATCCCAGTTCACCTTTCATGAAGTTGATTTGTGGGTCAAGCAACCTTTTAATTTCAGAGTGTGCATAAATGTGGAGATCACTCTTGATTCCCAATAGATTTCGGGTCGAAATGAGTCCGATCAGTCCATAGAAGTGGTCGCCGTGCAAATGTGAAATAAATATGTGTTTTATTTTGGCTATACTGATGCGATAGCGTCGGAGTTGGATCTGTGTGCCTTCGCCACAGTCGATGAGAAAAAACCGCTCATGTACATTGAGCACATGAGCGGTTGGAAATTTTTCTGATGTTGGCAGGGCAGAACCACTACCTAATACTGTCAGTTTAAAAGACATGGATAAATAGCTTGGTTACATGCTTTCCTTTTTAAGCAAAAGCGCTTCAGCTTCTTCCTTTGTATTGACAATCAGTAACATGGTATGCAGCATCGATAACCGGAAGATATTTTCGACATCGGGTTGCAATCCAAACAAAATCAGTGTTCCGATAGCATCGTCACAAATACGATTTGCAACCAGCAGAGCCCTAAGGCCTGATGAGTCACAATATGTACATTCTGACATATCGACGACAAAGTTTTTTACACCGTGGGAGTTCAGCATAACGAATTCGGATTTCAGTTCAGGGCCATTGCTGGCATCGAGCTTTGAAGCCTTAATCGTTATGAGTGAATAATTCCCGTATTCTGTTGTTTCTGACGTCATGTATACAATTTACGAAAATGCTGGTAACAGCAACCTAATTTTTATCATTTTTTTCGTCAGCTTCCATCTGTTTTTTCAAATCAGCCAGTTCAGAGATGTCTCCCAACGTAGTCTTTTCGACATTGTCAGAAACATTTTTCATCGCTTTCTTGGTTGTTTTGTTTTCAGATTTCCTTTTGCTCTGTTCTTCACCCCGTTTTTCGTCTTCATAAACACGTGAATGCGAAACAATGATTCTTTTAGCTGATTTATTGAATTCAATAACCTTGAATTCGAGTTTTTCTTCCATTTTTACCTGGCTGCCATCTTCTTTCACAAGATGACGTGGGGTAGCAAAACCTTCGACGCCATATGGAAGTGCAATTACGGCACCTTTATCCATCAGCTCAACGATTGTTCCTTCATGGATAGAGTCAGCAGTGAAAATGGTTTCGAAAACATCCCATGGGTTTTCTTCCAGCTGTTTGTGTCCAAGGCTAAGGCGACGGTTATCCTTGTCGATATCAAGTACAACAACTTCGATTTCTTCACCGATTCCGGTAAATTCGGATGGATGTTTGATTTTTTTCGTCCAGCTCAAATCGCTGATATGAATCAAGCCATCAACACCTTCTTCGATTTCAACAAAGACACCAAAGTTGGTGAAATTGCGAACCGTTGCTTTATGGCTGGTTCCAAGTCCAAAACGGGTGTCAATATTTTCCCAAGGATCGCTTTTCAGTTGTTTGATGCCGAGCGACATTTTTCTTTCATCGCGATCAAGCGTAAGAATCTGGGCTTCCACTTCGTCACTAACCTTAAGGAAATCCTGGGCACTACGCAGGTGCTGGCTCCATGACATTTCTGATACGTGGATAAGTCCTTCGACACCCGGGGCAATTTCAACAAATGCACCATAGTCGGCAAGAACGACCACTTTACCTTTAACTGTGTCGCCAACTTTGAGTTCCTGGTCGAGTTTATCCCATGGATGGGGAGTCAGCTGTTTCAGGCCCAGTGCGATACGTTTTTTGTCATCATCGAAATCGAGGATCACCACATTCAGTTTCTGATCCAATTCAACGATTTCGTTCGGGTGTGTAATACGGCCCCATGAAAGATCCGTGATGTGAATAAGTCCGTCTACGCCACCAAGGTCGATAAATACACCATAAGATGTGATGTTTTTAACAGTACCTTCGAGTACCTGGCCTTTCTCAAGTTTAGAGATAATTTCTTTTTTCTGCAGTTCCAGTTCAGCCTCAATGAGCGCTTTATGAGAAACTACAACATTGCGGAATTCGTGGTTGATTTTAACTACCTTGAATTCCATGGTCTTGCCAACATACATATCGTAATCACGAATTGGCTTGACATCGATCTGAGATCCGGGGAGGAATGCCTCGATTCCAAGGGCGTCAACAATCATACCGCCTTTTGTACGGCATTTGATGTAACCCTTGATAATTTCATCATTGTCGTGTGCGAGGTTAATTTTCTCCCATGAACGCATTGCACGGGCTTTTTTGTGGGAAAGGTTCATCTGTCCTTTTTTGTCTTCCAGACTTTCGATGTATACATCAACCTTATCACCAATTCTCATCTCTGGATTGTACCTGAATTCATTGAGGCTGACAACGCCATCGGATTTATAACCAATGTCAACCACAACTTCTCTCTTGTTCATGGAGATTACGGTTCCTTCGACAACTTCTTTTTCCTGAACTGTGTTCAGTGTGCTGTTGTAGAGGTTTTCCAGCTCGTTTCTGCGTTTCTTGGTGTAGGAATCCAATCCTGATTCAAGAATATCCCAATCAAATTCCTCTTCCTGTTTGTCAACTGTATTGGCTACAGTTTCGTTAACCTGCACAGCCTCGGCAGGTACATTGGTTTCCTGGGATTCCAGGTTTTCATTTTTAATTTCAGTCATGTAATTGTTGCAAAATTAATAAGTTAGACATTATTTCTTGTAAAATCGGCCGCAAAATTAAGACTTAATGCTTGTATTTCAAATAATTTGATGTATTTTTTTGTTTGGTATACAGATAATTATTGATGGACCATAGTTTTTGTTCGATTTTGGAGATATGCTGCCGGGTTACTCTTTTTTCCTCTAATGATTTTACTATTTTTGATCTTTACCTGCAAAAAATCAGGAGATTGGTTTTTTTCTTGCGATAATCCTGATTTTCAGTTTGAAGCTTACTGAAAATACCTCTGAATGGATGGAATGAAAAGAATTTTAGTGACCGGGGGAGCCGGGTTTATAGGTTCCCATTTGTGTGAGCGACTTCTGAAAGAGGGACATGAAGTTATATGTCTTGATAACTTCTACTCTGGATCAAAACAGAAAATCCGGCATTTGATTGGCAATCCTATGTTTGAGTTGGTACGACACGATGTTACCATGCCTTATTATGCTGAAGTTGATGAAATATATAACCTTGCCTGCCCTGCCTCACCTATTCATTATCAATATAACCCGATAAAGACCATTAAGACTTCCGTCATGGGTGCCATAAATATGCTTGGCATGGCTAAGCGGGTGAAGGCAAAAATTCTGCAAGCTTCCACCAGCGAAGTGTATGGTGACCCGGATGTTCATCCCCAGGTAGAATCCTATTGGGGGAATGTAAATCCTATCGGTATTCGGTCGTGTTATGACGAAGGGAAACGATGCGCCGAATCACTGTTTGTCAACTATCACCAACAGAATGGAGTTAAAATCAAAATTGTAAGGATTTTCAATACGTATGGTCCTCGAATGGAGGTTAATGATGGAAGGGTAGTGTCCAATTTTATCGTGCAGGCTCTTAGGGGAGAGCCAATTACGATTTATGGAAACGGATTGCAGACCAGAAGTTTCCAATATGTGGATGACCTTCTTGAAGGCTTTGTCCGGATGATGGGAACGCCTGATCCTATAACCGGCCCTGTTAATCTGGGCAATCCTTCAGAATATACCATGATTGAACTTGCACAGGAAATAAAGGATTTAACCGGTAGTTCTTCAGTGATTGTCCATCAGCCTCTGCCCAAGGACGATCCCATGCGACGACAACCCGATATACGTGTGGCAGGGGAGCTGCTCGACGGATGGAAGCCATTGGTACAGCTTAGGGACGGACTGTCGAGAACCATTGAATATTTTGATCAATTGCTTTTGGGAATACCTGAAAGCGAATAGTGGATATATTTGTTGTGATTTTAAGCCCCAGACCAAAATAAAATGTTGAATACATAAAATGTCATAAGGAAATGAAAGGAATCATTTTAGCGGGAGGTGCAGGTACACGGCTTTATCCGATAACCCGCAGCATATCCAAGCAAATCATCCCGGTGTACGATAAGCCGATGATTTATTACCCTTTATCAGTATTAATGCTTGCCGGAATCAGGGAAATCCTGATTATTTCAACACCAACAGATATTCACCTCTATGAATCTCTGTTTGGGAATGGAAATCAACTGGGGCTCAAGATCTCTTACAAGATTCAGCCTTCCCCGGATGGATTGTCTCAGGCGTTTATCCTGGGAGATGAATTCATCGGTAACGATAGTGTGTGCCTGATATTGGGTGACAATATCTTTTATGGATACAACTTCAGGAGTATTCTTGAAGATGCTGCCAAAATAGAAGACGGAGCCATTGTATTCGGGTATTATGTGAATGATCCTGAGAGATATGGGGTTGTTGAATTTGACAAGGAGGGGCGTGTGATCAGCATAGAGGAAAAACCAGAAAATCCCCGTTCAAATTATGCTGTTACAGGTCTGTATTTTTACTCAAACGACGTGGTGCAGAAGGCAAAATCACTAAAGCCATCAGCCAGAGGTGAGCTTGAAATCACTGATTTGAACCGGCTTTACCTCGAAGAAGGCCGACTTAATGTCAAGCTTCTGGGTCGTGGATTTGCCTGGCTTGATACTGGTACATTCGACAGTCTGCTTCAAGCCTCAAATTATATTGCGACAATAGAGCAACGTCAGGGGCTGAAGATTTCCTGTATTGAGGAAATTGCCTTTAAGAAAGGATTTATCTCACGAGACCAGTTACTCGAACTCGCAGAGCCTCTTCGAAAAAATCCTTATGGCCAGTATTTGCTGAGATTGGCTGGAAATCAAATCAAATCTTTCTGAAAATGAATATTGTGGATACCCCTTTGTCGGGCCTTAAAATAATTGAACCAGACGTTTTTTCGGATACCAGGGGTTATTTTTTTGAGAGTTTCCATTCTGAGAAGTGGTCGAATCATGGCATTGATTGTCTTTTTGTACAGGACAATGAATCATTCTCGTCATATGGCGTGATAAGAGGACTTCACTATCAAATTTCGCCATTTGCACAGGCAAAGCTAGTCAGGGTGATATCAGGTGCCGTATATGATGTAGCCGTTGATATCAGGCAGGGGTCCCCAACTTTCGGACAATGGTTTGGACTTGAACTTTCATCGGAGAATAAGCGACAGCTCTTTATTCCCCGTGGTTTTGCACATGGGTTTTCTGTATTAAGCCCAACGGCAATATTTACTTACAAATGTGATGGATATTACAACAAGGAAGCTGAGCGAGCCATAAGATTTGACGACCCTGAGCTTGCCATTGATTGGCAAATACCTGTTGGAAAAGGCTTGGTTTCAGCTAAAGACCTTGAAGCCCTTCCTTTCAACAGAGCAGACATGAATTTTAAGTATCAGACGAAATGAAGGTAATGATTACCGGAGCATATGGCCAGTTGGGGACTTGCCTGAATGAGATGTCAGTTTCCTTTTCTGACTTTACAATGGATTTGACGGATTATGATACGCTGGATATTACCGATAGGGATGCTGTTTCAAAATATCTTGGGAATAACCGGCCCGACTTTGTAGTCAATTGTGCTGCATACACTGCAGTTGACAAGGCAGAAAATGACCGGGATTCTGCCCACCGTTTGAATGCCTTGGGCCCGGAGAACCTGGCGGTTGTTTGTCGACAGATAGGAGCCCGGCTTGTCCACATTTCTACTGACTATGTTTTTGACGGAACTGCCAATACCCCCTATTCTGAGAAAGATAATCCCAATCCTCAGAGTGTTTATGGCCAGACTAAACTGGAAGGTGAACGTTTGGTTTTGAAACAACTTCCGGAATCCGTAATTATCCGGACCTCCTGGCTTTATTCGGATCATGGGAATAATTTCGTAAAGACTATGATTAGGCTGGGTCAGGAAAGGGAACTTCTCAAAGTGGTGTTTGATCAAACCGGTACTCCTACCTACGCCAGAGACCTCGCAATGGCCATTTGGCAGGTTATTACAGTAAGCATGAGAAATAAAGCAAGCTGGAATCCTGGTATTTACCATTTTTCTAATCTTGGAGTCTGCAGTTGGTACGATTTTGCTGTTGAAATACACAAATTTGCTGGCATTTCCTGTAAGGTAGAACCAATTTTATCTTCTGCATTTGCAACAGTCGCTCCGAGACCTTCCTATTCAGTATTGGATAAATCGAAGATACATGCAACGTATGGAATTGATATACCCTATTGGCGTGACAGTTTAATGAAGTGTATTCAACTTATTCAAAAACAATAATCTATGAACAATAATGAATTGCTTAGACAAGTAGAGGAGAGAGCCCGTTTGTGGTTGAGCCCATTCTATGATGAAGCTATCCGTAAAGAGGTGCAGCGGATGTTGGACAATGATAACAAGACAGAACTGATTGATTCTTTTTATAAGGATCTTGAGTTTGGAACAGGTGGTTTGCGAGGTGTGATGGGAGCAGGAACGAACCGCATGAATATTTACACGGTAGGAGCCGCAACGCAGGGGTTATCAGATTATCTGAAAGAGTCATTTGCGCATTTGCCTGAAATTAAGGTGGTTATAGGGCACGATTGTCGGAATAACAGCAGGCTGTTTGCAGAGACCTGTGCCGGGATTTTTGCGGCCAACGGTATAAGGGCGTTGCTTTTCGAGGATCTTCGACCTACTCCTGAAATGTCATATGCAATCAGGGAATACGGTTGTCAAAGCGGAATTATCCTGACAGCATCCCATAATCCACCTGAATATAACGGATATAAGGCGTATTGGGATGACGGAGCCCAGTTGGTTGCTCCACATGATGAAGCTATCATCGAGTTGGTGAAGTCGATGAAGCATGAAAGCATCCTGTTTGACGGCCCCCAAGAACTGATTAAACCTTTGGGAGAAGAAACCGACCTGAAATTTATTGAGATGGTGAAAACCATTTCTTTATCTCCTGACCTGGTAAAGAAATACCATGACATAAAAATCGTTTATACTCCAATACATGGGACTGGGGTAAAGATTGTCCCAATGGCACTGCGTGCTTTCGGATTTACAAATATTATAAATGTACCCGAACAGGATGTTGTGAGTGGTAACTTTCCAACAGTCGTTTCTCCTAATCCGGAGGAGCCTGCAGCAATGAAAATGGCTATAGAAAAAGCCTTGGAAGTGAATGCTGATGTGGTTATGGCAACTGATCCCGACAGTGATCGGCTTGGTGTGGCTACCCGTAATCTGAAAGGAGAGTTTGTGATCATTAACGGTAATCAAACAGCTCTTCTGTTTATCTATTACATTATCACAAAGATGAAGGAGAATGGTGCGCTAAAGGGCAACGAGTTCATAGTGAAAACCATTGTTTCGACTGAGCTGATAACTGAGATAGCCAGGAAAAATCATGTGGATTATTTTGATGTTTATACTGGCTTTAAATATATAGCTGAGGTAATCCGTGAGAATGAAGGCATCCGCAAATATATTGGGGGCGGAGAGGAAAGCTTTGGATTCCTGCCAGCTGACTTTGTCCGTGATAAGGATGCTGTTTCTTCCATTGCCATGATGGCTGAAATAGTGACATGGGCCATGAGTAAAGGAAAGACACTTTATGAATTGCTAATGGACATCTACCTTGAGTATGGATTCTCCAGAGAAAAAACCATTTCCGTTACCCGAAAAGGTCAGTCTGGTGCACAAGAAATTCAACAGATGATGACCCGTTTCAGGACCAATCCTCCTCGGAAAATAGGTGGAACACCTGTTCATCTGCTTAAAGATTATGAGTTGTTGGTCCAGACCGATTTGTTGACAGGTGAAACAACAGCCATCGACCAAAAAACCACGTCTAACGTGTTACAATTCTTCACAACTGGCGGAACGAAGATCTCCATTAGGCCTTCCGGTACCGAACCGAAGATAAAGTTCTATTTTGAGGTTCATGATCAATTAAAATCTTATGAGGACCTGGAAAGTGTCGAATCATCCATTGATTCAAGAATTGATGCCATTGTCAATGAATTAGGCTTATAGTTAACTAGTTATAAAAAAACATAAAATGAAAAAAGTAATTATCAGTGCAGTGATTTTTGTGTGCGCATCGGTTGTATATGCGCAGCAGAAACCTACCATGGAAATGAAACCCGAGATGACCGAAGTATGGGAACCCGAAGTAAAAGTCATTACACCAGGAGCCCGATATGGTGATGCTCCTTCTGATGCAATTGTCCTGTTTGATGGGACCAATCTTGAAGAGGAATGGATCAATGAAAGAGATGGAGGCAAACCCGGATGGAAAATAGAAGATGGAGCGATGACTGTTGTTCCCCGCGCCGGTGGCATTAAAACTAAAAGAGAGTTTGAGAATTATCAATTGCACATCGAATGGAGATCCCCATCTGTGGTGAAAGGCGAAAGCCAGGGGCGTGGCAATAGTGGTATTTTTATGCAGGGAATCTACGAAGTGCAGGTACTGGATAATTATAACAACAGGACTTATCGGAATGGTCAGGCTGGAAGCATCTATAAAAACCATGCACCAATGGTTAATGCATGCAAGCCACCTGGAGAATGGCAGACCTATGATATCATTTATACGGCTCCTGTTTTTAAGGCTGACGGAACATATCTGGTTGCTCCAAGAATCACTGTTATTCACAATGGAGTTGTTGTTCAAAATGCAGCAGAAGTACGTGGGCCTACGGTATATATTGGTGTGCCAGAATACTTTGTGAAACCACATGGGAAAGGTCCAATCTCTTTGCAAGACCACGGAGACCTTGTTAGTTTCCGAAATATCTGGATACGCGAAATCTGATTTTGAATCTGGAATGAAAAGGTCCGGCTGTTTTTTATTCAGCCGGACTTTCTGCTTTTTGTCCACCTTGATTTGGAGCTTTTTCTTTTACTTTGCCGGTTCAGTGATGCCCGATTTAATAAAA
>DIFU01000077.1:0-56888 GCA_002419285.1 Prolixibacteraceae bacterium UBA5740 | reverse complement strand
AGCCTGATGTTTATAGTTGCGCTTATTGAACACCGTCATTTTGGTGTTATGTTTATGCCATACCTGATTGAACCATTGAAGTCATACTTTTCAGTAAGAAGTGCTGTCAGGTTAGAGGATATGGATCAACTGGACTATTCATTTTCCGATGTTGAAAGGGAAATCGTTCGTCTTTCGGGAAAATGTTCTGATTTTCGTTTGGCTGCAAAATTCTCGAGAAACAAAAACAGTACGGAATTCTACAGTCAGGTGACTCCTGAATATTTGAAACAGCATGTGGTTCCTTATATTGAGAAACAAATGTACTCCATTGCAAAGCTCTTGATGAAGAACCCAATCTCGGTTTTTGAACGCGATATTAATTACCTTAATTTGTATGATGAAGATCGCATTGTTGTTTCTGATACATACTCAAAAGCCAGGTTTCGATTCAAAAAATTAGCTGAAGGTACAAATTACACGGTTGAAATATTCCATAAGGAGGAACCGGTCAGGATTCGTAAGCGAAAGGTAAGATTTATCGTCAATGATCCCTGCGTGATGCAGGTAGACAACAGGATATTGATTTTTGATACGGTTGATTCAAAAAAAATACTTCCATTTCTGTCGCGCGAACACATTTCCATTCCCAACGCAATTGAACCAAAGTACTACCGGAATTTCGTTCTTGGGTTGGTTCGTGATCAGGAGGTCGAAGCCGTGGGGTTCAGAGTTGTTGACGATTATGGTGAAAGTAAGGCTACACTCACTTTTGAAAGGGGTTTACAACAGGAACCTGTGCTGATTTTACATTTTATTTACGGCAACACAAATCTATTATATCATGACCCGAGAATGATAGTTGTCACTTTGGAGGAGAAGGATAATACCTATACCTTTTTTCGGTTTCATCGGAGACCAGAATGGGAAAAAGCTGTGGCTGAGGCATTGTGCAATGCCGGACTTGTTGAGGATCATGGATTGTTTTATTTACCTCCGGTTAAGTTAATGGATCAATCACCCGCGATATATGAATACGTTGAGTGGTTATCGGTAAATGAAAGCCTGCTTCGTAGTTGGGCGATCGGTGTTGTACAAAAAATGGAAGGTTTCACCTACTTTACGGGTAAATTGGAAATATCTTTCGATATTCAGTCAAACAATGACTGGTTTGATCTTTATTCGTTCGTTACTATTGGAGAATTCAGGTTTCCTTTCCTGAAACTCCGAAAGCACATATTGAATAATTTAAGAGAATTCGAACTTCCCAACGGAGAGATAGCCATACTGCCCGGTGAGTGGTTTGAAAAATATAAAATGTTATTTCATTTCGGGAAAATCACCGGTGATCGGCTTCAGTTCGGCAAATTCTTTTACAATGTGCTGTCAAGTCAAATAACCAGTACACTGCCAACGATGCTTTCAAATATCGTCAAAAGCTTTGACGATGCCTCAGCAATAGCGATTCCCCAAGGGTTAAAGGCAGAACTCCGACCCTATCAAAAAGCAGGATTTCAATGGATGTATACTTTGGTGAAAAATGGACTTGGAGGCTGTTTGGCAGATGATATGGGACTGGGAAAAACTCTTCAGACATTGACTTTGCTTTTGAAAATCAGAAAGGAGAGGAGGAAAGCAATTCCTGTTGGAAGTGAACACAAACAACAGACTTCATTGTTCGATACTAAACCAGACGGAAATTTACAACCTGCTTCACTGATTGTCGTGCCCACATCTTTGGTTCATAATTGGGTAAACGAAATGTCAAGGTTTGCTCCCTCATTGAAGGTACATATCCATGCGGGCCCACAACGAAACAGGAAAAGTGACCTGAAAGCTTATACCCAATATTACGATGTATTAATCACTACTTACGGAACCCTTCGTATTGATAGAGAGATATTCTCATCTGTGCAGTTTTATATGGTAATTCTTGACGAAAGCCAGTATATTAAGAACAGGACTTCAAAAATTTATGAATCTGTTATGTCGATGAAGCCAGGACATCGCATCGTGCTAACTGGTACACCGATTGAAAACTCCTTGGCTGATCTCTGGACCCAAATGAACTTCCTGAACAAGGGATTATTGGGGAGTTATCCATTCTTTAAAGCAAATTTTCAGACCCCAATAGAATCAAGAGCGGAAGAATCTGTGGAGGAAAAACTTCAGCTTCTTATCCGGCCTTTCATTTTGCGCAGAACCAAATCAGAAGTGGCAAGTGACCTGCCACCACTGATGGAGCAGGTGAGGTTTTGTGCCATGACACCTGACCAGGAGTCGGTATATGAAAAGGAGAAATCAATGATTAGAAATTCGATTCTTGCCAGCATCGATCAGGGTGGATTAGCCGGATCCTCTATCGTAATCCTCCAGGGCCTGACACGATTGAGACAATTGGCCAACCATCCCTCTTTGGTTAATAGCGAAGACGAATCAGGTTCAGGAAAATTCAATGAGATAATTCGTTCACTTGGGGATTTGATTGCCGAAAAGCATAAAGTATTGGTATTCTCCTCCTTTGTAACTCACTTGGAAATCATTCAGCGCCAGATGGATGAAGAAAACTGGAAGTATTCAGTACTCACTGGGAAAACCCGGAATAGGGAAGAGGTTATAAAAAAATTTCAAGAAGATCCGGAAACCAGGGTATTTCTCATTTCTCTCAAGGCAGGAGGAGTGGGGCTGAATCTGACCCGAGCCGATTATGTATTCATTGTCGATCCATGGTGGAATCCTGCAGCTGAATTGCAGGCTGTTAGTCGGGCACATAGGATCGGACAAGATAAAAATGTCTTTGTATATCGATTTATTACAGAGAATACCATTGAGGAAAAAATTCAGACGCTCAAGGAAAGAAAAAGTGATTTGGCTGAAAAGTTTATTAATTCCAATAATCCTTTCGCGGAAATAACCCGCGAAGAAATCATTAGTTTGTTGGATTAGCCTGCAGCATAAAAAAAGCCGGATAATTAAATTCCCCGGCTTCTGTATAGTGTGGTTTTTAAAACGTATTATTTTGGTTTGGCAACCTCCAGCCCAATCTGTTTGCCTTTAAACTGGATCTGCCTGAATCCTCTTTGCAGGTCCTGTTCATAACGATTGTCGATTTCGAAGAATGAAAAGTTCCTAAGAACTTCAATTTCACCAATTTCAACAGATTTTCCAGGAAGAGTCTGATTCACCATATTTATGATGGTTCGTTTATCCATTCTGTCACTTTTGCCGATATTCATGAACATACGGGCAAATTGAATTCTACCTCCCCGTTTTCCTGATCCCTCAGACATTCCTCTTCCTCCTCTTCGGCTCCTGGGTTCATCATCCCATGTGGTATTCCCGAAACGCGATTTGCTCCCTTTGGATGAACTGGCTTTACTGGTGTCAACGTTCAGGTCAGGGGCATTCTCGTATGAAGCTAGAAAGCGATTGAACTCTACTGAGACAAAATGCTTGATCAGTTCTTCACGGTCGAGCCATTCCAGTTTTTTGTAAATCACCTGGAGGTAATCGTCAATATGTTGGGTATTTACCTCCACCTTTTCTACCTTATCTACCAGGTTGAATAACTGTTTTTCACAAATGTCCTTGCCTGATGGCACCGGCTTCTGCTCAATTTTCTTATTCAACATTCTTTCGATATCTTTCAGTTTTCCCCTTTCCTTCAGGTGAAGAATGGATATGGAGATACCTTTCTTGCCGGCTCTTCCTGTTCGACCGCTTCTGTGGATATAAACCTCAGGATCATCAGGCAAATTGTAGTTAATGACGTGGGTAAGATCATTTACATCCAAGCCACGGGCAGCGACATCGGTAGCTACCAGAATCTGAAGGTGACGGTTGCGGAATCTGTTCATGACAATATCTCTCATCTCCTGAGATAGATCACCATGAAGAGCATCGGCACTGTATCCGTCGCCGATCAGTTTGTCAGCTACGTCTTTGGTTTCCGCACGGGTACGGCAAAAGACTATACCATATATTTTTGGATTGACATCTGCAATTCTTTTGAGTGCTTCATACCGGTCCTTTGCATGGACAAGAAAATATTCGTGTGATACATTTTCAGCACCTTGGTTGGCTTTTCCTACGGAGACCTCAATAGGATTTTTCATGTACTTGCTCGCAATTCTTGCGATTTCAGAAGGCATGGTTGCAGAAAACAAAAGCGTCTGCTTTGTGGAAGGAGTTCCAGAAAGAATGGCATCTAAATCATCTTTGAAGCCCATTGAGAGCATTTCGTCTGCTTCATCGAGAACCAACCAGCTGATACTGCCTAATTTGAGTTTCTTGCGATTGATCAGGTCGACCGCGCGACCGGGTGTGGCTACAATAATCTGGGGATTTCTATCCAGTAACCTGATCTGGTCATTAATGGAGGCTCCACCATAAACCGGCACTATCTGAATTCCCTGAGAGAATTTGGTGTAATTGTTTAGATCATTGGTGATTTGAAGACATAATTCACGAGTTGGACATAACACCAATGCCTGAACGTTTTTGGAATTGGGTTCAATCTGATGAAGGATCGGTAATCCAAAAGCAGCGGTTTTGCCTGTTCCGGTTTGTGCCAGAGCGACAATATCTGTACGTTCGTTAAGGATGAGCGGAAGTGTTTTTTCCTGAATTGGGGTTGGGGAAACAAATCCCAGTTGTTCAACAGCTTTTAGGAGTGACGGGGCAAGCCCGGTTTCATTAAATAAAATCATTTAAATTAGATAAGTGTAAAATTAGGGCGCAAAATTATTCAATTAATTTGAATTAGGACATAATCCTCTGAATTTTACGGAAATAAGGAGCAATGTTAATTTAATGGTTGACTATTCATATTTTCTTGGTTCAGGTGGACCAGGCTGAAAATTGTAGAAGGTTTGTTTGGTTTGTTCCGTGACCAGCATGCCAAGAAGACCAACATCCTTGGGGTGTCTGGGATAAACAGCAAGCCTTATCAGGATCGTTTTAAGAACGAGAGATTCATTGTGAAGTCGGAGGCCAGCACCGATTCCACCATAATAATTCTCCTTTATGATTTTTTTTCCTTCACCGCCAAGAATTCCGAGGTCACCAAAAGTAAAGAAGGCGATGTTGAATCTGTAAAAATCCTTTTTCTGAAAAAATACGCTCTCAAGATTCAGGCTCAGGCGTTGTTTCCCAGATATGCAGTCGGAGCTGAATCCTCTGATGTAATCATTTTTCTCAAACATTAATTCTTCCGGATCAAGCCTTTTCATTCCCATTGTATAATCAAAACGGACAAAATGCCTTGTGCGAACACTCCCTATAGCATAAAGTCTGGATATGAAATTCATTCCAAGTTCGACCATTCCTTGCTGCTGTTGGGCATTCCGAAAATAGCTGCTAAAAGCCCCATACAAATATAGGTGGTCTGGAGAATTGCGAAAAAAATTGCCGTTTGATAAAAAGAGATGGGTGTATATCCTCTTGCCGGAAGGGTCATTGTCAAGTCCTGCAACCATTTCATACTTAAATCCCATGGGAATATCCTCAGTGATTCCATAGCCATAAATCAGGCGATCGGGTATATAGCTCCGTTGTGACCACGTAACTCCGAACAGATAGTGTTTATTGTCTGAAAAATATAAAGCGGTGTCGCCAGTAAAATGATGATGGTTTTTTATATCCCTGAACTGAATTCCCGATGCAAAAGTCAGTTGAGTTTTCCCGGTATTCTTATTCACCAACTGTATATTTCGGGCTCCCCAGATATTTAGTTGTCGATAGTTGGGAATGTCATATGGAAATTGCCTTTTGAGGCCAGGAAGCCTGTTGGTACGCTTAAAGGAATAACCGCTGATGCCATAGGCAAAATTGTCTGTTTTAAGAATCAAAGGCTTTTCAAATAGCAGTAGGGCACCCTCATTCAGATAGGTATTTGAATAACCTACCGAAAAATTGAGGAACTTGCCATTAATGTTATTAATGTTATAAAAGGATTCGAACCCGATATAAGGTTGTCTATTCAAGTGGCCGACGAATTTGAATGAAGCTTCATGTCCGACACCAAAAAGGTTTCGATTGTATATTTCTGCCTTGGCAGAGGAAGTTCCATTTAGGACTCCGCTGACCCCAATGGAAAAACGGTCCTGTGTAATCAGAAGCAAGTCCACAATATCAGAGTTGAGACTGTCAGGCAAGAGGATAAACCTGGCATCCCGGATACGGGGTAAGGTGCGAAAAAGCCTCTCATTCTCGTAGAGAGTTTCAGCATCAATAAGATCGCCTGGTTTAATAATCAGGTTTTTGCGAAGGTTATGAAGGTCAGATCGGGTATGGATGTAGTTTCCCGTTCTTTCGAGCCAAGACTTTGCTTTCCTTGAGGTATCCTGAATCGAAGGACCGAAAACATCAAGTCGGAGGAAATGTATTTCCCGTATAGTTTTACCCGTGGCGTCTGAGTAATTATTTAATGCCTGTGTTTTGTAATCCCTGACTTTGGATTCTTCCCTTATAAACAGGTCATAAAGAATGCGGGTGATATTTTTCCTGCCAGCCCTTACCTTCAGTGTATCATAAAAGTTCGTGTATTTCTCATCTCTTGGGTTGATCAATCGGGTCGAATCGGGCAACGAAAGCTGAGCTTGGGCACATCCCATGCCCAGGAGTATAAACAAAACTATCTGAAATGATCTATGTAACGCGTTCGGTTTCAACATCCATCAGAAAACTGGATTAATTTAGCTGGTTAATAGCCAACAGGCATCCAGTAAGGGCTGAATTTAGATTTTATTACCTAAAGGGTTTTATATCAATATGTTAAAATCTGTTAAATAAAGCTTTATTGACTTATTCTGGTAAAGATATGGCCAGATCATTGAAGAATCCTGAAATTCGGGATACTCAATAAAGAAGGTAATCACCCTACTGTGTGTTTATTTTTATTTTTGTAGTCAAATGAACAAGATTGTCCGGTTATATAAAAGAAATATATACGGGGTTATAGGGACCTTGGGATTTCATGTTGTCCTGGTCGGGTTGTTTTTGATCGCTGAGATGGATCTGAAGAGGGAAATGACCGAGGAGGTCATTATTATCGAATTTCCGTTTGAAGAACTACTTCCCGAAGAAGAGCCTGTTGAAACGGACCAGGAATATACATCTGAGCAAATGACATCACAACCATCGTCACGGACCAATATGCCTTCCTCATCAGGTCCAGTGGAGGGGCGCAGGTCAACCAGAGAATCGTTTTTTGACGAATCATACCAACAGGAGATAGAGAATGCACGGAACTTAGTGAAAGATGTGAACAATCAACTTTCCAAGGAAATACCTGACCTTTCGAAGATTCGAATGCCAGAGGAAGTGACCGAAGGTATGAATCCAGACTCGATCAGTAATATTATCTATACAAGCGATAGTAACATTGAGTACCAATTGGAGAATCGATACCATTTACGTCTGCCTATTCCGATTTATCTTGCCAAGGGTGGGGGAACTGTTATTGTCGATATTTCGGTGAACCGTCAGGGAAAGGTAGTGAGCGCGACTCCACGCCGGAATCCATCAGTGAATGATGAGCAAGTTTATCTTTACGCCCTGGCTGCCGCTGAACGTACTTCCTTTAACCCCGACCAGTCAGCACCAAATCCTCAAAAAGGAACAATTCGTTACACATTTATCCCCCAATAATTACTTTCCGGCACAATTGCCTGATTATTACAGGAAAAATCAGGACTATCTGATCACCAAAGAATGATTCTCCGAAGATAAATAGAGCATAAAAAATTAATGTGCTTCTGACCATTAGATTTAAACACGTTCATGTAACAAATAAATGAAGGGATCATGGGATTTTTTAACAAGAATTAACAAACTTTCTTTTGGAGTTTATCCAGTTGCCACGTATTTTTGTGGTACGTTTATTTTCATAAGTTTAGGTTTAGTTAGGTTAGTTAGTTTAAAGAGAAAGGATAGATTGTTGAATCTATCCTTTTGTTTTTATCAGGCACCCAATACTTTTCTTTCAAATTTTCAATAATTTTCCTATATTATTTTTAAATTCGACAGCTTAAATCATTTTCATAAGGTTATTGAAGTGTTTGGGCTTTAGCCAATTAATCAGGTGTGATAAAAAAAATGAAAAAAAAGGACCATGATTGGGTTACCTTTTAGCCAAAAAACGAATTAATAGATAGAACATGAAGAGTTATACCGATGATCAAATCCTGAAGGGGATCCTTCGGCATGATAATGTGGTACTTGCATATGTGTACAAGCAATATTTTTATAAGGTAAATGCTTTTATACGCAAGAACAACGGTGACGAAGATGATGTAAATGATATATTTCAGGAAGCGATTATCATTATTTACAGGAAATTAAAGGAAAATGACCTTCTGTTCGAAAATCGTTCTTTTGAGGTCTATTTATTTTCGGTATGTAGATTTTTATGGTTGAAAGAGTTGGAAAAGCGAAGACTCGACAAACAAAAAATCAACGATACCCTGAATTTTCAGGATGAGGTGTATGATGATGATCTGGTAGCAGTAGTTGAAAAAAATGAAAGGTTTTTGCTTTATCAGAAACATTTTAAGAGTATCAGTACTGATTGTCAGAAAATTCTTCAGCTCTTTTTTGAAAAAGTGCCGATTAAACAGATCGCTCATATTATGGGATTTAAAAGCGAGAAGTATGTTAAAACCCGCAAATTCAAGTGCAAGGAACTGCTGGTCGAAAGAATTAAGCAGGACGTTGAATACAAGAAATTATTTGAAGATGATACATAAACCCGGATGGTCGGTAGTTCCGACGATCCTATAACAAACCCTAAGGAAATGAAAAAATTTAATGAAACCCCCCGCCCGGACGCAGACTTGGCTTTATTTCGCGAAATTGAAGAAGCTATACTGGACAGCGATACAGAAGTACTAAGAAATCAGATTCATAACATTATTGAAGAACAGAAGGCATCATTTGCCAAATTATCGGCTGCATTCGATCTGGCTGATGATCTTGACATGGAATCAATCATTGGCGAGAATGAATTGCCTGAAGATATTGCAGATTATTTTGAATCTCTTCCCAAAATACACATCGAAAACCATCATAGGGCATCCAACGAAGTAGTTCACCAATTCTATGAAGAACAATTGGCTGCAGCTTCAGAAATGGATGAGGCCGATGAAATCGATACAGATCTCGAACTATGGCAGGAAATGGAATCCGCAGTTCTAGAAAAGGACATAATGGATCTCAGGGCAAGTCTCATACAGATTTCCAAAGCTTCGCATAGCCATACCTATTCAATGGAGGATCTCGAAAATTATATCGAAGGCAATATGTCAGCAGCTGCTTTGGAACAGTTTGAAGAAGATCTTGCTTTCAATCCTTCACTTAGCCGGGATATTGATCTCCTGATTGACCTGGATGAAGCGTTGAGTGAATCTGATATTTTAGAAATGAGAGATATTCTTGGTGAGGTCATGTCGAAAGAAACATCTCTTTCACATAGCCTTGATGAAATAGAATCATTTATTTATGACCAACTTGATGAAACATCCAAAGAAAGCTTTGTTCTTGAGCTGAATGAAAATGATGACCTCAGGGCTGAATTGCTTTTGATGAAGGAACTCGACCAAGCTTTGGCTGAATCAGACATCATGGATTTACGTCAGGAATTAAAAGAGCTTTCAGTTAACGTAATGACCAGAGAGGAAAAATCTATTCTTCCTTTCAGTAAAACATTCCAGGGACTGAAGAAAATTGGAGCAGCAGCTGCAGTTATCATTGGACTAATAACTTTATCATTTGTGATGAGGTATTCAACTATGCGGAATGATATAGCTTCCTCATTGCTTGATGATTCACCAGCGGCAATGTCTGCTTTTCGTTCAGCCACTCCTGATATGAATATTAGTTCTGATTTATCCGAAGGATTTGCTCGTTATAATAACGGTGACTATAGTTCAGCACTGACCAGTTTCATGAAAGTCATTGAGGTTAATCAAAATGAACCTTCTGCCCGCTTTTTTGCTGGTGCCAGTTATCAAAATCTCGAACAACATAAAGAGGCCATTCATGAATATGAAGCTGTTATCAAACAGGGTGACAATTTGTTTGTCGAACAGGCTGAATGGTTCAGTGCCATATGTTTTATTCGTCTGAATGAAGATGAAAAAGCGATGCAACAGCTTCATGCAATTGTGTCAAGGAATGGATTTTATCAGGATAAGGCAGGAATATTGCTCAAAAAGTTGTCGAGATAAGAGGATTTGTTCTGGAGATATCGTTGCTGTATACATTCACTCTCATTTTCACTCTCACATTCTCACAGTCTCAAGTTCTCTCAAAAGCAATGATATCATTAAAGAACACTCTCCATTCTCAAAAGAAAACGCTCTTTGAAATCGAAAAGCAAAATATCAGCGACTGATCTTTTTTGTTCTTTTCTTTCTATACCATTGATCGAAAATCACTAAAACCAAGATAATTGACAATGTGATATAGAATATGTAATCATATCCCCTGAAAATTGGTTCGTTTAATCCAATGCTTATATATCCTAACCAAAAATGGGGGTGACTTGTAAATGGATCAGAGTGTTTAATATGTTCCAGTTTGGCATTTTTTAGTGCGATATCCACTGGTTTTCCTGATTTCAGGTTTTTGTAAAATTCTTTCATGATTTCAGTACCAGACCTGTCTTCAACCTCCCAAAGTGTCATTACCATGGTAGGACTTCCTGCATAGAGAAATCCCCTTGCCAGACTCATCACTCCCTCGCCAGTCCGAAGTATTCCGGTGCCAGTGTCACATGCACTTAATACAGTCATACGAGCTTTAAGCTGAAGGTTATAGATGTCGGCAGTATTTAGCCAACCATCATCATCCGTGTCTTGATTCACGGGCGAAAAGGCCAATTTGGAAAACATAGGAAGTGAATCATTAATGATCGTATGCATCGCCAGGTGCAGGATATCGTATTCCCCTGCAATTTTTCTGAATTTTTGTTCCGTTGCGGTGATCCCCACAAATGTGTCGGCCCCTAATAGTTCTTGTATAAAACTTACTTCATCAAATGTTCCTGGTATTGAAGCTAGCCTGGTTGTGTTCCCATTCCGATATTGAGCAATTTGGTAGTCTGGAGCTAGTGCCAGGACCCTTTTTCCTGATCTTTTATTTTCTGATTTTTTTCTGATCATGAGTTCTTGTGAATAATGGTAGCTTATGGGGAAATCATGGAGCAGATAAGGAAGATCGTGATAATGGATATTGTTTGTATTGACCTTATGGGTAATCAATGCTTCAAAGGGTATATAGTTAAGAATACCGTCAGGAATTATGGTGACCCTTTTCCCAGCTATAACGGGTAGGACTGGTTCAACCAGTTTATGGTAAAGTTCGTATGAATTATTACAATAATTTCTGAATTCGGTCAGCCCCGAATTAATAAACCCTTTGTAGGAGAGCAGCTGTTGTACAATTCTGACTTTTTCCATAAAGCTTTCATCGTATTGAAATTTTTCAAAAAGACTTTGATCTTTTGATATCGCCAGAATGTAAATATCGCCAGAATTCAAATCAAGGTCCTTCGTAATTACATACTCAATGATCGATTCATTTCTTTTAAGCGATCTTTGGATATCTTTGATATTCAAATTTTTGCGTTGATATTTTAGCTCGAAATACTCTGGGTAGTTTTTTTCAAGTAATGCCCTCAGGTCATCCCGGTCCTGTTCATTTTTAAAAATAAGTTCACGATATGAATTTGCTTTGCCTGGGTTTGGGTTTTCTCCTGAGCTCGTTTGAAAAAGTTTCTCCTGATAATAGGCAATATTGGCATTGTAAAGATTTTCCAAACTTATAAGGCTGTCGGGTATAAGGCTGTACTCTCTGGCTGCAGCTTCACCAATGTTATCAACCAATACAGCTGATTTGGCGCGTCCTGCATTGACCAGCGCCATATTGAAATACTCTGTTTCTCCAGTAAATCCATATAGTTCATAAGCAGTTTCCAAAGTTTGTGTAAAAATATCACGTTGCAATTCACCAAAGAGCAACTTGCTTTCTTCCGATATAAAGCTGGTACGCATATGCATTGCCAGTTCGCTTGCCGCTTCCATTGCATTCATGGCATATTCATAATAGACTTTTCTGTCATCAGATTCTTCAATTGTTAGCCTGCCAATTTGAGTCCATGTTAAGCCCAATTGTTTGATTATTTGAAGATTGAGTGCGGTATATTTGCTTTCAATAAGATCATTGATCGAAATTTTTCCAGCGGCAATGGTCTTATTAAGAGTATTCAATGCATGCAAATAATAATGTGCAGCTTGGTGTAAATTACTGATTCTTTGTTTTCTGAACTCATTTTCATTTTTTGAATTCACTTTCATGGTTAACCATGAGTCCGCAAATAATCGATCAATCTGTGAAATGTATTCTTCTACGTTTTCAAATTGATCATAAATCGATTTGGCTTTAGAAAGATAGATCAATGCAGAGTCTTGCAGGTCTTGTTCATTGAGAATTTTCCCAAGAACAATGTATTGGTCGGCAACAGAATAATCATTCGCACCATAAATTGTTTTATAGTGTGAAATAAGGTGCCATAGGATTTTTTTTGCCTCGTCGTATTTTTTTTGATCGGTAAAAATTAGAGCCTGTTTGCTTTCAAGCAGTATAATCGATTCAGGATCAGCCTGATTTTTATAATGAAGTATTATTTGAATTGCTTCCTCCAGGTGATTAGACTCATAATAAGAGTTGATTAGGTTTAGTGCAGCATATATTCTGTTTCGCTTTTGTGCTATGCTTGACAGTTCATTTTTAGAAAACAACTCATCATAGAGAGTTAAAGCTCTCTGATTATATCTTATGGCTTCTGAATAATTCCCCAAACTCCTGTAATGGCTGCCCAGATTTGAATATAGCCCTGCCAGACCTGTGATATTATTTAAACTATCGAGAAGATACATTTCTTCTGACAAGCGATAATTCGTGTAGGCGTTTTCTAACTGATATAGGTTTTTATATTGGTTACCAATTGCATTGTATATTCTACCGAGCCTGTGATTTTTTAATCCAAAAACCTCATTGGAAACTTTCAGACTTTTTTGCAATAATTCAAGGGCAACTTCATATTCATTGGATAACCTGGCAGTGTCAATTGCCATCCAATACAAATCGTCGGCTTGTTCTGATTTATCAGTGGCGTTTTGGCTGAAGATGCCAGTGTGGATTATAATTATTGAAAAAAATAATAAAAAAGTGTGTTTTGTAAAGGGCTTGTAGTCAAACTCTTGTATTTTATTTTTCATTTTTTTCAAAAAAAACTCAATTTACCTGGGTTACCTTTTCCTCATTTCAGGAATATTAATGTGAGAGTGAATGTATAAAAGTTTAACGATTTATCCTTGAGACAATGAAAACTATCAGCAACAACAATCGTAAAGATAATAAAGTCAATGTATTCGGTGTTGAAGTATTGACTATTTCTGAAATGAATAACATCCGTGGTGGTGATTCAACTCCGAAATTGAGAACCAAGGACATTGACATTTACGATACCCGCGAACAATAATTCTACATAATTAAGTTACCGGTTTGATTTCGTTGTCGAAAGAGGTGGATAAACTATTTCACATCAATCTTTTTTTGACAACCCTGTCTATTCTTTTTCCTTCAAAAAGTTCATATTTCTGATAAGTGCATTCGATTGACCCATTGAGAAGGTCAACCTTAAGAGATGGTTTGAGTCCAATTCTGTGTATCAGGTTAGCGGATGAACTTAATATCCATGCCTGATTCGATGTATATTGGTGTTTCAATCTTTCGCCAATCATTGTATAGAGGCTTTCCAAATCGGGCAAAACAAGTCTCTCACCATAAGGAGGATTCATTATCAGTGTCGCGTTATTTAACGGCAGGTTAAGATCAGCGAAGTTTCCCTTTTCAAATTGGATCAGATTATAGACCCTTGCCGACCGTGCATTGGATTGTGAAGCAAGTATATTTTTATTCAGAATATCTGAGGCATAAATTTTCCCTGTGAATTCCCTGTTTTCAGGCTCCTGTTTTATCTTTTCGAATAAATCGGAATCATAATCTTTCCACGACATAAAACTATAAGTCTTACGGTATTTTCCTGGTGGTATATTTCGTGCGATTAAGGCCGCTTCAATCGGCAATGTCCCTGATCCGCACATAGGATCAAGAAAGTCAGTACTGCCATCCCATCCGGTCATCAGTATCATCCCAGCTGCCAAAACCTCGCTGAGTGGTGCATCTCCCTGAACTTGCCTATATCCTCGTTTATGCAACGATTCTCCTGAACTGTCAAGCGAAATGGTCGCCTGATCATTGCTGATATGCACATTGAAAATGATGTCCGGAGCCTGGGTATCAACATCAGGGCGTGATCCAAAGCGCTGTCTAAAGCGGTCTGCAATTGCATCTTTAACCTTCAGTGAGGCAAACATGCTGTTTTTGAAAATGTCGGAATGAAAAACGGTACTTTGAATGGAGAAAGTCTGGTTTAAGTTCATTAAGCTTTCCCACTTCATCCGAAGGCATTTCAAGTAAAAATCATCCACATTGTTGAATCTGAAAGTGTCGATCTGCCTGAAAACCCTGAGGGCTGTCCTGAGCCTGTAATTTGCCCTGTATACCATTGCTAAATCGCCCTCGAAAAATACGGCACGGTTCCCAATATTGATGTTAATTCCCCCAATCTGACGAATTTCTTCTGAAAGAACCGATTCCAGCCCCTCTAAGGTCTTAACCGTAATGGTGTAATTTTTCACAATCTTTATTTTTTATAATTAAATACCAGCACCATCCCAAAAATGGTTCTCCCTGGCATAACTTTGTACTACTTTTGAATCAGGTGGCAGGTTTTTGGTCACCCAAACATTACCACCGATTATTGAGTTCTTACCAATGGTAATTCTTCCCAGTATAGTTGCTCCGGCATATATTACTACATTGTCTTCCACGATTGGATGGCGGGGTACACCTTTTACCGGATTACCATGCTCATCCAATTCAAAACTTTTGGCACCCAAAGTAACTCCCTGATAAATTTTGACATTATCACCGATAATGCAAGTCGAACCTATAACCACTCCCGTACCGTGGTCAATTGTAAAATACTCGCCAATCGCGGCTTCTGGGTGTATATCAATTCCTGTTTCACTGTGCGCCATTTCTGAAATATACCTGGGGATCAATGGCACTCCGAGTTTATGCATCCGATGAGCTACACGGTAATTTGTGATGGCTTTAATTCCGGGATAGCAAAAAATCACTTCGCCAAAACTTATGGCGGCTGGGTCGCCAATGTAGGTTGACTTAACATCGTTTACCAGACTCCTTCTTATTTCCGGAAGAGTGTCTATAAATCCCAATGCCATTTCCTTTGCCATGATGGTATGTCTGGAAAGTTTATTTTCTGATTGATCGCGACATTCAAAACACAATCCAGCCAAAATTTCCCCACAGAGTAAATCATATAGTTCGTCAATATAAACACCCATATAATGTTTGATTGTATTGGGACGTAGTGAAGTACTCCCGAAATAGCCCGGAAAAATAATCTCACGAACCAATTCAATAATTCTTTTCAGTTTGAATATTGAAGGCATGGGTTCACCTTGAATGTGTTCGTGGCAAACAAGGTTATAATTTTCAGGATTTGACAGCTCTCTTATTGTGGTTCCGATCCTACTGTGAAATTCCAAGTCGTTCATGTGAATGCCGTTTTAAACTGTTGATCTGATTCAGTGTTTCTCGATAGTGAAAGTTTTAATAATGCGGACTTCACAGTCCCCGGGGCATTTATGGAGATAAAATTAGGCTATGTTTTTAATTGTAGAAAGTGATTTGTCAAATCTATTGCATTTTTAGTTCTGATATCACCTTTGCCTTGCACCAATTGGAAGGGAAATCCATAATTTTCAATGGTTCTCTTATAGATTTCTGAAAGCTGATTTCTCCTTTCGCCTCCATTCTCTCTTATTGGATCGGGCTCCCATGGGATATCGGTGTCGCACAACAAAATGAGATCGATAGGGGCAGACCTAATTATTTTTGGTATCCACGTAGGCTCGGCATTGTAAAGTACTTTAAGCCAGATCTGAGTAATAATCAACCAAGTATCAAAGAATACAATGTCTGCTTTAAGGTTTAAAGCAGCCTGCATCTGTGCCCTCTGCATCCTGGCAATGGATATTACGTCATCCATGTAATAATGATGATCGAGTTTCAGCACAAAGTCCCTTGCGAATTCAGGAAACCAGGGTGCATTATAATGTCTTGCTAAAGCATCGCTAAGTACAGATTTTCCGGTGGATTCGGCCCCGGTTAATACTACAATCTTTGGTCTTCTAATGCCGTTATTCATTACAATTATAATTCTTTTCTCCATTGTTTATAACCAACGATTGCCATGATGGTATAAACAAAAAACAGAATTGCAGTTGCCCACAAACCTTTGTAAATATACAATCCGGCAGAAACAAGATCAACAATTATCCAGATTACCCAATGATCAATCATTTTCCGGGCAAGCATATATGTGGCAGTGATACTGAGCGCTGTGGTCGCTGCATCCATGTTGGGTACCATTGAATCGGTATAACGGATTAAAATAAACCGAATGAATAGAAATATTATCCAGGTTGCGTTTGCAGCGACGAATGCAAAATTTCGGCTGGTAAGGGTAACTTGTAATGTGGCTTTTTCATCCAGTTTTGGATTATTTCTCCACAGATACCAACCATACAGGCTGATGATTACATAATAAAACTGTAATCCCATATCGGCATATAATTTTGCCTCAAAGAAGACTACAATATAGAGCGCAGAAGTAAGCAGTCCTGTAATCCAAGTGAGTATATGCTGCCTGATAGAGAAGAGAATATATGCAAGGCCCAGAATAGCACCTGCCAACTCAATATAATTGGCTGAAAGCCAATCGATCAACTTAAGAGACATCCTGATATGGATTAATCAATTTTAACCAGAAAATCCTGGTACATCTTCTGGTCCTGCAATAATTCCAATGCTTTTAGGATGGTTTTATCGTCTTGATTGAGTATCCGGTAAAAATTATCTCTTGTAAAAAGATCCCGGGCAATGATGGCCTTGATCTCCTTCTTCATTTGTTCCAAAGTAAAATTGATGCTTTCCTGATCCCGTTCAATTCCTTCTTTTTCTCCGTTGGCTACAATCGTTTCGACCATGTCGTCAGTAGCATTGAATTTCATGTTGAACTGATTGAAGTCGGGATACTTCTTTGTTAGTGAATTACGGTTTTTATCCAGATATTCAAGGGAGAAATTATTGATTAACTGGTTTCTCTGAATGCGGTTGTAATAGCGATAAAGGTATGATGTATCGAGGCTTACGAAAATATCAGGCATAATACCCCCACCTCCGTAAACGATTCTTTCATTAATCAATGTTTTATATTTTAAGGAATCTGGAAATGATATGCTATCGGCACTAAACATCTCACCGCTTTCAAGTCTTCGCTGATAATCATTGCGATAATCTTCGACTCCGTTTTCGTATGGTTTTTGGATTCCTCTGCCACTTGGTGTATAGTAATGCGCTGTTGTTAGTCGTACCATAGAACCATCGGTAAGGAAAAATGGTTGTTGAACCAACCCTTTACCAAAAGACCGTCTTCCAATAATGACACCCCGGTCCCAGTCCTGGATTGCTCCTGCAACAATTTCGCTGGCAGATGCAGAACCCTCATTCATTAGCACAACTAATTTCCCTTTTTCAAATGAACCTTCTTGTGTTGCCTTGTAATCCCGCTTGGGGTTATTTATGCCTTCAGTGTAAACCACCAGACTATTTCCGGGAAGAAATTCATCTGCCAAATCGATGGCTGCTTTCAGGTATCCTCCACCATTACCTCTAAGATCAAGAATAAGGTTCTTTATATTTTGGGACTGAAGTCCGGTCATGGCTGTCCTAAACTCTTCAATAGTTGTTGCCGCAAAACGGTTTAGTTTAATATACCCGGTTTCCTTATCAATCATGTAAGAAGCTTCAAGGCTGTTTATCGGAATTTTATCGCGAATAATTGTAAAGTCGATTAGTTCCGCAATACTTCTTCTTTTTACTCTGATTTCAACCTTGGTGCCTTTTTCCCCACGGAGCATCTTCATTACATCCTCGTTTTCAATGCCTATCCCGGCAACATTCCTGCCATCAATATAAATGAAACGATCACCTGCCATAATTCCAATTTTCTCAGATGGTCCACCTGGCACAGTTGATAAAACCAAAAGAGTATCCTTGTGTATATTAAATGATATACCTATACCTTCGAAATTCCCCTGGAGAGGTTCATTCATTCGTTCCACCTCTTCTTTTGAAATATAAACTGAATGAGGATCAAGGTCTTGTAAAAGAGAAGTAATTGCTTTTTCCGTCAATTCACCAATATTGGTTGAGTCTACATAATATGACTCAACCAGCCGAAGCAAACGGGCAAATTTTTGGCTGTTTTCCTGCGCATTTTGTGCAGCAGCAGGTTTTTGGGCATAGGTTGATGATGCCAGTCCAAGGATTATCGCCAGAATGAACAGGCTTTTTATCATTGTGTTCATTTTCATCTCCATATATTTATAAGTATTAATAACTCCTGTAAACGCCGGTAATGACCGGTTCAAGTTAGAATCCAGATAATCAGCGTCTATCGTTTTTTGGGCATCAAGAACCAAGCTAAAATCTTATAAAGATTCCAAACATTTGATTCTCTGTGCTACTGATGAAAATTCAAAAGCTGTGCCATATTTTACCCTTTTACGCATAAATAAGTCAAACGAATAATATTACATCTGAACTGATTTGTATTGAACAACTATTTTATTCCCATTCGATAGTTGCGGGTGGTTTTGAGCTGATATCGTATACAACCCGGTTGACACCCTTGACCCGATTGATGATTTCATTACTCATTTTCGCCATAAAATCGTAAGGAAGATGTACCCAGTCTGCAGTCATTCCATCGGTTGATGTGACCGCTCTTAAGGCTATGGTGTTTTCATAGGTTCTTTCATCACCCATTACGCCGACTGACTGAACAGGTAGAAGCATGACTCCAGCTTGCCAAACCTTATCGTATAGGTTCCAGTCTTTAAGCCCTTTAATAAAAATATCATCGGCATCTTGAAGAATTTTCACTTTTTCTTCAGATACTTCACCCAAAATTCGGATTCCTAATCCTGGGCCGGGGAAAGGATGTCTGCCGAGTAATTCATCCTTAAGTCCAAGGGCTTTTCCAACTCGGCGTACTTCGTCTTTAAACAGGAGCCGTAAGGGTTCAACAACCTTCAGTTTCATCTTTTCAGGTAAACCGCCAACGTTGTGATGCGATTTAATTGTTGCAGAAGGGCCATTAACTGAGACTGATTCAATTACATCTGGATAAATAGTGCCTTGGGCCAGCCACTTTACATCCTGAATTTTATGAGCTTCCTGATCGAAAACTTCGATGAAGTTGCGGCCAATGATTTTGCGTTTTTTTTCTGGCTCCGTAACACCTTTGAGATCAGTGAAGAATTTATCGGCAGCTTTTACTCCAATGACATTCAGCCCCATATCTTCATAGGAATGCAATACGGAATTGAATTCATTTTTTCTCAATAAGCCATGATCCACAAAAATGCAGGTCAGGTTTTTGCCAATCGCCCGATTGAGAAGCAAAGCAGCCACAGAAGAATCGACGCCACCCGACAACCCGAGGACTACCTTGTCGTTACCCAGTCTGGTCTTAAGGTCATGAACAGTTGACTCCACGAAGGAGGCAGGTGTCCAGTCCTGATGACATCCACAAATTTCAACAACGAAATTTTTTAAAAGTAGACTGCCTTCGGTTGTATGATAAACTTCGGGATGGAACTGTATTGCCCAGGTATCCTCATTTTCAATTTTGTATGCAGCGAGTTCAACATCTTCGGTTGATGCAGTAACTTTATAACTTGGAGGAAG
This sequence comes from Prolixibacteraceae bacterium UBA5740, assembly GCA_002419285.1. Classification (GTDB taxonomy): domain Bacteria; phylum Bacteroidota; class Bacteroidia; order Bacteroidales; family Prolixibacteraceae; genus UBA1413. Next base: position 36,938 of record DIFU01000077.1, on the reverse strand, counting down.
CTTGACAATTGTATCGCCATGTGACATCCATACCTGGGTATGTTTTGTCATATTATTGAAAAGGATACAATCATGGTCGATAAAACCCAGATTTGCCCGGCCATATTCCCTCGAATCGGACGGGGCAACTTCACCACCATAAAAATGTGCCAGATACTGTGCGCCATAACATATTCCAAGAAGAGGAATTTTCCCTTTTATTTGGCTAAGGTCGGGGTGCAGAGCTTCATTTGCCCTTACCGATGATGGACTTCCGGAAAGTATTACTCCCTTGACATGTTCGTCAATAGCCGGGAAATGGTTAAAGGGGTGGATCTCGCAATAGACATTCAGCTCACGTATTCTGCGGCCGATAAGCTGTGTGTACTGTGAACCAAAATCAAGAATAAGAATTTTTTCCTGCATGTGCTAATCAATTATTGGCCCCAAATATACCTCAACTACAGGGAAAATCAAAGTGGTATCATGACAGTGAATGACTTGCTTTAGTAAAAATTAGTAGTCTTAGAATTACCGTTTTACCCTCGCGTCAATAAGATTTATTAATTTTGGCTCACTTTTAGGCAGAGTTTTTGCAAACAACACTTAAAGTATTGGTTAAACAAACTGGTTTACGTGTCGCAAGATTTATGTTTTGCTGTTATTGTTATAGTAATCAGTGTACTGTATTGATTGTAAATACCATGTCGTGGAAGTAAAATATTTTTGAAATTATCAAAAAGATCAAATGAGTAGAATCCTGTTTTTTCTTTCCGTTATAATTGGGTTGTTTTTTTCCTTTCAGGTTCATTCTCAGGAAAATTCCGGGAATCGTATTCTTGAGCGAGAAGGGAAAACATTTTTTCAGCATCCGGTGAGTCAGGGTGAAACCCTTTACGGAATAAGTGCCAAATATAATGTTGAAGTTGTTGATATTCTGAATAGTAATCCGCAGTTGATCAACGGATTAAAAACTGGTGACTCCCTTTTGATACCTTGGTCTGAAAAAGTTTCTTCTGATCTTGAAGCACCAAATGTCAACGTCCCCCAAAGTTTTGTTGAACACGAGGTGAAACGAAGAGAAACGTTATATTCCATTTCGAGACAATATGGAGTGACTATAGATGAAATCCTTCACTACAATAAGGGTTTGGGACAGTTGAAAAGAGGTGATATTCTTCGGATTCCCCAATGGAATGAAAAGGGCAGGATTGTTCACGAAATCAAGTCTGAAACGGATAAAGTCGAGAGTGGACCGAATGATAATTATGTGGTTTTGCCGGGTGAGACATGGTATTCAATTTCAAGGAAACTGGGTACAACTGTTGAATTGCTAAACCAGCTAAATCCAGAAATTGGGGTACTTAGGCCTGGGCAATCACTAAAGGTTCCAGGCGGAGCCTCAAATCCAATTGTTGAAAATAAAAATGATTCTGGTAGCCCCTATGTATTTCACACGATAGTTTCTGGAGAAACCTTATATTCTTTGACACGAAAATATAATGTGTCGGCAAAGACACTTATTGAGCTAAATCCGGAATTGGCTGGATCTTTTCGGACAGGCACCGTAATAAGAATTCCACGTCAACCAACTTTTCGGGTTACTACGGAGAAGTACCTGGTGCATATTGTTAAGCCTGGAGAGACACAATACAGCCTGCTAAGGGCCTATAATGTGAATCTTGAGGATTTAAAGAAATGGAACAACTACCTGGATTACAGAGGCTTTTTGGTTGGGGATACCCTCCGGCTTATTCCCGGCGACATGGAAGCTGTCACAAGTGATGATTATGATTTTTCAAAAAGACTCTTACCTGGAGATTGTGAGAAAATTAGCAGGGGACGGATTTTTTCCGAGCCAGTCGACATTGTCATGTTTCTCCCTCTAATGATTGATATGAATAGCCGGCTTAACGCCGGACATTTATCTGGTCCAGTTACCACTGCCCCTTCCAATAATGAATTTGCGAATGATTCTATACAGGTAGTGCAGGCGATTTCCCAAAATCCAGCCCGCTTCCAGGGAACTTCTGAAAATTTCATTCATTTTTATGAAGGATCTATCCTAGCCATACAAAAGCTTCAATCACAAGGAATAAAGGTGCGACTCACGGTAGTTGATACCGAGAAAAGATCGCAACAAATTTCCAGTCTGATAAGTTCTGGTAAGTTTAATGATGCAGATCTGGTTATTGGTCCTATATATCCTGAACACCAAAAAGTTGTGGCCGATTTTTCTCAGAGGATGCAGATTCCAATGGTCAGCCCGCTCTCATCTTCCGATGAGCATTTGAAAAACAATCCCTGGACATTCCAGGTGAATCCCCCCCGACGAATGGTTGACCGTATAACTGCAGAGTATATATTTAAGGAGTACGGGCATGATAATATCATATTGATTAAAGGAGGCACCCAAAGTGATGAGGTGGAATCAGAGCTAAGGCGTTTAGCTTCAGTCAGGGATAACGGATATGATGAATCCCGGTTTTCATTGAAAACAGTTGATAATAAAAGATCAGGGATAGGTGGATTGACGGGATCATTGAGCACTGAAGGGCGAAATGTAATAGTGCTCACTTCCGGTAATGAGGCTGAAGTAAGTGTTGCAGTATCTAATATTCATACTCTTGCAGGGAAATACAATATAGTGTTAGTTGGCAGTAATCGTTTTACCCAGTTTGAAAGCATAAATCAGGAGTATTTTCATGATGGACAACTTGAATTTCTGGCTCCCTATTGGCCGGATTATTCAAATAGTATGACCCGTGAATTTGTAATTGAGTTCAGGGAAAATTTTAAGACTGAACCTAATCAATACAGTATGCAGGGATACGACGTAACATACTTTTTTGCAAAGGCAATCGCAAATTATGGTGATGACTTCAGCAAATGTATGAATTTGAACAGGGGTGATCTTGTGCAAGGAAACTATTTTTTTGTACCGCAATCAGGTGGAGGATTTATTAATGAGGGCCTTAATGTCGTTTCATATACCAGGGATTATCGTGTTGTGAAAAAGAAAGATCTGAAACAATAAATCAAAAAAGCCTGCTCAATATAAGCAGGCTTTTTTGATTTATTGTGTCGAAGATCAGATCCCCATTTCCCTAAAGGATTTTTTAATCCGTTCAATGGCTTCTCTTAGCTGAGATTCATTAATGACCAGAGGGGGAGTGAAGCGAATAATGTGCTCATGTGTAGGTTTGGCAATGATGCCGTTTTCCTTCATCTGTAAACAGATCTGCCATGCCGTTTTTGGCGCATCGGGGCGGATAGCGATGGCATTTAGCAAACCTTTGCCCCGAACTGTTGTAATCATGTCCGATTTAACCATCTGCATTTCATCCCTGAAGATTATTCCCATTTTTTCAGCATTTCCAGCCAGGTCCTCATCTTTGATAACATCAAGTGCTGACATTGAAACAGCTGCGGCTACAGGATTTCCTCCATAGGTGCTGCCATGTTCCCCTGGTTTGATAGTTAACATTATTTCATCATCTGCAAGGACACAGGAAACGGGATAAATTCCTCCTGAAAGTGCTTTGCCAAGTACCAAAATGTCGGGACGGACACCCTCGTGGTCGCAAGCCAGCATTTTCCCCGTTCGGGCAAGGCCGGTCTGGACTTCGTCAGCAATGAATAGAACGTTGTATTTTTTGCAAAGTTCCGCAGCTTTCTTCAGATACCCGTCTTCCGGTACATAAACACCTGCTTCTGCCTGAATAGGTTCAACCAGAAATCCGGCAACATTCCGGTCCTTCAGAGCCATTTCAAGGGCTTCAATATCGTTATATGGGATATTGATAAATCCTGGAGTGAAGGGGCCATAATCGTTGTAAGAATCGGGGTCAGATGACATAGACACAATGGTGATTGTTCGTCCATGGAAATTGCCGTTACACACCACAATTTTCGCTTCGTTGCGAGGAATACCTTTAACCTTGTATGCCCATTTTCTGCATAATTTGAGTGCTGTTTCATCCGCTTCGGCACCAGAATTCATGGGAAGCATCCGGTCATATCCGAACAACCTGGTCATATATTCTTCCCATTCACCCAGGATATTGTTGTAAAATGCCCTGGATGTTAAGGCTAGCTTAGAAGCCTGATCTGTTAGTGCTTTGACAATCCTTGGATGACAATGTCCTTGATTGACGGCTGAATAAGCCGCCAGAAAATCGAAATACTGTTTTCCTTCCACATCCCACACAAAAATTCCTTCTCCTCGTTCCAGAACGACAGGTAGTGGATGATAGTTGTGGGCGCCAAATTTTTCTTCCCGCTCAATATAATCACGGGTTGTCATTTTAGTCATATTGTCTGTTTTTTAGTTTCCACAGAATTACACATTATTCCATGAAAATCAAAGTCAACCAGTCTGTTTCAAAAAATATTAATGCCTGATTTTAATCATTTCCAAAGGCGGGCAATCAAAGTTTCTGAAAGAATAAATAATAAGGAAAGCACCAGGAATAGCTTCCATAATTTTTTGCCGGTACTGATCTCTTCGAAGATTTCGGAAAATCTTTGCTCGGAGTTTTCTATCAAAATGAACTGATCGGTAAGGAACTCTTCCATGATGCTTTTTAGTTCATTGGTGTTGAGATAAACAGAAGATGATTCGGCCCGGTCATAATTTAAAGATATGGATGTAAGTATGGAATCTCTATAACTAACCAGGTAATGTCCCGCAATTGAAAAGAAGTCGTTTAGGTTAATCCTAAGCTGGTTTGCTCCTGAAGAAGTGAAATCAGGTATGAAATTTAATGGATCATCTTTCAACATAACAGAGAATCCTGACAATTCCATTCCAGATAAATTTTTAACTATGGCAAAGGGCTCCCTGCCAATTGTATACGAAATTTTTTGACGGGGTACACTGTTGATTACCAAGCTGTAAAGCGTTGGAGCAAACAGTATGTGTCGAGCGAATTCATCATTGGACCCCGAGAGAGGAAAGCTAAAAATGAAGAGGTTCCCATTCTCCGTTGATTGAACAGATAAGGCTTTCTGTCCGCTTCTAAACCAAAGAAGAGGTTTTTCTGAAATTTCAGTGGCCGAGGAAAATCTGAAGCTCCCTGAGATTTTTGGAAAAGCTATCTTATCATCCCTTTCCCTAAAGACTTGGGAATAAACGGGATGTTCCCATTCAAGACCACCGAGCTCAACACTTGTAGTATCAAAGTTAGTTATAGTGCTCGCTGAAAATCGGGATAAAAACTGATTGTAGTTTTCAATGTTGCCATTATTCTCAGGGAAAAATACAACAGATGTGCCATTTTCAATAATTCTTTGAAGTTCGTTCATTAATCCGGAACTGATTTCGCCAGTATTGATCAGGAAAATGGTGTTAAACTCCTCCAGCTTACTGATGGCAAGGTTTTCGATATTCATTTCCTCGAACCGAACGTACGGATCATCCGTGAATAAAGCCCGGAGATAACGAATGCCACCATTCCCTGATTGGGTGTTCCCATAGATAGCCAATGCACTTAATTGTTGTTCAACATTGTAGGAGATAAAGTAGGTATTATCGTGCGTAATAGGAAAGTCTGATATCTCTACCTTCCCAGTTTGTATCCCGGGATTCAGATTCAAATATTTAAGTTCAATTACTTGCTCGCTTCTGGCTTCAATGCTAAAATTTGTCAAAGCTTTTATTGTATCGTTTAAATAAAGTTTTACAGGAAGATTTTGGTAAGATTCATCTGATTGGTTGCGAATTTTCACTTTGAGTAATTCTTCCTGACCGGGTTTATGTGCCGGGATCTCCATCCAGCAGGAGTCGATATAAAGATTCGTGATTTTTGTAGGCCTTATTGGCATAAGGTAGGTGGTGGAGGAAATATCGCGACGTATGTTTTCAAAATCGCTGGTTACAGACTGAAAGTCGCTGATCATATAAGTGTTTTCCGTTACTTGGGCTAATTGATTTAACGTTGGGTCATAGAACCTGTTGTAAATAAGGGAAAGCGGGACTGAGCGGGGAGATATCCTGACCTCGCTGATCTGCTGTATCAATTGTTCTTTGTTAAAAAAATGGCGGTGTCTGGGCTCCAGATCATTAGTCAACAACCTGAACCGGGTGCCCGGAGGATATGCATCAGCAATTTCAAGAGCTTTGTTCCGGGCAACTTCCATTAATTGTCCTTTCGATGATAAAGCATTCATGCTGAATGAATTATCAATATAAATATTGACGATTCCAGCGGTGATTTTTTGTTCCTGATTATCCGGAGGGATGTATGGTTGTGCAAATAGAAAAACGAGACAAGTTATTGCCATGATCCTGGCAAGTAGCATCAATAGGTGTTTTAATTGTGATTTTCGCTTTGATTCTCTCTTGATATTTTTTAGATAATTAACGTTGCTGAAGTATACTGTAGTAAATTTCCTGAAACTGAAGAGATGAATCAATATCGGGATGATAATGGCAAAAAGAGCAAACAAAAATGCAGGATACAGAAATCGCATAGGTTATTTTATTTTTCCTTTCAATAATTCAATCTATTTTGTATTTGATGTTAAAAAGTGAACCAACGATCCAAGAATTCCACTTTTCAATGTTGACTATTTTTTGGGAGCTGAACTGATGTTTTCCTAAAGTCATTATCACTCAGGTCGAAAAATAGCAATTTCTTTTTCTCCATCAGATTTTACATATCCGCGAAACATACCAGAAGTGTTGAATGGCATGATGATATTGCCTGATTGGTCAATAGCGATGAATCCGCCAGTTCCCCCCATTTGTGTCAGCTTCCCAAGGACAGTTCCGCCAGCCTCTATCAGGGAAAGGTTTTTATATTCCATATGGGCTGCAATATCGCGGGCAAAAGTAAGCCGAATATAATATTCCCCATGCCCTGTACAAGAAACAGCACAGGTATTGTTATCGGCCCATGTTCCGGCGCCAATAATGGGAGAGTCTCCGATCCTTCCATACCGTTTGTTCATCATTCCCCCCGTTGAAGTCCCGGCACAAATGTTTCCATCCCTGTCAAGAGCTACACATCCAACTGTTCCATGTTTGTCGATCTTGCCTTCTTCTTTTTCCTTTTTTTTCAGGTTGCGAAAAGAATCTGACCTTTCCTTGGTTCTGAAGTAACTGTTGCTGACCATGTTCAATCCTTTACTCCGGGCGAATTCAGAGGCACCCTTGCCTGAAAGCATTACATGTTCCGATTCTTCCATTACTTTCAGGGCTGCCTGAATAGGATTCTTAATATCGTTAACACCGGCGATGGCTCCGGCTGTCAGGGTTTCTCCATCCATAATGGAAGCATCCAGTTCAGTTTTGCCTTCACTGGTCAAGACTGCCCCTTTGCCTGCATTGAATAGTGGACAGTCTTCCATAAATGTGATGACGTTTACGACTGCCTCTCGGCTTGTACCCCCAGCTTTCAATACCGAATCACCTATTTGCAATGCCCTGTCGAGCTGAATAATATATCTTTTCTGCATCTCTTCCGACATTCGTTCTTTGGACATAACTCCTGCGCCTCCATGAATGGCAAGGGCATATTTCCCGTGATTAATCTGACCAAATCCCGGGTTGACCAACAAGTGCAGAAGGATAATAAACAAGACGACCTTAGGCATAAGTTTAAATTTTTAATTTGCTAAAGGTATGAAAAAAATGTCCGGCGGGAGTTGAATCGAGCCGGACATTTATTTGGTCGGAATGGCTATAAAAGACCTCTGTTTTTCAATAGTGCAGTAATTCCAGGCTCTTTGCCCCTGAATTGCAGATATAGTTTCATTGGTTCCTCTGAGCCGCCTCTTTCCAGAACATTATTGCGGAATGACGTGGCTACTTCGGGGTTGAAAATGTCACCAGATTCCTTGAAGGCTTCAAATGCATCTGCATCCAAAACTTCGGCCCATAGATAGCTGTAATAACCACTGGAATATCCTCCAGGGAATGCATGCGAAAAATAGGTTGATTTATAACGAGGTATTATTTCATTGATCAGTCCTGCTTTTCTCATGGATTCTTCCTCAAAGGCTTGAACATCGATTTCTTTCTCTTCGGTAAGGGTATGGTAATCCATGTCAAGTATTGCTGCAGCGATGAATTCAGTGGTGATGAAACCCTGGTTGAATTTGCTGGCTTTCTGTATTTTGTCGATAAGTTCCTGTGGAATGGATTCTCCTGTTTCATAGTGGCGGGCGTACATGGCAAGTACCTCGGGTTCGGCTGCCCAGTGTTCCATTATCTGGGAGGGAAGTTCCACAAAGTCGCGAGCCACATTGGTGCCTGCCAGTGATTGGTAATTACATTTTGACAAGAGCCCGTGAAGGCCGTGTCCAAACTCATGATAAAGAGTTTCAACTTCGTCATAAGAAAGAAGAGCAGGTTTTCCTCCTGTGGGTTTTGAAAAATTGCAGGTGATGGATACTACTGGTCTGATTTCTTTGCCATTCTTCACACTTTGCTCACGGTAGTTTGTCATCCAGGCTCCACCGCTTTTGCTTGCTCTTGGGTAATAATCCATATAAAGAACGCCAATATGTGAACCGTCGCTGTCTTTTACTTCAAAGACTTCGCACTCAGGATGGAATACCGGCATATCGTTCAATAAGCTGAAATTTAATCCAAAAAGCCTATTTGCCACTGCAAACATGCCATCCCTGACATTGTTCAATTCGAAATAGGGCCTGAGTTGTTCTTCATCCAGGTCATATTTCTCCTTTCTGACTTTTTCTGCATAATACCACCAATCCCAGCTTTCGAGCTTGAAGTTTCCTCCCTCACGATTGATCATTGCCTGCATATCACTGGCTTCCTCTTTGGCGCGAATTAATCCGGGTTCCCAAACTTTCAATAATAGATCATATACATTGGCAGGTGTTTTGGCCATGTTATCATCTAATACAAATTCTGCCCAACTGTTAAATCCCATCAATTGTGCCTTACGGATTCTCAGGTTAACAAATTGTCCGATAAGCGCTTTGTTGTCGTATTCATTGTTGTTATTGGAGCGATTGAACATCGCCTTGTAAAGCTGTTCTCGTAAGTCTCTTCTTTCCGAGTAGGTAAGGAAAGGAATCCAGGACGGTTTATGCAGCGTAAAAAGCCATTTGCCTTCATGACCTGCATTTTTGGCTTCCTCAGCCGCTGAATTGATTGCCGATTCTGGAAGTCCTGCAAGATCTTCTTCTTTGTCGAGTATAAGCTGGAAATTATTGGTTTCTGCCAGCATATTCTGGCTGAATTTCAGTTCCAGAAGAGAAAGTTGCTCATTGATCTTTTTCAGTTCTTCCTTTTTATCGGCTTCCAGGTTGGCTCCACCGCGAACAAAACTTTTATAGGTTTCTTTTAGAAGACGCTCCTGTTCCGGATTTAGTCCAAATGCCTCCCAATTGTCGAAAACAGCTTTCACCCGGTTAAACAAGTTTTCATTCAGGTAAATTGCATCATAATGCTGAGACAATTTTGGTGCTACCTCTTCTGCGATTTTGTCCATCTCAGAATTTGTATTGGCTTCCTTTACATTGAAAAATACCAAAGAAACTCGTGAAAGGAGGTCTCCACTGGCCTCAAAAGCCTCAATCGTATTACTGAAGGTAGGTGCTTCCGTGTTGGTCGTTATGGATTCAATTTCAGTACTGTGTTGCTTCATGCCTTCTTCGAATGCAGGCAGATAATGTTCGTTCTGGATCTTGTCGAAGGGAGGAACATCAAAAGGAGTGTTGTAAGCTTCAAAAAATGGATTCATATTCTGTTTGTTTTCGGTTTGGCTGCAGGATATCATGAAACCTGCAAGTGCCAATAAGAGTAATGGTTTTTTCACGGAACTAAGTTTTAATATTAGCTGCAAACTTAGCAATTTGTATTATTTGTTGTTCGGGAGAATTGGCCATAAACTTCCCTTTAAATCTTTGTTGTTTAAAAAATAATATATAAATCTTAAACAAAATCCTTTAAGGTATGTTTTAGGGTTATAATTCGATAAGTCATGAATGAAAAACCAATATTTATAGGCATGAACGGTAATGGGCGAATGAATGGAAAGCTGAATGTAAATCACCATGGTCACAATGGTTCAGAAGAGCAGATCTCAGAAATAGGTGACATGCACGTGGCAACATCCATTGATACTCCATTACGGAAAGATGCTTTTGACCTCAGTGACACTGAAAAGGTTGCCCTTATTGAGGAAAAATTTCGGGATATCCTCAAAATCCTCGGGATGGATTTGACTGATGATAGTTTAAGAGGTACTCCACAGCGGGTTGCCAAAATGTATGTCAAAGAGATATTCTATGGGCTTAATCCTGCTAACAAACCTGCGATTTCAGTTTTTGACAATAAGTTCAAGTATGGTGAAATGCTGGTTGAAAAGGAAATTCAGGTTCAATCCTTTTGTGAGCATCATTTTCTTCCAATCGTAGGAAGAGCCCATGTTGGATATGTTTCAAATGGAGTTGTGATCGGGTTATCAAAGATCAACCGAATTGTCGATTATTTTGCCAGGAGACCACAGGTACAGGAGCGATTGACTGTACAAATTGCCAACGACCTCAAGAAAGCTTTAAATACCGATGATATCGCTGTAGTAATTGATGCAAAACATATGTGTGTATCATGCAGGGGAATCCAGGATGACCATAGTAGCACCGTAACTGCCGAATATTCCGGAAAATTTAAAGACAGGGCAACACGCGAGGAATTTTTAAAATATATCCGGTTGTAGTTCTTGGATTACAATTATTTCCATACAATGCATTTCTTTAATCTTCATTAAGTAGCTATTGGTTTATAGCTCCTTAATGAAGATTCGATATCTTTTGTAGACCTTACCTCCCATCCTTTCCATTTCAGCCCTGACTTTCAGGTTTGTTTCCAGTTCCAGATGAGAGTCCATTACTTTTTTTCCGTTTTTGCGGGCTGAATCAATCAACCGCGCACCCATCAGCATGTCGAGGCCACGCCCTTGGTAATCCGGGTGTATGGCTCCGAGTAAAAGGTTTAATTGTGCTGATTCCTTTCCAGCGAACAACAAATGAAGAAACCCGAATGGCAAAAGTTTCCCTCGACTTTTTCGAAATCCTTTGCTTAGGTCTGACATTCCCAGTACAAAAGCAATCACATCATTTTTTCCGTTGACTATGATTTTTATAAATTCAGGGTTGATCAGGTAAAGATAACGGTTAGCCATTTCATCCATTTCACGGGGTGTAAATGGAATAAATCCGTAAATATCAGTAAAAGTCTGGTTGACTAGCGAAAGGACTGGTCGTATATAGGGCCGAACCTTTTGTCTGGAACTAAATTCGAGTACTTTAAGATCGGTCTTTCGATTCCTGAATCGTTCTTCAATTTTTGTGATTATTTCTGGCTGGGTTTCAGGCACAGGAATTTTATAAACAACCAAATCAAGTTTTGGCTTAAAACCATAACCAGTAATCAAGTCAACCATATATGGCTGGTTACAATTGGTCGCAATGGTTACAGGTTCGTTGAATCCTTCAATCATAAATCCCTGTGGATCCTTATCTGAGAAACCAATCGGCCCTACAAGGTGAGTCATTCCTTTTTCATATGCCCATACATTGATTGAATTCATCAGCGCATTATGAATAAACGGATTATTCTCAGTTTCCAGGTAGGCAAACCTCGCATGATTTTCATTATGCTTTTGGTTATAGGATCGGTGAATGATTCCCATAACCCTCCCTACAGGCTGGTTGTCATGATATGCCAACAGCATTATTGTATCACAGTGCGAAAATGAATCGTTTTTTTTCGGATTGAAGTAGTTCCATTCATCCATGTAAATTGGAGGAACCCAGTTTTCATGGTTAGCATGGATATATGAAGGAAGATAGATGAAATCGCGAAGTTGTTTCCGCGAATTGACCTCAATAATATCGATCATCATATTTGATCAGTTTTGCTGATTATTCGGTTTGTTAGGATTATATCGGGTAAATACATACCCGTTTTTTCATAGAGATATTCAAGTTGATGGTATTTTTCCAGATATTGCTGCTTTCTGGTAATTTTCAGCACGATGAATAGTTCGCGATTTTCAGGGATTGTGATAGGATTGGAAAGGTCTGAAATGTCAGGGAATGAAGGTGAAATTCTCTTGCCGTAAAATAATGGGGCGTAACTTTTACCTATGGTTTCAACGCAACTCTTGTCAGGATCGATCGATTTGCAAAATTCTATAAGCGATGCCTGAGAATAGGATTCAATTTTGGGTATTATCAGGATCATGCTGAGGTAGATATATAGGAGACTCCCACCCAACATACTCACAACTGCCTTTTGAGTCTGTGATCGCTTTCTGAACCATAGATAGCCAAGGTATCCGACTGTCAATGACATTCCCGACAACCATTCCAGCCGTGACCATCCCCCTTTTGCCTCGAGATTGGCTTTAACAAAAGTATCCTTAATCAAATCGTTTTCGAGGAGGTAGGGTTTAATGGCATCAAGGTTAGACAGGAAAATTAGGATATACATGTAAACAAGCACAATAATCCCTAATCCGACAGTAAGAATTTTGCTCGTACTTTTTCGGGTCTCTATGAGGTTATGAATATGTATTGTTGCCAAAAATGAAACAGGGAAGTATGCCAGTGAAGAGTAATGAACAATTTTAGTTTTGACTATTGTGAAGAGCAAAAGGACGGTCATCATAATTACGATGTTCCAAAAAACGTCATGTTTTTGTTCTGGCAATATGTTTCTTTTAACCTTCAGGGCAGGTATGGCAAAAAATGATGCTGGGAATACCCCCACCAACACAACAACGAAATGGTAAAGAAAGAATCCTCCATGTCCGGCACCTTCTGTGCTGAAAAGCCTGATCTGGTATTCGATGAAATCAATAATAACCTGTCCATTTTCAGTCAGGAGCTGATGGAGGAACCAGGATCCTCCGGTCAGAATGGTGGCAAGAGAAAAGATAAAAACATGTTTTAATTGTATGTTTGTTCTAAAGCGATTGACAGTCAGGAAGATTGTAAGTGTTAGTAATGCGATCAGTACACCGGCCGGACCTTTTGTCAGGATAGCCAGTCCAAGAAGTATTCCTCCGATAAGGGTTAACAGGGTTTTATTGCCTTTGTAATTATTGTCCGTATATCGAATTAGTGTGTATATCGATCCGTAGATAAACAGGTTGAACCATGGATCGATTATCCCCGATTTGAAATAAAAGAAAGGAAGGAATGAGCTTGCATAGACTAATGCCCACATCCACCCAAACCTGAACCCAAATTGCCTGCGCCCAACCTCAAATAAAAACAAAAGGGTTAATATTCCACTAATGGCATTAGGAAATCGTGCCGCGAATTCGTTTATTCCAAATAACTTCATTGAAATGACCTGCATCCAGATAAACAACGGAGGTTTCTCCCAGAAGGGTTCAAAGTTAATCATGACGGTGGCATAGTCACCGGTGATAATCATTTCTCTGGCCGATTCAGCAAAATTGATTTCATCCCAGTCAAACAGATGAAGGTTACCATTAAAAGAGAGAAACAAGACAATGGCTCCCAATACAAAAAATATTCGTATGCCACTAACCCTGCTTAGTTTCATCATTATATTAATTTGCAAATGTTGGCACGAAAATATAAAAGTAATTGTTGTTCACCAGAAACATTCAGAATAATATATCTTCCTGACAGATCTCAAAATAACCTTATTGAAAAACTCTTATGACACATACGAAACATATTGGATCAGAAGGATAATTCCGCATGAAAAGCAAGGAAGTTCTTTAAGTGACATGATTCTTTTGCTTTCTTAAACGGCGACTGAAAGCCCAAAAAACAAATCCGGTTACAAGAGTCGCCGAAAAACCAATTGTATAAGATATTTGCTTATTCAATGAGAACCCTTCCGGTGAGAAAAACAGGTAGGTTGTTATCACGGCTGTCATGAAAAGTGCAGGTATCAATGTGATCCTGAAGTTCTTGCCATTTGAAACCAGATAAACGGTAATCGTCCAGAGTACAATGGTTGCAAGAGTTTGGTTTGACCAGGCAAAATATCTCCAGATGATGTCGAAATTAATCTTGGTGATCAGATAACCAGCCGCGAATAATGGAATGCTGATAAGAAGTCTGTTTACTAAAGGGCTTTGCCTTAACTTCAGAAAGTCAGCTACTATGAGCCGGGCGCTTCTGAAAGCAGTATCGCCTGAAGTTATAGGGGCAGCCACAACTCCAAGCAACGCCAAAAAACCTCCGAATTTTCCAAGAAGGGAGTTGGAAATTTCATTGACTACCCAGGCTGCATTTCCCTGATGCTCATTCATGATCGCATTAAGTTCCTCAACTCCCCCAAAGAAACTCATGCTGATTGTAGCCCAAATCATTGCTACGAGTCCTTCGGTAATCATTGCACCATAGAAGACCCGTCGTCCATGCATTTCATTGGTAATACACCGTGCCATCATAGGTGATTGGGTAGAATGAAACCCGGATATCGCTCCACAGGCAATGGTTATGAATAACATTGGGAAAACCGGGAATTTCTCACCGCCCGAATGAAAATTTCTGAGAGTATCGGGAGTTAGTTCAGGAATTTTCAATCCCTGAAAATAAAGAGATACAAACAAGCTGATGGCCATGAAGAAGAGGGCAAACCCAAAAATGGGATAGATTCGGCCGATTATCTTATCGATAGGTAAAAGGGTAGCCATGATGTAATAAACAAAAACTGCAATTATCCAAAATGTCATCGTGGCGAAATGAGGAAACAAGCCGGATAAAATTTTCGCAGGGCCAATTACAAATACCGCACCTACCAATATCATCAGAAAAACAGTAAAGCCTCTCATGAATTGCTTCACTCCATTTCCCATATAAATCCCCACAATCTCTGTAATGCTTAGTCCCTTGTGTTGAATTGACAGCATTCCCGAGAAATAATCATGAACGGCTCCACCGAAAACTGATCCGATAACAATCCAAATGTATGCAACAGGACCCCACATGGCCCCGGCAACAGCTCCGAATATGGGTCCAAGTCCTGCTATATTCAGAAACTGTATCAGGAAAATTTTCGGCCAGGACATTGGAATATAGTCAATCCCATCGGGCATCGTAATCGCAGGAGTAGGCCTTTTGGAATCAGCTCCGAAAATCCGCTCTATGTACCTTCCATAAAAAATATACCCCAATATAAGTATTAGAATGGCGACGGTGAGCGTAATCATATTTGTGTGGCTTGGTTTGTTCGATTCATGATCGCGTTTTGCATATAACTGCTATTTAGCTTGTTGAGATCAAGAAAATCGAAGTTAGTTTAATCATCAAAAATAACTTCCCCAAAATATTCCGGTTGGTGATAATCCGGCTCAGGAGTACCAATTGGTGACCAGGTAACAAAGTGAGGCACTGGTAATTCATCTCCACATTTATAAAAATTCGCCCTCGCTTTTTTCCCATTTAGCTTAAAGCCAGTATCATGGATGAAACAAGCACCAGGAATTATGCAGGTTAATGACCAGGAAATGTCGCCATTTCGGGTATCGAATGGTTCATTACCCAATGAGGAAGATACTTCAATCTTTTTAATTATGTTTTCGGGTAATAATTTTCTATTGTGCCTTCCTTCACCATAAGCGACGTGAATTGTTCCGATACAGCTAAATTCAAAATTGTAATAGTGGTTATTGTCGGTTGAAATAAAGAATTCGACACAACTGTCCTTATATACATCCCCATTAATCCGGGTTTCTACTGCCCTGACTGACTGTTCGCGAACATTAAACTTTAAGATTATCTGGTCTGCCCAATGACCTATCCGAAATTTTACTTCAGGACAATATGGATAGGATGGCCAATTTATATTGGAAACCGCGTGGGATTCACACTGATTTTCAAGACTGGTTGCAAGGCTTTTAATGTCATATGGTTCCGATGGTAAGATTCTAAGGATGTCTAAAGTCTGTTTTTTCATAGAGCAATGTTGTATTTTATATTTAGTCCATTAAAGATAGAAATTATCTGCAGGCCGAAGGTTAAAGAAATTGAACGGTTAATTACCTTTAGGGAATTAAATGAAAAATTCTTTGTTATTCAGATTCAGGGTTAAATTTTTACTGATCACTTCAATTGATAATCTTATTAAAATATACAAAATGAACTATTTGTACGGGAAAAATTATTTGGCTCTTCTAATGATTGCTTTTTCTTTGCAAAGTATAGCGGGGGATGGGTGGAGAACTTCGACTGTTACCGCTAAACTAATGTTACAGACCGTGGCATCGAGGCAAGATCAAAGAACCAGGATTCTTTTTGATACAGATGCGAATAATGAACTCGATGACCAGCATGCTCTGGCCTACCTTTTGTTTAACGGAGATGACTTTGATGTTGTGGGTATTACAGTAAATGCGACATTCAACGGCGGCGATATTGGTGAACAGTATACGGAGGCTGAAAGAGTGATGCGGCTTTGTGATCAATTCGGAAAGATCCCTTTGATAAAAGGTGCAAATGGTTCGTTTGATGAGATTCTGCCAGCTCTATCCTCGAAAGTATTCGACGGCTCTGAAGCTGTTCAGTTGATAATTGAACAAGCCCATGCAACCCAAAATGACAAACTTATCCTATTACCTGTCGGAAAACTGACAAACGTTGCCCTTGCCCTTCATAAAGATCCTTCCATAGCGAGTAAAATCCGTATTGTTTGGCTTGGTTCTAATTATCCGGATGCAGGTGAGTATAATCTGATCAATGACATACCAGCCCTGAATTACATACTCTCATTGGAGGTGCCATTTGAAATGGTTACCGTTCGCTATGGCAAACCATCCGGGACAGATGCCGTAAGGGCAAGCCTTGAGGAAATCAGGACACGAATGCCAGGTAAAGGCCCACATATCAGTGAACCAGTGATAGGAAGACATGGGGGAACCTTTTCCAGCTTTGGTGATTATTCGGTGAATTTGTTTGAACACATTGAGCTTCACGGAGATCTACCTTCACGTGCCTTATTTGATATGGCTGCAGTCGCTGTTGTGAAAAATCCCAAATGGGCAAAGTTAACGCAATTGCCTGCGCCAGTTTATGTTGACGGGGCATGGAAAGACCAGCCAGGAAATAAAAGAAATATTGGGATTTGGGAGTTTTTCGACCAGCAATCGATTATGAAAGATTTTTATTCTACAATGGAAAACAAAGTGCCTGTCAAAAAATAAATTAGTGATTCTGAATGCCCGGGTTTTTATCAGAATTCTCATCCGTGTTCATCGCTGTAATGTCCCATGCATAGTCTGTATCGTGAATTGAAAACTCCTTCTCGGTCTGGAGTAACTCGTTTAATTGTTCGGAGAAACGTCTGGACTCCTGGATAAATCTGTTTTCATCCTCCAGCCAGTGTTGGTAAAGTTCTTCAAAGATCTCTTCTTCATGATGTTTGAAGGTTCGGGCTGAACGGAAAGCCTGATATCGGGGCATACCCATGAATTCTAATATTTTTGCCCCAAGTTCTACTGCTGAATTAAAGGTTTCCCTCTGTATCATGGTTAATTCCAGTTTGTGAAACTCAAAGGCATGGAATGTGTCTCTGGCTCTGGCAGCGATTTTTAAGTGGGGATAATTCTTTTTTAAGTATGCAGCGATCTTTAATGCTTCATCATATTCGGCCATTGTTAAAACCAGTAATTTCGCTTCAGCTACACCGGCGGCTTCCAACATTTCAGGTCTGGTAACATCGCCGTAATAGAGTTTAAAACCATATTTTCTCAAAATTTCCACGTTCGAGGGATTACTGTCGAGGATGGTTACCTTATGTCCGTTTGCCATCAGCAACCGACCGACAACCAGGCCGAATCTCCCAAATCCTGCTATAATGATCTTGTTACGTTTTTCCGGGAGTTCATCGGGAACTTGCCGATTCCGTTTACGGATATACCTGGGCCTGATAACCTTTTCGTTTAACATCAAAAGGAAAGGAGTAATTGCCATACTGAAGATGATAATAATAATGAGCATGGCAGATGTCTGGACGTCAAAGATTCTAATCTGGTTAGAAAATGAGATAAGAATAAATCCAAATTCACTTCCCTGTGCAAGTGCAAGAGCAAAAAGCATCTCGCGGCCATGTTTTAATCCCCAGAGCTTACCCGTTATCCATAAAACACCAAATTTCAGTGCAATTAGCAGGAGAACAAATCCTGCAATGGTAAAAGGATTTTGCACCAAAAGCGAGAAATTGATACTGGCACCGACGGAAATAAAAAAAAGTCCGAGAAGTAATCCTTTAAATGGTTCGATGGTAGTTTCCAGTTCATGTCGATATTCGTTATCTGCCAGAACGACACCAGCGATAAAGGTACCCAGGGCAGGAGAGAGCCCTATAGCCGACGTTCCAAGTGCAGCACCGATCACCAGCAACAGAGCAGAGGCAGTAAACACTTCTCTCATACCGGTTTCCGCGACTAGCCGGAATATGTGTCGGGCAGCAATTCGTCCGAAATAGATTATCGCGGCACCAACGAAAACAATAAGCAGGATCTGTATAACTTCAGGGTAGGAACTAAATAAGGTATCATGGGCTTCAGGATTGAATGCCGATTCGGAATTCCCTCCCAGGACGGCCATCAGTGGAAGCAGCGCAAGGATCGGAATTACAGCTATGTCTTGAAATAGCAGCACAGCAAAAGACGATCTTCCTCCTGAGTTATTTAAAAGTCCTTTTTCGTCGAGTGTCTGAAGTACGATTGCTGTTGATGAAAGAGCCATGATCAAGCCTATGGATATTGATTGGTTAATCTGATAACCAGTCAGATAGGCTATTGTTCCAATAATAATGACAGACAGGATCATCTGGGTACCTCCCATTCCAAAAATTGTTCTTCTCATTTTCCAAAGAACCATGGGTTGCATTTCAAGCCCAATCAGAAAAAGCATTAAAACGACACCAAATTCAGCAAAATGCATGACTTTTTCAGTGTCTTTTCCAACCCATCCCAAAACGAATGGGCCGATCAGAACACCAGCAACCAGGTAGCCAAGGACAGAGCCCAGCCCCAGTTTTCGGGCCAGAGGTACAGCTATAACAGCTGCAAGTAGGTATATGAGGGCAAGTAAAAAGAAATCCTGTCCGTACATTGCATCTTAAATTAGGTCATTTAAATAAGAGGTTGTAACAAGCTGACCGGCATTGAACTTTCCATCACGCAACGCAATAATCGCTTTTTTGTATTTCTGTGCATAAAAATCAACACCTCTTTTGTTTAGCATATGTGAGCCATGAATGACATATGGAGCAAGGTATTGCATCCCACAAAGGTTAGCGGTTTGCAAAAAAGGTATTAAGAACTGATGTATCGTGAAATGGTTTTTCCCTTTTTCGCTGTATACCTCAGCGCTTCCACCTGTAGTAATGGCATTCAGGACTTTTTTGCCATGCAGGCGGGTACCTTGTCTACCATAGGCAAAATCATGCTCCAGCACCAGGTCCATCCATTCTTTCAGGATTGCGGGACAGCTATACCAATACAGTGGATGGTGCCAAACGATGATATCGTGTTCTTGCAGAAGTTCTTGCTCTCGTTTGACATTAATGAAAAAGTCGGGGTAATTTTCGTACAAATCATTTACTAAAACATTTTCCAGATCACTGACTGCAAGTATAAGGTCCTTGTTAACCCTTGATTTATGAATGGCTGGATGTGCGAGTATGATCAGGATCTTCTCCATTTTTTTGCAATGTAATTAATTGAAACTACTAGCGCAGATGTTTTGATGTTTTGCAGGTTTTAAAAATTCAGGATTACGAACCGGGATAAGAAAAGGAATGCCTCAACCGCGAAATCATATAGTTCTTATGGTAAAAATAGGTATTTTTCTGTCGGAAATTTCTCTCTTTTTGATTTTTCAAGATAAAGAAAAAAATGTTGAGGCTTTAATAGAAAATTGTAATATATGAGTAATCGTCGGGTTTTTCTTGGCAAATTAGGAACTGGCTTAGCTGGATTTTTATTTGCCGGCAAAGCAAATGGAATTACAAAAGCTGCAAGTCAAGGAGACTTTCCTGTAGTCATTTCTACATGGAACCATGGAGTAAAGGCAAACTCTGCAGCTTGGGAGATCCTTCAAAGTGGAGGTTATGCCCTTGATGCAGCTGAGGTTGCTGCAAGGGTCACTGAAGCTGATCCTGAAGTGATCACCGTTGGGTATGGTGGATTACCCGATGCTACAGGTAAAGTAACCTTGGATGCCTGTATAATGGATGAAAAAGGAAATGCAGGATCAGTGGCCTTTCTGGAGCATATAAAACATCCCATATCAGTTGCCCGCCTTGTGATGGAGAAAACGCCACATGTTATGCTTACTGGCAAAGGAGCCTTGGACTTTGCCCTTAAAAATGGGTTTAAGAAGGAAAGTCTGATTACCCCTTTGGCGAAGGCTGCCTGGAAGAAGTGGAGAAAAGAGGACCAGACCTTTAAGCCGGTTATCAATATCGAAAATGAAGTTATACCCAATCATGATACAATTGGGATTCTTGCCTTAGATGCAGAGGGAAGGATATGTGGGGCTTGCACAACCAGTGGTATGGCCTATAAGTTACATGGTAGGGTAGGCGATTCGCCAATTATCGGGGCAGGCCTATTTGTAGATGGTGAAATTGGAGGGGCTGTTGCGACAGGTTCGGGGGAGCTTGTGATGAAGACCCTGGGTTCGTTTCTCGTTGTGGAGTTTATGCGTAATGGAATGTCCCCCGATGAAGCATGCCGGGAAGCAGTTAAACGTATTGCAGCAAAGATTGAAGGATTCGAGCAGCATCAGATCGGCTATTTGGCTCTTGATATTCAAGGCAATGTCGGTAGTTTTTCTTTGCAGACAGGATTTGAATATGCGATCAGGAATGAGAGGTCCGCTGAACTTGTAAAAGTAAATTCCCTGCTGGGATCGTAAACATGAAAGGGAATTTACACCTTTAATTGAACACAGTCTAAGGGTGGTTCCATACCTATAGGGACTTGCGTCATATATTCATCGTAATTGCTCCATATATTCCGTATTGTCATATGGACAAGATATGCAGAATATACGCAGAATATACGGAGTTGGTCCGAAGTTGCCAGCAAGTTAGTCAGTTTCGGTATGGGATCTTTATAAAAAAGGCTGCCTCAAGTAAAGACAGCCTTTTCAGGTTAATATCTACGGTTTCCGTAATTTTCTCTGTTGGGTGAATCGCCGCCTCTCCTCTGAAAGGTTTTTCGTTGTGGCCTGGGAGTATTATCTTTCCTGGGTTTCGCTTCTTTTACAACAATTTGCTTTCCATCAAATTCACTTTCATTAAGCGCTTCAATAGCTGCCAGTGCTTCGTTGTCATTTTTCATTTCAACGAATCCATAGCCTTTTGAATTTCCGGTTTCTTTGTCAAAAATAACTTTGGCAGAAACAATTTCTCCGTACACTCCAAAGAGTGCTTCCAAATCCTGACCTGTTGTAGCCGGACTTAGTTTTGCAACAAATACATTCATAGTTAATAAGACATGAAAAATTAGAACATTATATTACTACCATTGATTTGAATCAAAGTAAGTTATTGTAAATTAACAAACAATTTATGAAAAATTTAAGGACTTGACTTCTTTTTTCTGTGTTATCTGATTGGTTTTTCTTTAATGACAATTGAGTTCAATTTGAGGAGTTGAACGTTTTTTCTGATTGATACAGGATAAATGATCTGATTGTAATAAATTGATAACGATCGAATTGGTGTTTGGATGAGCAAAAAAAAGTCCTTCCCAAAAAGGAAGGACTTTTTAAATATCAAAAAGGTTTATTATTTCTGAACTTTTACATCAAATTCTGCCCTGCGGTTAAGCTTCCTGTTGTTAATGGAAGTGTTGGGCTGTGCTGGCTGGGTTTCTCCATAGCCTTTAGCTCCTACATAAGCATTATTGATGCCTTTGGATGTCAGATATTTCACAACTTCCTGTGCACGTTTTTCGGAAAGTGATTGGTTGTAATTATCTGATCCAATGTTACAAGTATGGCCATTAACCACAACTTCATATTTTTTAGAAGCGTTCAGCGTAGAAACCAGTTTGTCGAGTTCTACTTTTCCTTCATTCTTAAGGACAAATTTGTCGAAGTCGAAGTATACCGGGCCCATGTCTACTTCAATAAGTCCGACAGGACAACCTTTGTTTTCTTTTGGACCTGCTTCATTTGGACAGTCGTCTTCACAGTCAATTACGCCGTCACCATCTGAATCAAGCGGGCATCCTTTTGCGTCAACCGGACAACCGGCAGGGGTATTCGGACATTCATCCTTGTTGTCTGGTACTCCGTCACCGTCAGTATCAGGACAGCCATTGAACTTGGCCAGGCCTGGAACATCAGGGCAATCATCCTTGTGATCAGGGATTCCATCACCGTCTCTATCCGGGCAACCTTTCAGTTCTTTGAGGCCAGGAGTGTCAGGACATTCATCCAGATAATCCGGAACGCCGTCGCCATCTCTGTCAAGCGGGCAGCCATCGGCATCAACAGCTACACCGGCAGGTGTGTCAGGACATTTGTCTTTCCTGTCTGGAACACCGTCACCATCGCTGTCTTTTCCTTTGCCAAAGGCAAATTCAAGCCCAACAGTTGCTTTGAAAAAGTCATCCCTGTCACGGCTCAGGTTTTCAGGTTCGATGCCATGTATATAACCTCCTTCAAGAAAGAGAGAAGTCATGCTGGATACAGGGAATTTGAATCCAAGACCACCATTGTAGGTTGCACCATTTGTGCTATGATCACTTAACAAACCAGCTCCCGCAAACAAATAAGGTTGAACCTTACTGTCAGCTGCTAGAATTTTGTCATTGAAGAATTTGTACCTCAGGTTAAGAGCAACCTGGCCAACATCAAGTTTGCTGACTTCGGTAGTGCTACTCCATAGACCTAAATTGCCTTTGAGATAGGCATCAAATGAAGGGCTAAGATACCTGCTCAGGTATAGCTCTGGTGTGAAACCAACCCCATCATCGGGTGCAGTAGTTGTAGCACCAATAACATTGGTGAAGTAAGCTCCACCTCCGATACCTAATGCCCATTTGTTATCGGCATTCTGTGCAAATACACCTAATGCCAGAAGAAAGGCAAGAGTAAAAAGTGTAGTTCTTTTCATATCTAAGAATTTAAAGTTGAATTGTGATTTCTTCAAATATAATTTAGTTCTAATTAAATAAACGTATTGCGTGCATTTTGGTTTGAATATAATATATTTACTTAAAACTAAATACAAAAGTAATTAAAAATTTCCTAGTGTATACGATAATAGACATAGAAACGACCGGAAATTTGTATAAATACGGAAAAATTACAGAAATTGCCATTGTATCATTTAACGGTACTGCAGTGACTGATGTTTATCAGACACTTATAGATCCGGAAATTGATATACCTTATCAGATAACAAGGCTAACAGGGATCACCAATCAAATGGTATCGGGTGCCCCAAAATTTTATATGGTGGCCCGAAAGATTGTTGAGCTGACGGCAGGAAAAATTTTTGTTGCCCACAATGTAAGTTTTGACTACCGTTTTATTCAGGAAGAGTTTAGTCGTTTGGGTTATGACTTTGTCCGGAAAAAACTCTGTACTGTGCAATTATCTAGAAAATTGCTTCCGGGGCACCCATCTTACTCTCTTGGAAATATTTGTAATGACCTGGGCATAAATATTGAAGCCAGACACCGCGCCGCAGGCGATGCACTGGCTACAACCGAACTTTTTAAAATATTATTGTCCAGATACAATCAGGACTTGCATTTGTCAGGCGTAAAAAATACCCTATTCTGACGCCGATGTGTCTTCTTCTACAATACCGTCATCCTTGGTTTCTTCCGTGAAATCCAATAGGGAATTTTCTTGCAGGATATTATACCATGTGACGACTTTTTTAAGATCAGAGACATAAACCCTGTCTTCATCATAACTTGGAAGCACTGTCCGGAAATATTTCTTTAACTCCTGTGGAGTGGATTTTGGATCCAATGTTTTGCCTCCATTCTCGAGGTCATGGATATTTTTTAGTACTTCTTTTAATGGGACATCGTTTTCGATGGTATATATGGCGATGTCTTCAAGTGAACTGATCTTGGCTGAAGTATTGACCGGAAGTTTTTTCCCGGTGTTCAATGATTCCACAATAATTCTATTTCTGGCTTCTGCAACCAGTCGGTATAATCCGGGCTGTCCGGCAATCGCTAATATTCCTTTCAACATAGGTATTTAATTTTCTGCGAATATACACTATTCAGCTTTTTGATTAAACAGATTCAACACTTTTTAGCTTCTGGAAAGGTGATTTGGTTTTTGATTTATGGTTGATTTAACGATATGGTGATACTTCCCCTGATTGATCTGCCTGGTTGTGAAATATTGCCAAAATCGAAATATTGGTGGTCAAAAATGTTGTTGACTTGAATGTTAGCCGTTAGAGTTCCTTTTCTGTAAGAGAGTTTTGAATCTAAAAGCCAAAACGGGTTATATTCTTTTTCAGTGGGCTGGGTATTGTTGAATTCTGTATAGGATCCATTTCTGTCCTGATAAAGGACACTCCAGTTCATACTTAGATTTTCAAGGATCCGGTGTTCAATTTGCATCGTTCCTTTATGTCGAATGTAATCCAATACATAATATGATATTACATCTTGCTCGTTTTTCTTTTGAAGGTTCGTATTATAACCTAATGCAATAATATTTATGGGAGTCCGATTTTTAAAAAGCTTTTTCGGAAATATTGATATTGAAGCCTGAAAGCCCTTGCCTCTGATTTCCGTATGATTGGCGGTTCGCCATACCTCCTCGCTTGATTCCCTGATCCAGTCAATCATATTCCTGCCTGTCTGGTAATAAATCCCGGTATGAGTCTGAATTCCTTGATACTGCCCTTTCCATCCTGCTTCTGCATAAGTCACCATTTCAGGTTTCAATTCCGGATTTCCCTGATTGGAAGGTCCTGAATAATATAGGTCGGTAAAAGTTGGCAGGCGCAATGATTGACCGCCCGAAACAAAAATGCTTGAATTAGCAGTCAGTTGTATACTAAGATCGGCTCCTGGATATACTTCCCAATGATCTTTGGTGCCTGAACGATTTTGAGTCAGAAATCCTGCAGCCAGACTGAATCTGTCGATTCTGTATCGGTGTTCAAAAAACAGGGAAAAGCCATAACGATCGGCAGATTTGGTATAGAAGGCTTCCTCTCCTGAAACCTTGATGTGGGAGGTCATCGGTTCGCCCAATACATTGCTGATGATACTTTCGGACCGGATTTCACTTCCTATGGTAGTTCTGCCATATCGATGCAGATACCAGGCCGTGATTCCCGAACCGATAACTTCAGAACGATGATAATTGTGCGTCGAATACCAACCTGGAGCTTCGTTGCGGAACAGTTCAAAACGGTCAGTGTGACGTCTCCAATAGATAAATGGCGAAAATTTAACTTGTCCCTGAGAAGTATATCTCAAAGAGGTCAGGAAAGTTTTTGTCGCTTCAAACTGTTCAGGATACTTCGGGGTGTAAAATGCCTGTGCACCAAATTCTTTGTTGGAGTATCCTGCTTGAAAATCCAATTTGCCATTATTGATTTTACCAGTGGTATGAATGAAGTAGTCAGAGACCTCATGGTCGGTATTTGCAATGTATCCATCCGATTTTTTATATCCAGCCGAAACCAAATGAATGAATTGCCCAACTTTCCAGTGACCTGAAATATTGGCTGATAGAGAATTAAAACTGCCATAGCTGGCATTAACTGAAAGGGGAGAGGACTCTTCAGGTGAGGTTACCAGATTTATTGCCCCTGAAAATGCATTCGGTCCGTAAACTCTGGAAGCCGGTCCTTCAAGGACTTCAATGCGGCTAATAAGGTTAAGATTAAGGGGGATATTAAGGTTGTGGTGGCCAGTTTGGGGGTCTGTAATGTTAATACCATTGAGTAGAATAAGGGTTTGGTCAAATGTCCCGCCGCGGATTGATATGTCCGACTGGATTCCTTCAGGGCCACGCTGACGGATGTCTACGCCAGTAACGAATTTCAAGGCATCGGGTAGAGTTGCGGCAGGTCGTGTTTTTATCTGATCACGGGTAATGACAGTGATTATTCTTGCCGCATCTGAATATACATCCGGAGCCCTGTCTGCTCCTATCGCAATCTCTTCCAATTCAACGGTTGTCATGGCTTTAAGACTGTCGGCCGACACAAAGGAAATGGTATCAGAAGCCTTGGCTGAAGCGCCATGGTATATTGTGGACAAAACAGCAATTCTGATAGTTTGTTTGATTACCCTGAAAAGAGCATAGCTTTTTCCCGACCATTGCTTGAAGGTGATTAGGCGGTTTATTCTATAACGAGTTGTTTTCATTGTATGAAAAATTGTCGCAAAACTAACGATCATTCAAAAACACGCAATTATCTCAGGCAAAATCATGCTAAAAACCAAATATTGAATAAACCGGGAGAAAAATCGAAAAGAGTTTGACTGTTATTTAAAATAGTAATTTTTGTAATTAGCTCATAATAAGGTTTATGTGATTGTCATAGGGAATTTCTATTAATAATAGATAAAATCAACGATAAAAACACCTATAAATCTTTTAATCTTGTTACGCTTTGTGTATTTTTGCTTAAACAAAATTAAAAACTAAAAACGCCATGACTCAAGTTCAATTCAATTCTGCTTTACTTGGTTTAAGTGATAAGCTCCATTACTATGCCTTGAGCCTGACATCTGACAGTGAAAGAGCCAATGACCTGTTACAGGAGACTTTTCTTAAAGCATTGACCTATCGTGATAAATTTGCACAGAATACAAATTTCAAGGCATGGATCTATACGATCATGAAAAATACATTCATTAACGATTACCGTCGCAATGTAAAAACAAAAAATACCTTCGAAGGTTCAACCAATGATTATTATGTGGCTTCCACAAAGGACGGTGTGCATCCTGGTCCGGATTCGGTATTTAGTTCACAGGAAATCAATAAGAGCATCCAGGCCCTTGAAGATGAATATCGCATTCCTTTCACGATGTTTCTCGAAGGTTATAAGTATAAGGAAATCGCAGATGAGTTAAATCTTCCTTTGGGAACTGTCAAAAGCCGTATATTCTTCACACGCAAGAAACTGGAAAAGACACTGATTGAATATGCTCCAAACTGATAGTTATACATAGCTCTACTCAAAGAGGCCCTTCGTTGACAGGGTCTCTTTTTTTTACTTTTTTCGAGGAGATAATGTATTGACTGCCGAGCCAAAATCCGGAAACTTCCATTAATTTTATCAATATGAAGAGTTTCATAATTCATTTTAGCGTTTTAATGCCCTGTGCGGGAAATTGAGAATACCAAAATAATTTGTTAGCATGAGAAAAGTTGTAGTGATTCTTGCCGAAGGTTTTGAAGAGATTGAAGCGGTAACGGTTATTGATATTCTGCGACGGGCAGGTGTTACAGTAACCATTTGTCATTTGGGAGATACCCTCTACGTCAGTGGCTCACATTTACTTTCCATTGAAGCTGATAAGGCATTTTTTGATATAGATTTCGATAACCAGGATATGATTATTTTGCCTGGAGGAATGCCTGGGGCCATGAATCTTAACAACCATGAAGGCTTGAAAACAGTTTTGGGTAAGTTTAACCAGAGACAAAAATATTTAGGTGCAATTTGCGCAGCTCCCTTGGTGTTGGGAGTTAATGGGATACTTAAAGGCAGGAAGGCAACTTGCTACCCGGGCTTTGAAAAGTATCTCGAAGGTGCCGAAATATTAACAGATGGAGTGGTTTTGGACGGACATGTGCTCACCGGCAAGGGAGTTGCTTATGCCATTGCCTTTTCCCTAAAGGCTGTGGAGATGCTTGTCGGGAAGAAAATTGCTGAAAATGTCGCTTCGAAAATCCTTTATAATTGAAAGGTTTTCCAGTCAGATATTATTTAAACGTCTGATAGTTTCCAATGGATCCGGAGAATTAAAGACAAAACTTCCGGCTACCAACACATTTGCACCAGCTTCAAAAAGATGTTTGCCAGTATCGAGATTGACACCGCCATCTACCTCTATCAGGCAAGATGGATTTTTTTGTTCGATCAGATTTCGTAGTTGTCTGACTTTTTCGTAGGTGCCCTCAATGAATTTCTGCCCTCCAAACCCCGGATTTACTGACATCAAGAGAACCATTTCAATTTCCGTGATAATGTTTTCGAGGACCGATACTGGGGTGTGTGGGTTAAGGCATACACTTGGTTTAGCTCCGGCTAGCCTGATTTGTTGGATCGTCCTATGCAAGTGTGGGCATGTTTCATAATGGACAGTCAGGACATCGGCACCTGCATCTGCAAATTGCTGGATGAAATTCTCCGGATGGATTATCATCAAATGGACATCAAGGGGCTTTGTTGCGATTTTCTTTATATGCTCTATGATTGGGATTCCAAATGAAATATTGGGTACAAATACACCATCCATTACATCACAATGGATCCATGCGGCACTGCTATTATTAATCATCTCAATGTCGGTACCAAGTTGGTTGAAATTGGCAGCCAGGATGGATGGGGCAATGATTCTTCTATCCATGCACAAGTTTTTGATGTTTCCAGGCTTAATGCCCCAGATAACTTCTTAATAGTCGGTTTCTGTATTGGTTTTTGAGCTTTTTAACGGCTTTCTCCTTAATTTGCCGCACTCTTTCCCTGGTTAGACCAAATTCGTCACCTATTTCTTCAAGTGTATAAGGAGGATAGCCATTGAGTCCGAAATAGTATCGAAGTATGTCAGCTTCACGTTCCCCAAGTGTAGCAAGTGATCGTTCAATTTCCTTGCGAAGTGAACCAGTGATCAGCTCGTTGTCGGGGCTGGGTGAATCATTATTTAAAAGAATGTCGTATAGGTTGTTGCTTTCATCGTCACCTACAGGTGCATCCATTGACATATGCGTATTGGAAATGGAAAGTGAGTCCTCGATTAATTCAGTGCTGGTGTTCAGGATTTCTGCCATTTCCTCATTGGTGGGTTCTCGTTGGAATTCCTGTTCCAATAAGGTGAAAGTCTTGTTGATCTTGCTTATAGAACCAATCTTATTAAGTGGGAGCCTAACAATGCGAGCCTGTTCTGCTAAAGCTTGAAGAATTGATTGTCGAATCCACCAGACTGCATAAGAAATGAATTTAAAACCCCTGGTTTCATCAAAACGTTCAGCAGCTTTAATCAGACCCATATTACCTTCATTGATTAGGTCGGGAAGGCTAAGTCCCTGATTCTGATATTGCTTTGCAACTGAAACCACAAATCTTAGATTGGCTTTTATTAAGGTTTCGAAAGCCTGGCGGTCACCTTTCTTGATCCGTTTGGCCATTTCAACTTCATTCTCTGCCGACAATAACTCCACTTTGCCAATCTCATGCAAATATTTATCGAGTGACAAAGTGTCTCTGTTCGTTACTTGCTTGGAAATTTTAAGTTGCCTCATCACCAGATGTGTTGTGCAAATTGTTAGTGTTTTGTCGGATGTGCGAATTTAGCGAAAAAATTGAGATCCTTGTAGATGAATTTGAATAATTCAGCGGCGTTTATTATTTTGTTGATAATTAGGTTTCTATTCTTAGAAATATTTTACGACAAAAGGATAAAATAGTAGTTTAATAGTAGTTCTTGTTAAAATGTTCTAATACAGCTTTTAAATTTTGCAAATTCTTGCTGATTCGAAACTTTTTAGTTAATATTGCGCCCTCTAAGGCCAGATTGGCAATCCTCACAAATTTTTTCCTGATTTATTCCAAATTACATTAAGTTATAATCATATTAAGTATGTACGATATTGAGGAACTCAACAAAAAGCTCCTTCCTGAATTGAGGGAGTTAGGTAAAGAGTTGAAAATTAAAAGAATAGAATCCTATAAGAAACAGGAACTAATCTATAAGATCCTGGATGCACAGGCTATACATAATGTAGAGCAAAGTGATAAGGCAGAGGATCTAAAAGCAAAGCAGATTATTTTGAAGCGTGATAAAACTCCCAAACTAAGCAAGGTTGATCCTGCTGACCTTGGTGTAGGATCTTCCAAAAAGAAAGGTAAACGCGGAAATGACCTGCCAAAAAGCAACAAGGGGGAAGATAAAAAAGTTTCCGATAATAATCCGGCAGGTGAACAAGAAGTAATTCCATCATCATCTGACCGACCTGTATCCCGAAGAGATCAACTGCGGGCGATCATTCAGGAATTCACACGTGAAAAGCCAAATGCAAATTTAAGCTCGGAGCTTAAAAAGCTGGAAGCTAAGGAAAATGAATCAAAAGCTGCACTTGTGTCTCAGGACCCCATAGATTCAGAATCTAATGATGGTTCCAAAAACTCCATAAAGGATCCTGAAAATTCCTCGACCAATCCTTCAGATAAGAATAAGGAAGAAAAAAAGCGTTTTGAAAAGCGTGAATCCAATAATGTCAATCAACAACAGGGTGGTCATCAGAGAAGGCTAAAGCAGCCTGACTGGCAAATCAAGAGGGATAACCAGCAGCGCGATAACCAGCAAAAACAGCATAAACCTTTTGATAAGGTGGCAGACAGGCCAAACGACCGGCCAAGCGAAAAGCCGGTAGAGCGCCCAAGTGAAAGACCACAGGAGCGCCCTGCTGAAAAGCAAATGCCTGTTGATAAAAACTATGAATTTGATGGAATAGTCACCAATGCGGGAGTTTTGGAAATCATGCCTGAAGGTTATGGGTTCATGCGCTCTGCTGACTTCAACTACCTGAACTCTCCTGATGATATTTATGTGTCCCAATCACAGATTAAACTTTTTGGTTTGAAGACAGGGGATACTATCAAAGGGACCATTCGCCCTCCCAAGGAAGGGGAAAAGTATTTTCCGCTTATCAAAGTTCATGAAATCAACGGAAGATCGCCCGAATTTATCCGTGACAGGATTCCTTTCGATCACCTGACACCCCTCTTCCCAAACGAGAAATTTGAATTGACCGGTAAGGGGCACGATAATGCTTCCACTAGGATTGTTGATATGTTTGCACCGATCGGAAAGGGACAGCGCGGATTGATCGTTGCCCAGCCCAAGACCGGTAAAACCGTTCTTTTAAAAGAGATTGCCAATGCTATTTCAGCTAACCATCCTGAAGTTTACATGATTGTTTTGCTTATTGATGAGCGCCCTGAGGAGGTTACTGATATGGCCAGAAGTGTAAACGCCGAAGTAATTTCGTCCACTTTTGACGAACCGGCTGATAGGCATGTACGTGTCGCTGGCATGGTTCTGGAAAAGGCAAAACGTTTGGTGGAGTGTGGACACGATGTGGTAATTTTGCTCGACTCAATAACCCGGCTTGCCAGGGCATACAATACCGTGCAGCCGGCATCCGGAAAAGTTCTTTCCGGTGGCGTGGATGCCAATGCGCTTCAAAAACCCAAACGATTCTTTGGTGCTGCCCGAAATATTGAAGACGGTGGATCACTGACTATTCTGGCGACTGCACTGACAGAAACCGGATCAAAAATGGATGATGTCATTTTTGAAGAATTCAAGGGAACCGGTAACATGGAATTACAACTTGATCGTAAACTTTCAAATAAAAGAATATTCCCTGCTGTGGATATTCCTGCATCAAGTACACGCCGTGAGGATCTGCTCTTCCCAAAATATATTCTTGATAAAATGTGGATTCTTAGAAATTATCTTGGTGCGATGAATTCTCTCGAAGCAATGGAGTTTATGAAAGATCGACTGATGAAGACCCGGTCAATGGAGGAATTCCTGATTTCCATGAATGCAGATTCTTAGACTTAGTATAATGTTCATTTATAGAGAGGCTATTCCAAAGGGGTTAGCCTCTTTGCTTTTTGTGGCGCTCATGATGACTATTTGGGGATAGAATTGAATTGTGTCATTGTAAGGCCTCAATAAAGCACTTATTTTTACTAATTATAAATTGCAATCATAATCGTATTTTGTAATCCAGGGATGACAAAAATTTCAGAAAGCTGGTTATTTTTGTTGAGGATAAAAACATACGATTTTGGACTTTTTATATCACCTTCATAATACTCTGCTCGAAAGTCCTGGTCAATACCTGGAACGGCAGTTAATCAGTCGTATTGATTGGGATTATCCCTTGATTTGCATTAAAGGATTCAGAGGGGTCGGTAAAACGGCATTTATCCTCGATCATATACGAAAAGAGTACGGAAATGACAGGTCAGTGCTCTATCTGAACCTGAACAATTTCTATTTTACCAAAAGACGACTGTTTTCTTTTGCAGATGAATTCTCTAAAAGGGGAGGGCAGGTTCTGTTTCTTGACCAGATCAATAAATATCCCGAATGGTCATCCGAGTTGCGAAAGTGTTTTGATGAAATTCCAGGACTAAAAATCGTTTTTACTGCATCCCCTGTCTTACGGGTCGCTGAAGAGAATCCGGATTTGAATGGTATAGTGAAACTTTATTATCTTGATGGACTTTCATTCAGGGAATTTCTTAATTATAAGACAGGTTTGGATTTTCCATCATATTCGCTCGAAGATATAATCAGTAATCATGTTTCAATTGCACAATCAGTGGTGGATCAGGTTAAGCCGCTGGCTTTTTTCTCTGATTACCTGAAGTACGGATATTATCCTTATTTTATGGATAACCAGAGTTTTTATGTCAACACGCTTCTGAAAAATATTAACCTTGCCTTGGAAATCGACATTCCTTACATTAATCAGGTAGAGCTAAAGTATCTTTCCAAGCTCAGAAAGCTGCTATATATCATATCTTCAGAAACCCCATTTTCGCCGAATGTTAGTAAATTAGCATCTGCCATCGAAACTTCCAGAGCTACGGTGATGAACTATCTTAAATATTTAAGGAATGCCAGGCTTATACAGCTTTTGTATATGAATGGAGACCAGGATGAGGCCCGGAAGCCCGAACGGGTATATATGCACAACACAAATCTGTTATATGCCATTATGCCTGAGAACACTGACTCTGTGAATTTGCGTCATACATTCTTTTATAATCAGGTGGGAAGTCGTTATGACATTAAAAGCAGCAGTGTTGCAGATTTCACGATAAATCATCAGTATAATTTCCTTGTAGGGGGTAGAAAAACTGAAGCCAGCGGTGATGCATATGCCGCTGCTGATATGGTAGAAATCGGGGAAGGAAAGAAAATTCCCCTTTGGTTGATGGGATTCCTGTATTGACCTGTTTATGACCTTATTTTTTAAACCAGAACAAATATTAAAATTATAACCAATCAGTTTGAATCATGTCAAAAGAAAAAAAATTCATTACTTGTGACGGTAACTATGCTGCAGCGCACATGAGTTACATGTTCAGTGAGGTGGCTTGTATTTATCCGATTACTCCCTCTTCAACCATGGCGGAGTACGTTGATGAATGGGCTGCTTATGGAAAAACCAATATGTTCGGTCGACCTATCAGGCTTGCTGAAATGCAAAGCGAAGGTGGAGCCTCAGGAGCCGTGCATGGAGCTCTGCAATCAGGCTCACTTACCACAACTTATACTGCATCACAGGGATTGCTGCTGATGATTCCCAACATGTATAAAATTGCCGGTGAGCTTTTGCCAACCGTATTCCATGTCAGCGCCAGGGCTCTTGCCGGACATGCCCTTTCCATTTTTGGTGACCATAGCGATGTATATGCTGCCCGTCAGACCGGATTTGCCTTGATTGCTGCTGGTTCCGTCCAGGAGGAGATGGATATTGCTGGTGTAGCACATCTTGCAACCTTGAAATCAAGGGTTCCTTTCCTTGCTTTCTTTGACGGATTCAGAACTTCCCACGAATTGCAAAAGGTTGAATTACTGACAACCGAGCAAATGTTGCCTCTTGTCGACATGAAGGCGATTCAGGACTTCCGTGACCGGGCGCTTAATCCTGAACACCCGGTTACCAGAGGAACTGCCCAAAACCCGGATATTTTCTTCCAGGCGAAAGAGGCAAGTAACCGTTTCTATGATGCTGTGCCCGATATTGTTGAGCACTATATGAATGAAATGGCCAAAGTTACCGGACGCCAGTACCATCCATTCACCTATTATGGTGCACCCGATGCCGAGAATATTATCATCGCAATGGGCTCAGTGACTGAAACCATCCGTGAAACAATTGATTACCTCATTAGCCAGGGTAAAAAGGTTGGTTTGGTTACTGTTCATCTTTTCCGTCCTTTCTCAAGTGAATATTTCTTCAGGGTTTTTCCAAAGTCAGTCAAAAGGATCGCTGTTCTTGATAGAGCCAAAGAACCGGGTGCTGAAGGTGAACCTTTATACCTCGATATCAGGTCAATTTTCTATGGCAAGGAAAATGCTCCGGTTATTGTAGGTGGAAGATATGGTCTGGGATCAAAGGATACCACACCGTCCCAGATACTTGCAGTCTTCGAAAATCTTGAAATGCGGGAGCCCAAGAATGGTTTCACCATCGGAATTGTTGATGATGTAACTTTTAAATCACTTCCTCTTAAGGATGAAATTGACATCACCCCCAAGGGAACCTATCAGGCAAAATTCTATGGCCTGGGTTCTGATGGTACTGTAGGAGCCAATAAAAACTCGATTAAAATTATTGGTGAGGAAACCGATAAATATTGCCAGGGTTATTTCCAGTACGACTCCAAGAAATCGGGTGGGTTTACCTGTTCTCATCTTCGCTTTGGTGACAAGCCTATTCGTTCAACTTACCTGGTGACTACGCCTGACTTTGTTGCCTGCCACGTTCCTGCATATATAAACCTATATGATGTATTGAAAGGTCTTAAGAAAGGTGGTTCATTCCTGTTGAACTCTATCTGGGATGTGGAAGAGACCAGGAAGAGACTTCCCGACCAAATGAAAAAATATTTGGCCGAGAATAATATCAATTTCTATATTATTAACGGTACCAAACTAGGTGAGGATCTTGGACTTGGAACACGTACCAATACCATCATGCAAGCGGCCTTCTTCAAAATCACCAATGTGATTCCTTATGACCTTGCAGTCAAGGAAATGAAAAAGGCAGTTGTCAAGAGTTATGGCCGCAAAGGAGAACAGGTAGTAAACATGAACTTCGCAGCAATAGACGCTGGTGGCGAGAATGTTGTGAAGGTTGATGTGCCATCTGAATGGAAAAACATTAAACTGAACACTGACGAAGTCAGCGATCAGTTGCGTCCAAAATATATTTCGAAGTTCGTCGACGTTATCAACGCCCAGAAAGGGGATGAACTTCCTGTTTCAATGTTTGCAGGATATGAAGATGGCACCTTCGAAGCAGGTACGGCTGAATATGAAAAACGCGGTATCGCTGTCAATGTACCTACCTGGCATGCCGATAACTGTATCCAGTGTAACCAGTGCGCCTATGTTTGTCCTCACGCAGCTATTCGTCCATTCCTGTTATCAGCTGATGAAGCATCTAATGTCCCTGAAGGTACTGACCTTCGGGAAGCAACTCCCTCTAAAACATTCCCTGGTCTTTCTTTCAGAATTCAGGTAAGTGTTCTTGATTGTACCGGTTGTGGAAACTGCGCTGATGTTTGTCCTTCGAAAGTGAAATCACTTGAAATGGTACCATTGGATACCCAGCACGACGAGATTGAAAGATGGGATTACATGGTGAAAAACGTCAAAACCAAAGAGAATTTGCCTGACAAAATGCAAAATGTGAAGAATTCACAGTTTGCTCAGCCATTGTTCGAATTCTCAGGTGCTTGTGCTGGTTGCGGCGAAACTCCTCATGTGAAACTGGTAACCCAACTCTTTGGTGAAAGAATGATGGTGGCCAATGCTACCGGTTGCTCTTCAATTTATGGTGGTTCTGCTCCTGCGACTCCTTATCGCAAGAATAATGATTCCGGTCGTGGTCCCGCTTGGGCGAATTCTCTCTTCGAAGATAATGCAGAGTATGGTTTTGGTATGGCTGAAGGTGTCTCGGCACAGAGAGACCGGATTTCCATGGTAATGGAAAATGCCATGAAGGATGGTGTACCCGCAGAAGTTGAGTCTGCATTCCGGAATTGGATGGAGACCAAATATGATGCTAAAAAATCTGAGGAGACCTCCAACAAGGTAATCGGAGTTCTGACCGGAAGGACCGAAGAATATGCTCAGATCATTCTCTCTCTGAAGCAATACCTGATTAAGAAATCAATCTGGGTTTTCGGAGGTGACGGATGGGCATATGATATCGGTTTTGGAGGCCTTGACCATGTGTTGGCAAGTGGGCAGGATATTAATGTCCTCGTTTTGGATACCGAAGTTTACTCCAATACAGGTGGACAATCATCCAAAGCTACACCTGTTGGGGCAGTTGCTAAATTTGCTGCATCCGGCAAGAAGATCCGGAAAAAGGATTTGGGTACCATGCTGATGTCTTACGGATATATTTATGTTGCTCAGGTGGCAATGGGAGCAAATCAGTTGCAATATCTTAAAGCTATTCGCGAGGCAGAGGAGTATCCCGGACCATCAATAGTCATTGCCTATTCTCCCTGTATTGCGCATGGACTGAGAAACAGCATGGGTCAGTCACAGGAGGAAATGAAAAGGGCAGTGGAAGCTGGTTATTGGTCACTATACCGTTACGATCCAAGGCTTGAAGAACAGGGTAAGAACCCATTCCAGCTCGACTCAAAAGAACCTGATTGGTCGAAATTCCAGTCGTTCCTGAATGGTGAAGTACGTTACACTTCCCTGAAAAAATCATTCCCTGAAGAAGCAACCATTTTGTTTGCTTCGGCCGAAGAGAATGCCAAATGGAGATATAATTACTACAAGCGTATGGCTAACATGCAGTTTGAGTAATGGATGCAATTTGCCTGAAGGATTCTATACGATAAAAAAATCTATTGATCTTGAAGGATTATTAAAGAGGCTGCCCATATTGGGTAGCCTCTTTTTGTGTATAATTAACTTTTAAACCTTAGCCTAAAGAAAGTCTGAACATGAATCAAGATC
>DIFU01000080.1 GCA_002419285.1 Prolixibacteraceae bacterium UBA5740 | reverse complement strand
TCCGGATAGATACCTGGAATTTTAGTCATTAGACTGCCTGGTTAAAGTAAAACATTAAAAGGGCCTTGCCAACAACAAAACTGTAGGCAGGGCTCTTTTTTTATTTTACCTGATGGGTTGTTTTTTAGGCTCGCGTTTAACGAAAATTTCCTGTCATAGAACTGCATTATTGGTGGCAAAATAATTTTGTCCACGTTTTGTCCACGTTTTTTGAAAAATCTCAATTTTTCAAAATGCACAAAATGCACAAAATGCACAAAATGCATATGACATATTTGTATTTTTTAATGTTGCCCGCCTCCTTCCCTTATTTTCTTTTTAAATATTTTAACCGGTGCTTGGTGTTATGAATTATTGTTCCTATATTGCACCATCGTTCATTTAAAAGGATTAAGCTTGTTTTAATTCATGGTCTGCTGACCGTTTTCTTAACGACCCGCTTGTTAAAAAGATGTATTCGCGTTTATATATATATAGATGTGTGGGCAGACTATTTTTAAAAATAACGATCTATTTTTTCAAAAAAATTCAGGATTCTTGAATGTTTGACTGGAGGAAACTTCCGTGGCAGAAATGATGCAACTAATACTTGAACTTTCAAGCTCACTCAAGGAAATGATGGCCTTGATTCTGGTTATGAAACGCTCCCGTTTGGAACTGTTCCACCAATCATGGATTGACAGTGAACAATTGATGTCGGCACTGAAAATAAGCAAGAGAAACTTGCAGACCATGCGCGAAAGTGGGGTTTTGCCTTATTCCCGTCTCAGCGGTAAATATTTTTACAGGGTCAATGATATTGAGGAAATCCTGAACAAAAATTATTACCACACTTCTAAATTAAAACCACATGATGATTAAGCAGGAAATCTTGCGCAAGACTTACAAGGGTTTGTCAATTTATCGCCTGGTTATGCGCGAAAGGTATGGAAATGAAATTATTCACTTTTCGGGCGATGATGTAGATTTGGCCAACAACCCTTTCAACAAGGATCGCGTTACGTTAAAACTTTTCCTTGAAGGGGAGCAGTATCTGTATTATGATACTGAACTTCCTGAATTCAAAGGCAATCCATTTGAGTTTGCGGCACTGCATTACGGTGTTACAGACACGAATTTGTACAGATGTCTCAACAAGGAACTGAAGCTGAACCTCGACGAAAGATACTTTAAATGTCAAAATAGCCAGGATTCAGGGCAGAATGCATCGCGCATTGAACCCCAACGACCTCCATCGGAGGAGGTAAAAATTCCTGAATTCAGTTATTTCAAGCCCCCGGTCTCGAACACTAATCCATTTAAAAACGTGAGCCTTGTTGAGGCTTATAATTTGATTCGGTCTGATTCTTTTCGCAAGATCACCAATGAATTAAGGGAGATTAAAATACCCGATGAGGCCCGAAAGTATAAGGCATTGAAATTTAGCTATGTAACCTTTTCGGGGGTTTTTTTATCGCGCAAGGATTCAGGCTTGTCAAGGCATTCAGGTTTGATGACCATTGATTTTGACCACATTCCCGATGTTTCCCAATTGAAGGAGAAATTGAAAAATGATCCATGCCTGGAAACAAAATTGTTATTTGTGTCACCCTCGGGCGACGGGTTGAAGTGGATCATATCAGTAGCCATTGGTGAATTGACGCATTCCGAAATTTTCAGGGCGGTTGAGGCGTACATCAAAGAAACGTACGACATCGTTATTGACAAGTCAGGCAAGGATGTTTCAAGGGCTTGTTTTATGCCTTGTGATCCGGATGCATATATCAATCCAAATGTTTTTGATGGTGCATTGTCCGAAAAGACGTTTGATGCGAAGCATTGGCTCAGGAAGGTGAAGCAATTCAAGGAAATACAAATTCAGCCAACCCATTTTCCAGCAAATACGGGTGACGATGTTGAAATTGTGATCAGGCGAATTGAGGAATCATGCGTGGATATCACGTCAGCATATGCCGACTGGGTGATGATCGGTTTTGCCCTGGCACATGAATTTGGTGAACGAGGACGTGATTACTTTCATCGGATAAGCCGTATTTATGGGAGTTATCAGCATGATGAATGCGATAAGCAGTACACTGCATGTTTGAATACAAGCCGGGATAAGGTACATATCAACACATTCTTTTATTACGCAAAACAAGCCAAGATTGACATATCCAATCCTGTTAAAAAGCAAAAAGAGCATGAACCACAAAGTGTTGAACCGGAGGTGCTGCCTGAATTATCAGTGGAGCCAGTTGACGAAAGCCAGGGGATACAGGAAACGCAGGAAAAGGAAAAAGTTGAGGATGTAATACCCTTGCATCCCTTCCACGATACTCCTCGATTACCTGAAATGATTCATGCACGCTTGCCTGTGTTGCTGCGTGAGTGTTGCAATATGTTTTCCGATGCGGTCGAGAAAGATGTCATTCTGGTGGGTGCCCTAACCGTAATCAGTGGTTGTTTGCCCAGGTATGAGGGCAAGTATTTCAGGAAGTCGTATTCACCCCATCTGTTTTCGTTTGTCACAGCCCCGGCCGGTTCAGGTAAAGGTATTCTTGAATGGGCTTACTACCTTGGGAGTTCAATTCACGAACAACTGGTCAAGCAATCAAAGATCGAAAAAGCTGAGTATGACCGGCAACTCAGCGAATACAACAACCTTCCCAAAAGCCAGCGTGAAGGAGCTTCAATGCCCATTGAACCCAAACGGCGGAAACTGTTCGTCCCCGCAAACTGCAGTGCCTCGGCATTTATCCAGGCGATTTCCGAAAATGAAATCAGTATAATTATACTTGAAACCGAAGCAGATACCCTGGCATCATCGCTCAAGCAAGAGTGGGGAAACTTTTGCGATGTCCTGCGCAAAGGTTTTCATCATGAAAAAGCTTCCATGTTCAGGCGAAAAGAAAACGAATTCATCGAAATCTTGAATCCCAGAATCGCCATTATGTTGGCAGGTACGCCCAAACAGGTCCAAAACATTATGCCCAACGTGGAGAATGGTTTATTCAGCCGCTTCCTTTTTTATGCCTATGAGCACCATGCCAAATTCAAGAATCCATTTCTTGAAGACGATGGTGTGGATTTGGTCATGTATTTCAAGGAAAAGGGTGATTTGATACTTCGCTTGTATGAAACCTTGAATAGCCAAACCCAGCCCATTGAGTTTAAACTGACATCAAGGCAAGGGGAACTGTTTACCGAGAAATTCGAGGAACTTTATGAGCGAAACCATTTGTTGTTAGCCAGCGATTTCAATGCCAGCAGCCTGCGCCTGGGTCTCATAACTTTCAGGATCGCAATGGTGTTGACTGCCCTGCGTATTCTGGAGGATGGACATATTTCAAATCCGCTTGTATGCAATGACATTGATTTTGACACGGCACTGCAAATTGTTTTTACACTCGAGAAGCACTCGATAGCTGTATATCAGAATTTGCCTGATAACCAACTGAAGGGGCTCCGCATGAATTTCTTTAAGGCACTTCCTGAAGGTTTTAACAAGGCCCAGGCATTGGTTATTGCAAAAGAACTTGAAATCAAGGAAAGGACAGCCTCGAAATACCTGACTGAAATGAAAGAAACTGGCCTGCTGACCCATAAGCATAACTGGTATACCAAGACTTCAAACATTGGTATTGACATCGGAAAAGGTTTAAATAATGATCAGGCCGACGAAAATGCACAACAGGCAGCATAACCCAAACTCCCGACTTGAATATTCGACATGTCACCGTTGAACCCATTCATGGATTTTTTAAGTTTCATTAATAAAGTTTTAATGTATGTTTTGCGGGGGAGGCTTCGGCGTACCTCGCAAAACTTTTTTTATGCGATTCACTTGAATAGAGGCTTTGCCAATAGGTCATATCACATGGCAAATTGATGCAAATGGCACCTCAACTGACATAACAGCAATACCTGCTTGTTGATGGTTGAGCTCACTATATCCATGAAACAGAGCACTTTTTTAGCCTGAAATGTAGAATCATCCTGCTATGTGGAATGCAATCATTTTCGAGCCAGGTTGTCACGCCAAAACCGTGGCAAATAGGTGCAAATGGCACCGTAAAACCCTGATTGACCGGTTTTTGCCATAAATACCATGACAGCCATTGCGGCGGCATCCATACAAACCGCACTCAGTGGCAAAATTATTCATCATTTAATTCGTTACATTATGGGAACCATTTCCAAAGGTATTTTAGGAGGTTTCTCCGGTAAGGTGGGAACCGTGATTGGATTCATCATCAAAGGTGTATCCTACATGCGCAGTTTGGCTGGATCATATACCCAGGCCAACACTCCGGCGCAAATTGAACAGCGTGCCAAGTTTGGTTTGGCGATTTCTTTTATCAGGCCGCTCACCGAGTTCCTGAAGATCGGGTTCAGGAATTACACCGACAAGATGTCGGCCGTGAACTACGCCATGTCGTACACCCTGAAAAACGCCATCCGTGGCACTTATCCCGATTTTTCGATCGACTTTGCGAACGTGTTGGTGAGTAAGGGTGCCCTGTCGGGGGCGCTGAATCCCAACGCGCTTTCGATTGCCGCAGGCCAGGTGACTTTCTCGTGGGACGACAACTCGGACGAAATCAACGCCAAGCCGACCGACGGTGCCCTGATCCTGGCATACAACCCGACCCGCAACGAAGCGGTGTTCACCAATGGTGAATCGACCCGCGTCGATGGTACCCAGGTGCTGAACGTACCTACCAGCTACACTGGCGAAAGCCTCGAGTGCTACATGGCATTCGTGAATGCCAGCGGCCAGGTGGCCGACAGCAAGTACATCGGTCCGGTAGTGATGGCTTAGTTTTTTAATTCGGATTGTAGGGAAAGGGCTTGCCCTTTCTCTACAATCCATTTTTCCAAAAAAGTATCAATATGAAAATCATTTATTATGGAAATCCAGATCCAACCCGATATCGAATCCCTGCGCATGACCCTATGGGTTGCCGGGGGTGCCATCTCACTTTTGATCATGGTGGTGGCGTATTTTCTACGCAAGCAGATCGAGGTGTCCGAAACCCTTGCTGTTGCCGTAAATCACCTTACTACCACTGTCAAGCTGATCGAGAAGGAACAAGCCGAGCGTGATCCGCGCACCGAAAGGCGCCTCGACGACCACGATGACCGGATTGGCCAATGCGAGGACCGGCTGACCGCCATGGAAACCATGTGCAGTTACCATCACAAGACGTGTTAAACGGTGCGGGGTGCGAAAAACGGTGCGTGGAACCGTGTTGCGAGTTGCGAGGTACGCTTCGCGACTTGCCTGCGGGGTGGAAAAAACGATGCGGGGAACCGTGTTGGGAGTTGCGGGTTGCGCTTCGCGACTTGCCTGCGGGGTGGAAAAAACGGTGCGTGGAACCGAGTTGCGTGTTGCGGGGTACGCTTCGCGACTTGCCTGCGGGGATAACCTGAGAGGTAGGGCGGCTTGACGATCGAGCCCTGAAAGGGCGTTGTATACTTAGGATAGGGTGTAGCCCTATCCTAAATAAAAAACCCAACCCCGGACCTACCCCGCCCATGATAGCCATCGGGAGCATATGCAGGGAATAAATGGTAACGTTCCGCAGGGTATCCAAGAATGCCTTTAGGCAGTCGAAGGATGTATTCGTGCCAATCAGATATCGTTTGCCGGGGTTTTATCTATCTGTGCAAATCCGCGAAATCCGTGGGCAAAAAAATAATCTTACTATGAAAACACTAAAATCCATATTCAACATCATTAAATCAATTCTGGCTCGGGTGGTCGGGTGGGTCAAGATGTTTCGCCTCGCCGGGAAAACCGAATACATCATCGGCATTCTTGCCCTGGCGTTTTGGCTGGCGTTTGAGGCCGGCGGACGGTTCCTGGGGTGGCAGACTTACCCAGTGGGTTATTTCCAGAAGATCTGTTTCGGCATCCTGGCCATGTCGATCATCACGGCGGTAACCTGGCTTTGGCTGGGAGCAACCCATCCTCCACTGAAAAACATCATCGATCCCGATACCTTCAAACTGAAAGACTTTACACCATGGCAACAAATACGTATTGCCTTGTTTTTCTACTGTTTATATGCAGTGGGGGCACTCTTGCTGGCCAGTCTGTATTGACACAGGGCCACAACCTGCCCAAGAAGGCGGCGCTGCGCACGGAACTCGTTGATCAGTGTCAGGTGCATGAGATATTGCCAGCAGAACGTGTTGGTCAATGTCAAGGGCATATGGCATTGACCACGGAACCCGTCGACAATAGTCCAGGACATGAGACATTGCGCGGGAAACTCGTGGCAGTGGCCGCCTCGCAGGTGGGTGTGCGTGAGAAGACCGGGAGGAATGACGGTCCCGAGGTCAGGAAATACCTGCTGGAGGTAAACCTTTCCGAAGGATATGCCTATTGTGCCGCAGGACTCACCTGGTGCCACAACCAATTGAAGATACCCAACCCACAATCGGCCTGGAGTCCAAGCTGGTTTAAAGAGAATGTGGTGTACCGTCGCAACAAACCACAAATTAGCCCTTTTGAGAGTCTTCCGGGGCAGGTGGCGGGATTCTATTCCGAATCAAAGAAAAGGGTCTCACACGTCGCCCTGGTCGAATCCGAAAGCCGTCAGCACTACTTCACTATCGAGTTCAACACCAACGGCAGCAGTTCGGACGATGGTGAGGGGGTGAGGCGGCTAATACGAAAGAAGGAATCGGTATATGTGATTGCCGACCATGTGGGGGCAGTGTTTAGGTTCACCACAGATGATAGAAGATGACATCTTTTTCCGAAGACGGATGCAACGAGAAGATGTCATCTTTTTGCGAGAAGATGTCATCTTTTCCGAAGACGGATGCAACGAGAAGATGACATCTTTTAAATAAGACCATTATCCAATGAAAAATCAATTCCAAAGCACTCTTTTAATGATAGCACTCTTGCTACTGATCATTTCCCTCGCCGGGAATTTCTTCCAATACAACCTTCGTAAGCCTGTTGTAGAGACTGTCTTCGAAACAGACACCTTGATACAGGTTGACACCATCATCCATACCATTACCCAGCAAATAACCATTGAAAAGCCTGTTCCGGTGTATGTTGACACCAATACAAATATCCGAACATACCGCGACACCGTTTACCTCCCCTATGGAACCATCAGGGGCGAGCAAGTTGTCGTGGGAGAATTGCTCAGGAAAGACCTCCAGGTTGATTTTAAGATCCCCGAAGTTTACCGGACACTGGAGGTAAATAATACCGTAACCCGATCAGTCCGGAACCGAATGTTATTCGCAACAATCGGCTTAAGAACCGATTTCCATCATCATTCATCCCCTTCTTTTGGGGTGGAATACATACCTAATGGGCACCGGTATATGGTTGGAGTGGAGGTTGGGGTGGATGGGCAGATAAGTGGAAAGGTGGGTTTTGCCATCCTAAAATGATCTTTGATAAATATTTTGATAAATTAATATGCCTGGAATGACTTTTATGTTTCAGGCATTTTTTATATTTGGGGTTGTTGAATAGATAAACTAAATGTAGGTAAACCATCAAACCGTAATATGACCATTAAACATTACCAGCAATTTGCTGATTGGGTAAATGAATGCATTGAATGAATGACAAACCAATCATTAAGAAAACGATTCCAAATTACGGAGAAAAATTATTCAATCGCTTCACGCATTATCCGGGATACGATTACAGCTGGTTTAATAAAAGAGGATGATCCGGAAAGTAATTCAAGAAAATATGCAAAGTATATTCCCTTCTGGGCATAGTTTTATGTGATCGGCAAGTTGCTTTTCATGATGTTTTTGTCGTAAGTGGTTGATAATGTGTTCATAATTTATGTGACGGTTATGTGACAAGTTTGTGGATTTATATTAAACAGTGATAAATTGAAATAATGTAATCAAGTTTTAAAAAGATCTCTGAATCTTAAATTCAAAATTGGTAAAGTAAAATCACAATGCCAGCTTAAAGACCTGAGAGTTTTTCAAAGTATTACGATATTCGCTCAATAATTATGCTTAATGACTCATTAGTATTCGCTAC
The DNA here is from genome assembly GCA_002419285.1 of Prolixibacteraceae bacterium UBA5740. Classification (GTDB taxonomy): domain Bacteria; phylum Bacteroidota; class Bacteroidia; order Bacteroidales; family Prolixibacteraceae; genus UBA1413. The sequence goes on along the minus strand of DIFU01000080.1, from coordinate 13,649 downwards.
TTTTGAATTTTACGTAAATCTAACCCAAAAAGGATCATTTTAATGGCAAAGAAAAAAGGCAACGGCACTGAAGAACCACTGGAAAAACAGCTCTGGAAAACAGCGGATAAACTGAGAAAGAACATTGATGCAGCCGAATACAAGCATGTTGTTTTGGGGTTGATTTTCCTGAAATACATTTCTGATGCGTTTGAAGAATTATACGCCCGTCTGAAGGCCGAAGAGGAGCAGGGTGCCGATCCGGAAGACAAGGACGAATACAAGGCCGAGAATGTCTTTTTTGTCCCGGCCGAGGCTCGCTGGAACATGTTGGTTTCACAGGCTAAACTACCTACCATCGGGGTTACCATCGATGCGGCCATGGATGCCATCGAGAAGGAAAATCCTTCCCTCAAGGGGGTGCTTCCCAAGGTTTATGCCAGACAAAACCTGGATCCTACCAGTCTGGGTGAGCTGATCGACCTGGTTAGTAACATTGCCCTAGGGGATACCAAATCGAGGAGCGCCGATGTGCTTGGGCATGTTTTCGAGTATTTTCTGGGCGAATTTGCGCTGGCTGAGGGCAAGAAGGGCGGACAGTTCTATACGCCCCGGAGTGTGGTCGAGTTGCTTGTCGAGATGCTTGAACCTTACCATGGCAGGGTGTTTGATCCCTGTTGCGGATCAGGTGGAATGTTTGTGCAGTCGGAGAAGTTCGTAACCCAACACCAGGGTAAAATCAATGATATATCAATCTATGGACAGGAAAGCAACCAGACTACCTGGCGATTGTGCAAGATGAACCTGGCCATCAGGGGTATTGACAGCTCACAGGTCAAATGGAACAATGAGGGTTCGTTTTTAAACGATGCCCACAAAGATCTTAAGTCCGATTTTATCATTGCCAATCCACCGTTTAATGTCAGCGACTGGGGTGGTGATTTGTTGCGCAAGGACGGACGCTGGCAGTTTGGTGTTCCTCCAACCGGGAATGCCAACTTTGCCTGGATACAGCATTTCATTTACCATCTCAATCCTTCGGGACAGGCAGGGGTGGTATTGGCCAAGGGAGCCTTGACATCAAAAACAAGTGGCGAGGGCGACATCCGGAAATCACTGGTTGAGGAGGGGTTGATTGATTGCATCGTAAACCTTCCGGCTAAATTATTCCTGAATACCCAGATACCGGCCGCCCTATGGTTCCTGAGCCGAAACCGTAAAAACGGGAAATTCAGGGACCGCAGCGGTGAGATCCTGTTTATCGATGCCCGCAATTTGGGACACCTGATCAACCGGAGAACCCGGGAGCTGTCGGACGACGACATCCGACAGATTACGGATACCTACCATAACTGGCGGAATCCGGGTGGACAATATGAAGATGTCCCGGGTTTTTGTGCTTCCGTATCGGTTGACAGGGTAAAGGAACTCGATTATGTGCTGACCCCGGGCCGATATGTGGGACTGCCCGATGAGGAGGATGATTTCGACTTTAACGAGCGGTTCGCACAACTGAAAGCTGAGTTTGAAGCACAATTAGCGGAAGAAGTTATTCTGAATAAGCAGATTACGGAAAATTTAAAGAAGATAAAACTAAATGATGAAAAGTAAAATATGATTTCTTTTATTTTACTTTCAGGCCTAAAAGTAAAATAACGATTTCTTTATTTTACCTTTAACAGAAAAAATGATTGAATTAGAAAAATATCAGGCAGGTCATTTTGAAAAGGGCTTCGGGTACAAATATTTTGTACCGACTGCCATTAATGATGAATGGATTTGGAAAACACCAGTCATTAACCGTTTACTTGAAAAGGCAGCGGTTAAGCTTGGCGAACTCAACTCTTATGCACGACTTGTTCCAAACATCGATTTGTTTATTCAACTTCATGTTACCAAAGAGGCAGTTGTCTCGAGCCGAATTGAGGGGACGCAAACCAATATTGATGAGGCAATTTTACCCTATGAAGAAATTAAGCCCGAACGTCGAAATGATTGGCAGGAGGTAAATAATTACATCAAAGCATTAAATGAGGCAATTGAAGAGTTAAAAAATCTTCCAATTTCTTCACGTTTGATAAAGAGTACACACTATATATTGCTTCAAAGTGTAAGAGGCGAACATAAACTACCCGGGGAGTATCGTAACAGTCAGAACTGGATTGGAGGTGGTTCCCTGACTGATGCAGTTTTTATTCCCCCTCAACATATGCTGGTGAACGACCTGATGGGCGACCTTGAAAAATTCCTTAATAACGACGAAATTGATGTTCCGGCATTAATACGTATTGCCATCGCCCATTATCAATTTGAAACCATTCACCCGTTTTTGGATGGTAACGGGCGTATTGGAAGGCTATTAATAACACTTTACTTTGTTAGCGAAGGCATACTCGACAAACCTTTATTGTACCTGTCGACCTGGTTTGAAAAAAACAAAGGTCTGTATTACGATAATCTTAGTATGGTAAGGACAAAAAACGACATGTTGCAATGGATTAAATACTTTCTGGCAGGTGTCGAACAAACTGCCACACAAGCCGTGCAAACGTTGTCGAATGTTCTTTCCTTGAAGGCAAATATTGAGAAAGAAATCAACCTGAGTTTTGGTCGCCGGAGCAACTCTGCCCTGTTATTGCTGAACTCGTTGTTTAAAGACCCTGTAACCACTATCGATAAAGCCTCCAAAACCTGCAATTTAAGTTACAAAGCCGCCAACGACCTTGTTGCCCTGATGCATGAGAAAAAGTATCTGACCGAAATGACCGGACAAAGCCGCAACAGGATGTTCATTTTTGAACCTTACATAGATGCTTTTTATAATGATTGATAAAATAAAGAATTCCGTTTTTCACTGCGAATCGCCAGTGTGGAACAAAGGCCTTCACAAAAGCAGAACAATGCAAAAGCATGGAAAATAGTAAACTCTTAAATTATAATAACATTAGGTTCCGGATTGTTACTATAAAAAATCTGGCACCATTAGACCATAGCAAAAAATGGTTTGCCTTCTCGAATATGAATACCGAAGCCGCTGAATTGTTAAACCTAGCTAAAATCAGGATCAATGAGTGAGTGGAGAGAATATAAATTGGATGAAATTTATGATTTCGGTTCTGGTCTTTCAAAACCTAGGAATGAATTTGGCTTTGGATATGGATTCTTATCTTTCAAGGAAATTTTTAATAATTATTTTGTTCCAGATACATTAAAAGAACTTGTTAATTCTACTGAATGGGAGCAAAAAAGTTGTTCAATTCAACGAGGTGATGTATTCCTTACCAGAACAAGCGAGACCGATGAAGATCTTGGAATGAGTTGTGTTGCACTTAAGGATTATCCGAAAGCTACATTTAATGGTTTTACAAAACGATTAAGGCCCAAAGGAAAAATTGAAGTATTACCGGAATTTGCTGGATTCTTTTTTAGAAATCAAAAATTCAGAGCAGCCGTTACGGGAATTTCATCAATAACAACAAGAGCGAGTTTGAATAATGATATGTTATCATCTCTGACGATGCAAGTCCCTCCTATTGATATTCAGATAAAAATTGCTGAAACACTCAAGTCGATTCATGATAAAATAGACCTGCTCCACCGGCAAAACCAAACCCTTGAAAAAATGGCCGAAACACTGTTTAGGCAGTGGTTTGTGGAGGAAGCGAAGGAGGATCGGGAGGATGGTACCTTCGGAAATTGGATCAATGGAACATTAGGAGGTGATTGGGGTAAAGAAGAACAGGATGCTAATTGGACAAAAGCTGTTTGTTGTATCAGAGGTACTGATATTTCTGATTTGAATAATGGGATACCTGCAAAGACGCCTGTTCGCTTCATAAAAGAAAGTAAGTTTCAATCAATCTATCCCAAGGAAGGCGATTTAATTATAGAGATTTCTGGCGGTACCGAAAACCAGTCAACCGGCAGAATTTGCTATATTAATGAGCAGATTAAAAGACTTTTTGATTATCCTTTGGTATTTTCAAATTTTTGCAGATTGATCAGAGTAAAAAAATCAGAATACTCATTCTTCCTTTACGGTTACATCCGATATTTATATAATCAAGATGAGTTTTTTAATCTCGAAAATGGCAGTTCAGGAATAAAGAATTTAGATTATAAAGCTTTACTTTTCGAAAATGAGTACAAAATGCCCGATGAAGAATCTGTTTTACAATTTCATTCAAGGGTTTATCATTTGTATCAAAAAATAAATCAAAATAAATCTCAAATCCGCACTCTCACCGCTTTGCGTGATACTTTATTGCCGAAGTTGATGAGCGGGGAGGTAAGGGTGGAAATGAGCGAAAAAGTAAGGCCATGATTTACCAATTTACACCTACGACGGAATCCGAAAAAGATTGAGGAAAGGGATAATGCTTGTTCCTTTCACAAACACCTCAAAATTATAGAAAAGAGCAAATACGAATTTAAACCATGAACATAACCAATGAACAAGCAGAATATCTGCTTGGTATACCAAAGAAGGTGGTTGTAAATGATAGTCTGTTGAATCATTACAGTATTGACCAGATGTTTCCCCTGAAACTTCGACTCGAATTGGTTTCGCCTGTCGATGACGATTATACGTTTTTATGGGAGATTAACCAAAGTGACAAAAATAGAATTCGCATCAGCTTTCATCATCAGGAAAATGACAGCAAAACCGGCTTGATCAGGATTGATTACAATAGCGGACATACCAATCCCGAAGCGATTTCCGAATTCGTGCCTGCAAAATTCCATCCCTACGCCGGAAAACATTTTGACAGTCACGAACACCATATTCATTATCATGTCCAGGGTTACAAAACGTTGTCATGGGCAGTACCCCTGAAAGATGATGGTTTTGAAATCAAGGAACTTGACGATAATCCTGACTTGCAATTGAATATTGCCAGGATTATACGATATTTTGCAAGAATTGTCAATATTCAAACAGAAATTACCGTAAATTCATTGCTTCTATGAATTGGATTGAAGAAAGCATAAAGGAATATTACGATTGGTTAAGGCAAAAGACCACAGTAACCAAGGACTTGCAAACTGGCTGGAGTACTATCGTGACGCCGTTTACAGGACTTTTTAACGACAATATCGAGATTTATGCAAGGCTAGATAATGGCAGGGTAACGCTATCTGACGATGGTCAAACCCTTTCCAACCTGGAACTCGCCGGGGCTTCCGTTCTCAGGTCACCCAAACGGAAGGAATGGCTCGAGATGATATTCATGAATTATGGCATTACCCTGGTTGAAAACGAATTGCAAGTCACTGGTTCGGAAAAGGAATTCAATCAAAAGAAGCATAATTTAATCAGTGCAATTTCTGAAGTTGCCGATATGGCCATGATGGCAAAACATACTGTTTCATCCATTTTCAAGGAAGACGTACGGGGCTATCTGGATGAGCAAAACGTGATTTATACACCCCAGTTTATTGCAAAAGGCTCAACCGGAATTGAGTTTACTTTTGATTTCCAGATTGCGGGCCGTCAAAGGGAACTTGTCATAAAATCTTTCAATTCATTAAACAAGATCAATGTCCCGAATTTTCTTTTCGGATGGGAGGACATCAAAACGGCGCGAGAGAAAATCTCCGGTAAAGAATTGAAAGGTTTGGCAATCGTCAATAATCAGGATAAAGAGATTAAGCAGGAATACCTTGATGCCTTGATAAGCAAAGGGGCAGGTTACATCCTTTGGGATAATCGTTACCAACCTGAAATGATTGGAAAATTAGAGGCGTAGATGACCCACAATACAAAACACCGCGTTCGTATTGGAATATGAACATGAGAAACGAAAGAAATTAAAGGAATATGAGGGGTGGCTTAAAACGCAGAAATCGCCAGGTAAAACCTAACGACTTCGTAACTCCTTTAACACGTGGTTAATGATATGGTACAAATAAACAGAGCTTTTAGTTCAAATGCAAATTTATTTTGACCTATGACAAAAATAACTGAATCGGCCATTGAACTGTTGGGTATTCAAATGCTCGAAAGCCTGGGTTACGAATACATTTATGCACCCAATATTGCTCCCGATGGTGACACGCCTGAACGGGAATCGTATGAGCAGGTTCTGTTGGTCGACCGTTTGCGGGTTGCCGTTAAGCGGATCAATAAATCCATCTCTGCCGGCGCACAGGCCGAAGCCATCAGGGAAATTCAACGCATCGCCTCCCCTGAATTGCTGGCCAACAATGAAGCGTTTCACCGGCTTCTGACCGAGGGTATTCCGGTTTCAAAACATGTTGAAGGAAGCGAACGGGGCGACCTTGTGTGGCTTATCGATTTCAATGATCCTTACAACAACGATTTTGTGGTTGCCAACCAGTTTACGGTGGTTGAAAACAACCATAACAAACGCCCCGATGTCATTCTGTTTGTCAACGGTATCCCGCTGGTTGTCGTTGAACTGAAAAATGCGGTCGACGAAAATGCCACCATCCATTCGGCCTTTAAACAAATCGAGACCTACAAGGAGATTATCCCCGGCCTCTTTACCTACAACGGTATCGTGGTCATCTCGGATGGATTGGAGGCCAAGGCCGGTACCATTTCAGCCGGATTCAGCCGTTTTATGGCCTGGAAATCGGCCGACGGCAAATCTGAGGCGTCGCATTTGGTAAGCCAGCTGGAAACCCTGATTACCGGCATGCTAAACAAGGCAACCCTGCTCGATTTGATCCGTCATTTCACCGTTTTCGAGAAAACAAAGCGGGAGGATCCTGAAACGGGAATCATCACCATCACCACAATAAAGAAACTGGCTGCCTATCACCAGTATTATGCCGTCAACCGGGCGGTGGAATCAACGTTACGTGCCTCGGGATATCGCCAGGATGGCCGGATGCCCATGTTTGTATCAGCAGAATCGCCCGAAAGTTACGGATTGCGGGGTGTCAGGGCCCAACCTGTGGGCGACCGGAAGGGTGGCGTGGTATGGCACACACAGGGGAGCGGAAAGTCGCTCTCGATGGTCTTTTACACCGGCAAAATCGTGCTTGCCCTGGATAACCCGACCATTGTGGTGATTACCGATCGTAACGATCTTGATGACCAGCTCTTTGATACATTTGCCGCCTCGAAACAATTACTGCGTCAGGAACCGATACAGGCTGGCGACCGGAACCACCTGAAGGATTTGTTGAGAGTGGCTTCGGGGGGTGTGGTATTTACCACCATCCAAAAGTTTCAGCCCGATAATGGCAACATCTACGAATTGCTTTCGGAGCGCGAAAACATTGTGGTGATTGCCGATGAGGCGCACCGCACGCAATATGGGTTTACGGCCAAAACCATTGACGAGAGGAACGAACAGGGACAGGTCATTGGCAAAAAGATTGTGTACGGCTTTGCCAAGTACATGCGCGATGCCTTGCCCAATGCCACCTATCTGGGGTTTACCGGAACTCCCATTGAAAGTACCGATGTCAACACCCCGGCAGTATTCGGCAATTATGTCGACATATACGACATTGCCCAGGCCGTGGAAGATGGCGCCACGGTTCGCATCTACTACGAAAGCCGGCTGGCGAAGGTAAACCTGAGTGAACAGGGAAAAAAGCTGGTTGACGAGCTGGATGATGAGCTCGACCAGGAGGACATGACCACCACCCAAAGGGCCAAGGCCAAGTGGACACAGCTTGAAGCGCTGGTGGGCAGCGAAGATCGCATCAGGCAGGTTGCCAGAGACATTATAGAACATTTTGAACAACGCCAGGAGGTCTTTGAGGGCAAAGGCATGATCGTGACCATGAGTCGACGCATAGCCGCCGATTTGTATGCTGAAATCATAAGTCAAAAGCCTGAATGGCATTCGGAGGAGTTGACCAAAGGGGCAATCAAGGTCGTGATGACTTCTTCTTCGTCTGATGGGCCAAAGATCGCCAAACACCATACCACCAAACAGCAACGCAGGAGTTTGTCAGACCGGATGAAAAATCCCGATGATGAACTAAAGCTGGTGATCGTCCGCGATATGTGGCTCACAGGTTTTGACGCCCCTAGCATGCACACCTTGTACATCGACAAGCCAATGAAGGGCCATAACCTGATGCAGGCCATTGCCAGGGTCAACCGTGTATACAAGGACAAGCCGGGCGGTTTGGTGGTCGACTATCTCGGAATAGCCTCTGACCTGAAAAAGGCGCTCTCTTTTTATTCCGAATCAGGCGGTAAGGGTGATCCCACCATTCTGCAGGAGCAGGCCGTTGACCTGATGCTCGAAAAAATGGAGGTGGTATCGGATATGTACCATGGATTTAGTTACGAAGATTATTTCGTGGCGGGTACGTCGCAGAAGTTGTCGATGATTTTGGCCGCCGAGGAACATATATTGGGACTGGAAGACGGCAGGAAGAGATACATCAACGAGGTTAATGCTTTATCAATGGCATTTGCCATTGCCATACCGCATGAACAGGCCATGGACGTGAAGGATGAAATCTCGTTCTTCCAGGCGGTGAAAGCCCGGTTGGCCAAATTTGACGGGACAGGCTCGGGCCGGACCGATGAACAAATTGAGACGACCATCAGGCAGGTGATTGACAAAGCCCTTGTGTCGGAAAAGGTGATTGATGTTTTTGATGCCGCAGGAATCAAAAAACCCGATATTTCCATCCTGTCTGAAGAATTCCTGATGGAACTGAAAGGGATGGAACACAAGAATGTGGCCCTCGAGGTGTTGAAAAAACTGTTGAACGACGAAATCAGGTCGAGGACGAAAAAGAACCTCGTTAAAAGCAAGTCCCTGATGGAGATGCTCGAAAACTCCATCAAGCGTTACCACAACAAGATTCTGACTGCCGCCGAGGTCATTGAGGAACTGATCCATTTAAGCAAGAGCATCGTTGAAATGGACAATGAAGCCAAAGCCATGAACCTGACCGACTTCGAATATGCCTTTTACACCGCGGTTGCCAATAACGACAGTGCCCGGGAACTGATGCAGAAGGATAAGCTCAGGGAACTGGCAGTGGTTTTGACCGACACGATCAAGCAGAATGCCTCGATCGACTGGACCATCAAGGAAAGCGTGAAAGCCAAACTGCGTGTGGCTGTCAAAAGGTTACTCCGGAAATTTGGTTATCCGCCCGACATGCAAATGCTGGCCACCGAAACCGTCCTGAAACAGGCCGAAATGATCGCCAATGAGCTGAGCGGGAGGGATTGATGGAGTTCATTGGCAACGGCAAAACAGGATAAAGAGACACACAACATGCAATACTTCTTTTATCTCTAATTTGATGAAGACTCTGACCTATCGTCCAAATTGTTTGACAAAACAGTATTTGCTATTCTCAAGGAAGTAACTTCATCCAAATCCGGATTCTCATTTCTAATCGCCTCATAAATCCGGCTAAGCCGTGAGGGTTCATGAAAGAGAGCCTGGTATTCATTGTCCTCGGTTGCTGTCTTAACATATTCCTTTTCCATAAATATTGAATTTCAATTACTTAGGAAGTATCGATTTTAAAGTTAGGAATTACCGGGAAAATATGAAAGACCAAACTGAAGTTTTTTTGTTTGATCTTACTGAAGTTTTCCTGATTGCCTTCTGCAATCAGGAAAACCTTTGATGGGGTGGGATGGGATGTTCATGTCTTTACAATCATGTCACCCTTATAGGGTTCTCTATGGAGATGGTTAGTGCATGGCTTGCTAAAATAATATCACACATGGATGCCCCTGTAAAGTTTCACCATAAACATCCCCATCCAGCCCATGACCAGCAGTCCGGCAGGCATGGCAAAGGCCATGGCCATGGTTTCGACACCGGGAACGAAGGTGACCAACACCACATAAACCACCATCAGGGTGTTGCCGATGATGCCAAACCACGAGGTGGTGCGGCTGAAGACCTTGGCCCGGAGCATGACGACCGACATGAGGGCATTGGCAACGGGAATCAGGGCAAAGCCCGGGAACACGCCCCGACTGCCATGGGCACCCCTGGCCAACATGGCTTCGCCTGCCGCCGCAATCAGCATCTTCTGTTCGTCGGTGGGGGCCGCGAAATACCGCTGGCTTAAATCGAGCATGGTGAGGGCCGTGTTGCCGGTCACAAACAGGGTGGTCGCGAAAAGGAACAGGACAAAGGCAAGCATTGCCGACGGTTGCTGTAGCTTCCGGTGTGCCCCGTAAAGGGCAAACATGGAGGGGATGAAAATGATCTGCGTGACCATGTTCAGCAGGTCGAGGTTGTATAATCCCAGCCATGGGTTGTCGTTCATCTGGTGAAACCGGTCAATGGCGGTTTGTGGCAGTGCCGTGATGTCGGCCCCGGTAATAGCCCCGACCACCATGTCGAGGACGATGCCGCACAGCACGATGATGGTGGTGATGGCCCCAATCGTATAGATGGTTTTCCATTGGTTGTCAAGGTCGTTCATAATGGTTGGTTTAGGGGGATAAAGTTATTTCAAATGAGATACAATTTGATTTTTGAAATGATCTTTATTTGACAATTTGGGTTACAAACCCATAACCAATAACCCCTAGTTGCAAACTAGGGGTAGGGATAGGGAGGGTTACAAACCCATAACCAAGAACCCCGAATTGCAAATTCGGGGTAGGGGGGTGTTGTAGGGAAAGGGCATGCCCTTTCCCTACAAGGCATGATTATACCTCCATCTCTTCGCAATGGCTACCAGCGACAGCATTACGGGCACTTCAACCAGCACACCGACCACCGTTACCATGGCGGCGGGTGATTGAAGGCCAAAAAGTGCTATGGCCACGGCCACCGCCAGTTCGAAGAAGTTGCTGGCGCCAATCATCGAAGCCGGGGCACAAACCGCATAGGGCAGCTTCAGTTTTCGTCCCCCAAACCAGGTGATGAAGAAGATGAAATAGGTTTGCAATACCAGGGGTACGGCAACCAGCAAAATGATCAGGGGCCGCTCAATGATGGTGGTTCCCTGAAAGGCGAAGAGCAGGACCAACGTTATCAGCAGGGCAATGATTGACACGGGTTTGAACTTGGGCAGGAATACCTTGGTAAACCATTCATGGCCGTGTCTTTTAATCAGGCTCTTTTGGGTGAGAAAGCCTGCCAACAGGGGAACCACCACAAAGACAACCACACTGGCCACCAACGTGTCATAAGGGATGGTGAGCTTGCTGAGAAACTGTACCTGTTCGCCGTTAAAATGGCCCAGGGCTATACCCCCGACGATACAGAGGATCACCCACAGGGAAAGGTATTTCTCGAAAAAACCGATCTGCTTTCTTTCCGTCATGATGGTTATGCCTACTGAGGTTTTTGGCCTGAAACAGTAATGCTGAAGATTCCGGTCTTCCCTTCCCTGAAACTGGCCGCTTCGTCAGGGTTCAGGAATGAGTTGAGCACCCGATCGGGAATTTCAATGACTTTTTGTTTGTGGACGACCACGTTTTCAAATCCTGTTTGTGCTATAATTTGCAGATATTCCTGCATATCGATGGCGCCTGCAACGCATCCGGCGTACATTTCGGCATCTTTGCGCAGGGTTTCGGGTAAATCGCCTTTGGTCACCACATCGGAAACGCAGAAATGGCCTCCGGGCTTCAACACCCGCATGATTTCGGCAAATGCCCTGTGCTTGTCGGGGACCAGGTTGAGCACACAATTGGAAACCACCACGTCGAAGCGGTTGTCGGGCAAAGGCATGTTTTCAATGTCGCCCTGAATGAAATCGACATTGGTGTAGCCCATCTTTTCATTGTTTGTGCGGGCCCTGTCAATCATGTCGGGGGTGAAATCAAGTCCGGTTACCCAGCCTGAATCGCCTACGATGGAGCGGGCAATGAAGCAGTCGTTCCCGGCACCGCTACCCAGGTCGAGCACGTGGTCTCCTTCTGAAATCCCGGCATACTGGGTGGGCAGTCCGCAGCCCAATCCAAGATCTGCCTCGGGGTTGTACCCTGCAACACCAGTGTACTCGTCGCCGATCATGCTGATTTCGAGGTCGCCGCAGCAAGATGATCCCCCGCAGCACGAACCCTCCTGTTGTACAAGGCTCTGACGGGCAATCTGGCCGTATTTTTCCTGGACCACCAATTTTAGGTCGGAAAGGGCAGAACGTTCGGCCGAATCGGAAAGGATGTGACGGTTGGATAAGTCGGAAAGGGCATGCCCTTTCCCTACAACGTCGTTTTTCATAGTTGGGGTTTTATTTCTTCGGTGTATAATTTCCAGAATGCTTGCCGGATTTCTTCGCGGACACGGATGTACTCGCTCCAGATGAATTCGTCGGTACCCACGGCGTGCGACGGATCATCGAAGCCGATGTGAAGCCGGGTTTTCACTTTGCCGATAAAGGCAGGGCAGCTTTCGTTGGCGCCCCCACAGACCGTGATTACGTAGTCCCATTCATGCCCAAGGTATTTATCGACCGAGTCGGAGGTGTGGTGGCTGATGTCGATGCCAATCTCCTTCATGGCAGCCACCGCTTTCTGGTTGAGCTTTCCTGACGCTTCGGTTCCGGCCGAGGCCACCTCGAGACGGGAGTCAAATGATTGCAGAAAGCCGTGCGCCATCTGGCTGCGGCAACTGTTTCCGGTACACAGGATCAATACTTTCATGTTATTCTGTTTTTATAATTTATATTTTACGAATGGTTACTAGTTAGATCGGCCGACACTTCCCGCAAAAGCCAGTTTTCGAGTGTCCGCTTCGTGGGCAGTTTTCCCTGGACCAAAATCTTCCCGTTCACCACCAGTCCGGGGGTTAGCATGATACCATGTTCCCAGAATTCGGCGGTGTTGGTTATTTTCTGAATGTTTGCCTCGAGCTTGTTTTCGGCAACTACTTCCTTGCACAACGCCTCCAGCTTGAGGCAGTTGGGGCATCCCGGTCCTAATACTTTTATTTCAATCATCATGGTGTTTTTTTATATCAATCAGAATTCCTGAAAGCAGGATTGGTTTTTTTCTGATTCATGGCACAGGTTTTTGGTTTTAAGTTGAAGTTTCAAATCCTGGTTGGTTTTTCATTCAGCGCCAGGTGGTTATTCGGGCTATAGACTGCCGAAAATCAATCCGGCAATGGTGGATAAAACGATGACTATGAGTACGTAAACAATTGTTTTCTGGGTTCCCATCACACCACGGATGACCAACATGTTGGGCAACGAAAGTGACGGACCGGCAAGAAGCAGCGCCAGTGCGGGGCCCTTGCCCATGCCGGAGGCGATCAGTCCCTGTAAAATGGGGACCTCGGTGAGGGTGGCAAAATACATGAACGCCCCAACAATGGAAGCAAAGAAATTGGCGGAAACGGAATTGCCTCCGACCAGCCAGGCGATCCATTGGTTTGGGATCACCCCGGGGATGCTGACATCGTCGTGCGTTGACCCCAGGAGAAAGCCTGCGATCACGACACCGATGGCCAAAAGGGGTACAATTTGCTTGGTGAATCCCCAGCTGGAGAGGATCCATTCGCGGTTTTCACCATCATTTGATGTATCCATCAGGGCAATGGAACTGACTGCGGCGATACCGACCACCATGCTGATCAATGGATTGGCAAACAAAAATGCACTGAGAACAGTGATCGCTGCTCCGGCAAGTACCTGCCATGGTTTCAGCTTGAGGATATAGATCATGGACCAGACCAGCACCAAGCCAAAGATACCGGTAATGATCCATTTGTTGGCCCAGATGAAATGCCAGGCACTGG
>DIFU01000156.1 GCA_002419285.1 Prolixibacteraceae bacterium UBA5740 | reverse complement strand
CCCAGCATAAAAGTGGCCGGAAACTGCCAGGGATTCAGGTGAAACAAGGCAAATAGCAGGCCCGAAAAAAAGATAGCCGTTGCTTTTGAATAGTTACGCATCAGCCCGTGCATGATTACTCCCCTGAATATCAATTCTTCAACTATCGGAGCAATAATGACCACTTTCATAAAGGCACCGAAAAATCCAAAATCGTTTTCAAAGATGCGGTTAAACATTTCCCAAAACCATGAGGGAGCAGGAATTACTTTCTCAACCCAGTTGTTGACTACATTGAGCAGTTGTTGGATGCCCAAAAGGAATAAGGTAAGTGGCACTAAAATAAAAGGATGGAATTTTTTTAAAGGGAAAACGCTTTTCAATGGATTTCCGGTGTTTCGAAAGCCCCACCAAAGGATGAACAGGGTGGATCCGACGCCTAGGAGAATCTTTTTCACCGGATGGGAAAGGTACTCGGTATCGTTATAGTAATCAAGCAAGGCAAGCGGGAAATCGACAAGGGTCTGTATGAAAATATATAATATGATCAGGTGGATCGCCTGTATAATGGTCGGATATTGCTTCATTACGGGTTGTTGCATATTTCGAAATTTCCGGAAATTCAAATATACAACAAAATAAAATCCTGCAGGTTTTCAAACCTGAGTGAATGTTTGCAATTAAAGATAGTCTGGGGCAAAGCGCTATTGGTCCTTTAGGTACTTTTCATAAAGGTCGGGGCGCAAAAGGCGGGTGCGTTCAATGGACTGCTGGTGTTTCCAGTCATCGATCAGCTTATCGTTGCCGCTGAGCAGGATATCAGGTACCTTCATTCCATTATATTCGGCAGGACGGGTGTATACCGGAGGACTCAGCAGGTTATCCTGAAACGAATCGCTTAAGGCGGAGGTTTCATCAGAAATGGCGCCCGGTATCAACCGTACTATGCTGTCGGTGATAACGGCTGCGGCCAGTTCTCCGCCGGTAAGGACATAGTCGCCGATCGAGATTTCCATTGTAATGAAATTTTCCCTGATCCGGTGATCAATTCCTTTGTAATGACCACACAAAATGATCAGGTTTTTTTTCAGCGACAGATTATTGGCTTCCTGTTGGTTGAACTGGATTCCATCCGGCGTGGTGAATATGATCTCGTCGTAATCGCGCTGGGATTTTAAATAGCTGATGGCAGCCTCAATGGGCTGGATGGTCATCACCATTCCTGCCCCCTTGCTGAACGCGTAATCATCCACCCTACGGTGCTTGTCGGTCGAAAAATCCCGCAGGTTGTGAACCACTATTTCCACTAGTCCCTTGTCCCGGGCTCTTTTTACAATAGAATGACTGAAAGGGCCGGAGAGAATTTCAGGAAGTACAGTTATGATATCAATACGCATATTGCCAGTCTTGTGCCGCAAAAATAACAAAAATGAAAGGCAATATTGCAGAATGGCCGGTAAGTCGTCGCATGCTTTCCTGAGGTACCTAAACAATCAAAACAGACATAATGACATCTTATTCATTGTGGTACGTGTCATAATGGCGCCTTATTTGAGGGAAAGTGTCAAGAATTATAAAATTTGGTCGATGGAACAGGATTTGAATGATCGAGATCAGAGAAACAAAAAATACAAACAATTAAAATAAGGAGGAATTTAAAATGAATTTGGTAAGATTTCACAATGGAGGTTTAAACAGATACCTTGTAGATCAGCTTTTCAGAAGCATGGAAACCAACGACTCACGCCAGGAATCCTGTGGCTGCGTTCCATCGAATGTATTGGAAAATGAAAAAGATTATCGACTGGAACTCTCGGTTCCCGGATTCTCTAAAGAAGAGGTCAAAATAAGCGTACACAAGAATATGCTGACCATTAAATCAGAAAAGAATCTGGAAGAAAGTGAAAATGCAAAATACCTGCGCCGGGGTTTCGCTCCACAGAATTTTGAAAAGAATTTCCAGTTGTCGAAAGACATTGATGGGGATAAAATTTCAGCCCACTTTAACAATGGGATTTTAGAGGTGATTCTGCCGAAAAAGGAGGAAGTTTTGGAAAAGGCTACATTAGAGATTGCCATCCAGTAATCAAAATAAGAATACAAAAGAAACAGGTTGCTTTATAGGCAGCCTGTTTCTTTTTACACCCATGCCATTAAGGTTCCTTTTCCTTTTCTGGATCATAATTGCCGTTTATAAACTCCCTGAAATCACGGGCAATCTTCATTCCCGGAAGTTCATCTAGCTGATCGTCAATGTTGGCTATCCAGGCCAATACCAACTCTTCCTCAGGATAAATGATCAGCATGGCTCCACCACCGGTAACATTCCCTCTGCTTGCATAAAAAGGCTTTCCATCGTCAGTCTGAAGGAATATCAACCCGTTACCTGTCATGGAAACTGCTCCGGGCATAAGTTCCGGACGGGTGAACATATTCTTTCTGACTTCCTCCGATAATACATTTCCATAAATCAGTTCGTTGCCAAGCTTAACCAGGTCTTCTGCGGTCGAAAGGTAACCGTCAGCCGGCAGCCGGTAACGGAAGTCCCGCGATGTGGCCCGGATGGTCTGTGCAATAAAATCCCTGTCATAGAATTCGGTTCTTCCCTTGATTATGGCAAATGGATTATCCGGAACGGTGTTGTCCATTCCCAGGGTGTCGAGGATCCTGTTTGCAATGACTTTGTGAAAATGGTCACC
>DIFU01000092.1 GCA_002419285.1 Prolixibacteraceae bacterium UBA5740 | reverse complement strand
AATTAAGGTTGCAGGAATCAGTTCCTGAAGCCCGGTTGTCGATCACTCCTTCAAAAATAGGAAAAAGAGTGGAGTACGAAGTGAAAAGATGGCAAATCCTGAAATCAGAGTGCCCTGTGTGATCCGTCGCAGTATGGCTTATTGGCCGAATACTTGCATTGGCACAGCCATACCTCCCTGGTTTCGTCAATTTTAAATTCCAACGGGGTGATGCCGGTACCACGGTGCGATCCATCGCAGAAGGGTTGGTTGGCACTTCTGCCACAAGCACACCAAAAATAATTCCCGGGCTCAAGCGTAAGGTGAGCCGGATGTTTTTCGGCTACAACAGGTTTCTCCATGATATAAGGTATTAGGGAAGTTTGTATGCTACAACCCGGTTGTCCATAAATGTTGGAACCAGTACCAGATTCAGTTTAGAGGCAAAATCGATATCGGCCGAGTTGATGCCTTGTTCAGAGCTGTCGAACAGTTTGGTGGTCTTGCCTTCTTTGTTCACAAAAATGCGTCCGTCCCAATGGGAGAATACAAAATTGCCTTCGTTGTCTTTCTCAAGCCCATCCACACCGCCGGCATCCTCAATCAGGACCTTCATGGTTTTGGTTGGCATGTCGATCACGAAAATATGCTGATCGCCAACGTATAATTTACCTGTTTCGGCATACAACCCGTTTGGCCGGTTAAATGTTTCAGAGTGGAACCATTCAGTGAACTGGCCATCTTTCAGCATGTGAATCTTTTTCTTCATCATGTCGGTTACAAGGACCTTTCCGTCAGGGCAAACAGTAACGTCGTTCAAAAATTCAGCTCCGGGGGCATCATATTTTTTCACAATTTTCCCTTCTTTCATGTCAATTTCCACGAGCTGGTCGATATCGGCCACATAGAGTTTGCCGTCGAAAATGCCCATTCCCTTAGGGGCATGCAGTCCGGTCACCCATTCCAGGTTAACCACTTCCCCTTTTGACGAGAGTATACTGATAAAGCCGTTCCCATCCTTTTCAGATGCATTGCCGTTGATGTTGGCAACATATATCTGGTCATTGCCCGGACAGTAAATTACTGATTCAGGGGTTTTGAGCACCGGAGGTGTTTCCCAAACCTTGACCAGTTGTTGCGCATAAAGTGAGGCTGTGGATGCAGCCACCAGGATAATGAATAACAGGATACTTTTTTTCATAGCGATCATTCTGTTTTTATGTTTAAATTAATAATGTTTGTTGGAAAAAATAAATCATTTATGAATTTTGGAATGAAGTAACAAACTATGACATTTATAACGTATTTCAGGGCAAAAGGTTAACTTCGTATTGAATAAAAGGTTGAACCCAGCTAAAAATTAAACCATGCGCAGGATTTTGATATTCATATGGATTTACTTGTTTTCAATGAGTATAAATGCCCAGCCTCCCCAGGGAGAAAACCTGTACGTCGGAACTTTTACCTCTGAAGGGGCCGAAGGGGTATACTGGCTGCGGTTTAATCCTGAAACAGGAGATTTAAGACCTTTTCAGGTCATGAAGGGAATTGACAATCCCAATTTCATGAAAAAATCGCCCGATGGCCAGAGAATGTATATTGTGGGCAGGAGCCCCGGTGCAGTTGACGCCACAGGCGGCTTTGTAAGTTCTTACCAGATTGGAGCCCGTGGCGAGCTGAAATTTTTGGGTAAACAGACAAGTCATGGGGGAGACCCGTGTTACATTGACGTGTCGCCTGATGGGAAATGGGCAGCACTGGCAAACTATGGAGGAGGTTCCATTGCCATATATCCCGTCGGCGAAAATGGCGCCCTGCTCCCTGCAACATCGGTGATCCGGCATCAGGGCTCAGGACCCAACCAGTCCAGGCAAAAGGAGCCCCATGCCCATTCGATCCGTTTTTCGGGCGATGGTTCGTTGTTGTATGCAGCCGACCTGGGGACTGACCAAATACTTATATACCGTCTTGATAAAAGTAACGGGACGCTGTCTGCTGGCATTCAACCTTTTGTGGCCATGCCTCCCGGGTCAGGACCGCGTCATTTCGAATTCACCAGGGATGAAAAATATGCCTATGTAGCCAATGAACTGACTTCAACGGTCACCGTGATTGAAGCCACAGGTAACCAACTTCAGGTAGTCCAGACCCTAACTGCCCTTCCGGAAGAATACAGTGGCAGGAGTTATTGCGCTGATATCCATTTGTCGCCTGACGAAAAATATGTGTATGTCTCAAACCGCGGGCACCAGTCCATAGCAGTCTTTGAAAGAACAGCCGATGGCCGGCTTCGCCTGATGAAACATGTTGATGTAGAAGGAGACTGGCCAAGGAATTTCACGATACATTCATCGGGGAAATATATGTTGGTAGCCAATCAAAGAAGCCATAACATCACGGTATTTGAATTGAAGGATGGGATTCCTTCATTTACAGGAAAACAGCTGACTGTCCCTGCTGCAGTCTGCCTTCAGTTTTAGGATTACAAAAAGCAGATTACAATTTGGTGCCAATCAGGCGGATAAACTCATCACGTGTGGCTACCCTTTCAAAGGCACCCGTAAAATCAGATGTGGTTGTCACTGAGTGTTGCTTCTGAATACCTCTCATCTGCATACACAAGTGCTGAGCCTCGATGACAACGGCCACTCCCAGAGGATTAAGCGTGCTCTGGATACAATCCTTGATTTGTGATGTGAGCCGTTCCTGCACCTGTAGCCTGCGGGCGTACACATCAACCACCCGGGCAATTTTGCTCAGTCCGGTAATGTAGCCGTTGGGGATATATGCCACATGGGCCTTCCCAATGAATGGCAGCAGGTGATGTTCGCACATCGAGTAGATTTCAATGTCCTTCACAATCACCATTTGCCGGTAATCTTCCTTGAACATGGCAGATTCCAGGATCTTGACAGGATCCATCTCGTATCCCTGCAGTAAAAACTGCATGGCCTTTGCAACACGTAAAGGTGTTTTCTGGAGGCCTTCCCGGTCGGTATCTTCACCGAGTAAATCCAGAATTTCCTTGTAATGTTTCGAGAGTTTTTTCAGTTTGGCACTGTCGTGTTTTTCAATTCTGCGGTAGTTGCCATCGTTGTTTTGGAGGGAGAATTCCATATTCGTAGTAAAGAAATTGAATACAAAGATTAACTTTTTTTCAGAAAATCAGTATGATAAAGCAACAGTGTGAAGAATAATACAGAAAAATTGATGAAAAAAGTTTTGCTAATATCCGCATCAGAAATGGAGGTTAGGTTGTTCCTGAACGATTGTACCTTTCTCGATGCCCAAAATGATTTTCTAAAAACCTATAAATTTAACAACAAGGAATTCGATTTACTGGTTACAGGTCAGGGAACAACTTTTACCACCTTTCATTTGACCAGTTTATTGAGTCATGTTGGTTACCGCCTGATTATCAATGCTGGACTTGCAGGAAGCCTGACCGACGAGATCAGTGTCGGCGATGTGGTTAATGTGATTGAAGAGGAATTTGCTGATCTGGGTATTGAAGAAGAGCAGGGATTTTTGACCCTTTTCGACAGCGGCTACCTGAAACCGGATGAATTTCCTTTTGAAAACCGGATTCTCCGTTCGGATCACCTTCCTTATGTGGCTAACCTCAGAAGAGTGAAGGGTATTACAACCAATATACTTCACGGCCGAAAGTCATCGGTCAATGAGGTGAAGAGTCGTTTCCGTGCCCAGGTCGAGAGCATGGAAGGGGCAGCCGTATTCTATGTGTGTCGCTGGATGGGATTACCGGTTATCCAGATAAGGGCGATTTCAAACGTTGTTGCCTCGCAAGAAGAAGCACAGTGGGATATTCCGTTGGCACTCGACAATCTGAAACTTACTTTATTGTCACTTCTACAGGAAATCAGTTAGCAATTGGTTGAATTTTCTATTTTTGCATCTTGCAAGGTGATCGAATGACAATTTGATAAGGGTGCTAATCACGATTATCTTCTTGATGTGTCAAACATTTTCACCCATCTTATTATAATTTTACAGCGGATGCAATATATCAGACTTTGTCAAGTTATGTTGCTGAACGATCTTTGTTCAGAAAACACAATTTCTGCATTTGCTGACCTAACTTAGAAGTGTAATGATCGTTATTACAGGTGCTGCTGGATTTATTGGTAGTTATTTAGTAGGAAAACTGAATCGTTCAGGATTCAATAATCTTGTGCTGGTCGACAGGTATGATGACCAACAAAAGGACCGTAACCTCAGGTCCAAGCAATATCACCAACTGATTGACCGTGATGATTTTCTGGAATGGTTCGGCCATCACCGAAGCAAAGTCGATATGGTGTTTCATCTGGGGGCCCGTACTGACACCATTGGACAGGAACCGGAAAGCTATAAGGAGCTTAATTTAATATACTCCCAAAAACTGTGGGAAGCCTGTACTGATTCAGAAATACCCATGGTTTATGCTTCTTCCGCCGCAACATACGGAAATGGAGAACATGGTTTTTCCGACTGTCATACCCAAATTGAAAACCTCAAACCCCTCAACTTGTACGCATGGTCGAAACATGATTTCGATGTTTGGGTTTTGCGTCAGAAGAAAACACCGAAATTCTGGGCCGGACTGAAATTCTTTAATGTATACGGACCGAACGAATACCACAAGGGAAGGATGGCTTCGGTAGTATTGCATGCCTACCACAAGATCAGGGAGACCGGGGAAATGAATCTTTTCAGGTCTCATCGTACCGATGTTGCCGATGGTGAACAGAAAAGGGATTTTGTTTTTGTGGATGACATTGCGGATGTGATGATGTTCTTCATGGAAAACCAGAACAACCCGGGAATCTATAATGTCGGCACGGGCAAAGCCCGGTCGTATCTTGACCTTACACGTCTTGTTTTTGAAAGTATGCGCTTGAATCCGGAAATACACTTTGTGGATACACCCAGCGATCTCAGAAGCAGATACCAGTACTTCACAGAAGCCGATATACAGAAGCTGCGCGAAATTGGCTATCACAAACCTTTTACCGAACTAGAAAGGGGAATCCGTGAATATGTAGCCAATTATCTGATGCATGAAGAGTGCTATTGAGTAGCTTACATCCCTCGAACCAGAAGATTTGTATGTTGCCATGGTAGTGGCTTGTGCAGGATTGCCCTATAGTCAGCCTGCAGGCTCAGCGGCAAACTTGGGAAAGAAGTTGAAAAGCTTCAGTAGGTAACAGGAATGAAGATGATTGTCCTTTGATTCGAATAAAGACAAAAAAAAGCCACCCGGAAAAGGTGGCTTTTTTGTATCCTGTTATTGTGAATTATTTCTTCACTACTTTTTTATAACCGTAGATGGCAGCGCTTCCCAGTTCTTCTTCGATGCGCAGAAGCTGGTTGTACTTGGCCATCCTGTCGGAACGGCTGAGTGAACCGGTTTTGATCTGGCCGCTGTTTGTAGCCACTGCAATATCGGCAATGGTGGAATCTTCAGTTTCACCTGAGCGATGTGATGTAACAGAAGTAAAGCCAGCACGATGTGCCATTTCGATGGCATCCAGGGTTTCGGTAAGGGTACCGATCTGGTTTACCTTGATCAGGATTGAGTTGGCAGCACCCAGTTCGATACCTTTTTGCAGGTACTCAACATTGGTTACAAAGACATCGTCACCAACTAGCTGACATTTGTTACCGAGAGCATTTGTCAGGGCAACCCAACCGTCCCAGTCTGATTCACACATACCGTCTTCGATAGAGTCGATGGGGAATTTTTCGACCAGACTGGCAAGGAATTGTACTTGTTCGGCTGCATTTCTTCTGGCACCATTGGCACCTTCAAATTTTGAATAGTCATAAATGCCATCCATGTAGAATTCAGAAGCGGCACAGTCGAGGGCGATGGAGATATCACCACCATCTTCGGCACGGCCTGGTTTGTAACCGGCATTCTTGATAGCTTCAATGATGCTGTTCAGTGCATCTTCGGTACCGTTAAGGGCAGGAGCGAATCCACCTTCGTCACCGACAGCGGTGCTCAAACCACGGTTGTGTAATACTTTTTTGAGGTGATGGAAAACTTCGGCACCCATGCGAAGACCTTCACGGAAAGAAGGAGCCCCGATAGGGCGAATCATGAATTCCTGAAATGCGATGGGAGCATCAGAGTGGCTTCCACCATTGATGATGTTCATCATTGGAACAGGAAGAGTCTTGGCGTTGGTACCCCCAATATATCTGTACAATGGCATTTCGAGACAGTCAGCAGCTGCTTTGGCAACAGCAAGTGAAACACCCAACATGGCGTTGGCACCCAGTTTGGATTTGGTTTTTGTACCATCAAGAGCAATCAGTTTCTGGTCGATTGCTACCTGATCCATGGCTGACATGCCCAGGATTTCCTTTGCAATAACGGTATTGACATTATCAACAGCCCTGAGAACACCTTTACCCAGATAACGGCCTTTGTCGCCATCACGTAGTTCAAGGGCTTCATTTTCACCGGTAGATGCTCCGGATGGAACTGCTGCACGACCTACGGCTCCACATTCGAGTGTAACTTCCACTTCAATGGTCGGATTACCGCGCGAATCCAGGATTTCTCTTCCTAATACGTTGCTAATTAACATGTTGGTTTATTTTTTGGTGAATATTCTTAAATATAGTTCCTGATTGTTTGAATCTTTCAAAAAACTGATACAAAGATAATAAAATGATCTGAACAGTTTTTGCCGGAATAGTCATAACCCGTATTATTCACACAATCTTAAATCAGGATTTTATCTCCAATGGGGCTTCAGAATCAACATCTTCACTGATCTTCTTCAACTATCCGGATCAATCCGTCAAACAGTTCGGCATGCTCCATGATTTTTCCTTCATTCCCGTATACGCAATAATTATTGCATTGCAGTACGTCTTCGACCATGTCGGCCATTCCCCTGATATCCTCGGTACGAATTGACAGGATTTCCTGTCGTTCCTTGTCGAGCATACTTGCGGTAGTACCTTCAAAATAGTAATGCATCGCCGCTGAACCTTTTTGTGAGGGAGTCTTGGGCTGGTCTAGATTTGAAATCGTACCCAGAATATATCGGGTCAGTGTATCCCTGTCTGCATTGAAATTTCTTATGTATTCTGGTGTTGCATCGATTGCTGCCAGTGTTTCCTTCAGGTTAGGATCACGATAGCTGGCAAAATAGGTGTTTCCATGAGGTGAAAATCCACAGAAACCTCCATAGGCTCCACCCTGGACCCTAATCTGGTTTTGGAGCCAGTCGGTGCTGAGTATCTGGCCGAGAACATGCATCTGCCCGTTCCATTCATAACCAAGTTGCTTAAAGTCAAAGCTCTTTACCACATATTGAACCTGTGAGGCCGAAAGAATCGCTTCATTCTTTCTTTCATGGAGAATTGTCCAGGTTTGCAATTGGCCTGACACTCTACTTAATTGGTTGATTCGTCCGGAAAGTTCCCTGATGAAAGAACTTAATTCTACGGCCGGACAAACAACCAAAATCTTCATGTTAGTGCGGTTGAAGAGGAGGGAGGCGGTTTCACTTAGTTTCTGAATGACTGAATCTGAATTTGATTCAAGGCTTTTATTCAGATCTGTTAGAAACCGGTAATACTCGACACCAGAGGTCCATTCGTTGAACCAGCCCCGTTTTGAATAACGCGACGCGGCGCGGTTCAGCGCATAATTCATACCATTTTGGTGAATGTTTGCATCTATTTGGGAGTGGTGTCTCCGGATGACCTGTTTAAGCCGGTTTTCATCATCAAATACGGTACCTGTGATGATTTCAAACATCAGATCAAGCATTGTTCCTGTTTTTCCTGAAACAGCTTTGGCAGATGTGACAAATTGTGGAACAAGGTTCTCGTCACGACGCTGATGCAGGAACGTGGCCAAATTAGAGGTAAATCCGCCTGTATGGATGTTTACCTGGTTTTCGAGATCACCATAAGTATATCCCTTGGTATTCAGTTTTCCCAGAAGAGCCGTCAGGAGCGACGCATAGGGAATCAGTTCAAGTGGAAGGCTACGTACATCAAAATAGAGGCTGGTATAAACAATGCCATTTGTGAATTCATCGTGATGCATAATCTGCATCCCTTCTGTTTCCAGGATATTCAGGCCATAAAATAGGGCTTTCTCCGGAATGTCTGTGAGCTTGAGCATTGGAATGGATTCCAATGCTTCCGGTGTATCCTCCTTTTGCTGATATTCCGTTAGTTGTTGTGTTTCGCTAATCAGTTGATTCACTTCCAGCGGGGTCAGTGAATCTTTGAATATCCTGAGTTTCTCTTCCAGATCAGCGTCCCTTGTTTTTTGCAACCCTGCTTCCGGACTCAGGCATAACAGCAGCCCATGTGGGTTGTCTATCAGGTATTTCCTTGTCAGGTACTCCAGCAATCCTGAATTGATCTGTTCCTTCAGCTGTTTCAGAGGCTCTTCATATTCGAGTCCGTAGAATGGATTATCCTCAAAAAGCCAACTCTGGACCATAAGATCAAAATACATTAATCCTTTCTGGGGTGTATCGCCTTCTTTCAGTTGAAATTCATTCCTGTTCATAATGCCTTCAACCGCAGTTTTGTCAAACCCGACATCCACGGCTTTTTGAAGAGTGCTGAATATGATTTCCCTGAAACGGTCCACATCATCGGGATTGGCATTCTGTACAATGATATTGATGACGTTTTGCTGTCCTTCGTTGAACCACCCCATCACTTCCTTGCCGATGCCGGCCTCCTGCAAGGCAAGTCTAACCGGCGCCGATTCGTGGTTGACCATGGCATTTACGATGATGTCGAGGGCAAGGGATTCTAACCTTTCAGAGGTATGGTTGGCAACGAAACTTAGTGAAAGATAGGTATTGTCTTTCGGCGTATCGCCTTCGGGAAGGGGATATGACTCGGTAACGGTCCTGATCTCACTGAATGGGGGTTGAACCGGCATTTCAACCAATTCGTGATCGTTGTTGAAAAACTTCAGGTAACGTTCATGAATGAATTCAAGTTCACGGTTCAGGTCAGCATCACCATAAAGAAGGATATAACTGTTGGAAGGGTGGTAGTATCTACGATGATAATCACTGAAGTATTGGCTGGTGAGTTCAGGAATGGCATCTGGATGACCTCCCGACGAAAAACCATAGGCATTGTCGGGAAAAAGGTTCTTGCTCATGTGGTAATACAATTGG
This sequence comes from Prolixibacteraceae bacterium UBA5740, assembly GCA_002419285.1. Classification (GTDB taxonomy): domain Bacteria; phylum Bacteroidota; class Bacteroidia; order Bacteroidales; family Prolixibacteraceae; genus UBA1413. The sequence goes on along the minus strand of DIFU01000092.1, from coordinate 520 downwards.
TAAAGGGGATTGGAAAAAGCTCCCTTCATTTCATTGTAAACCACACCCTTGATAATGATCGGCGCATCGGGGGAATTCAATTCATAATGCCAGCCTTCCTGTTTCAGGATCATGGGATCTTGGTGCATCATCGGCTTGAAAACGGCATCAAGATACACATGCATCAGGTTAAAATAATCTTTCAGGTTCATGCTGGCCACAGGATAGGTGGTATGGTCCGAGGCAGTCATTGCATTCAGAAAGGTATGCAGAGAACCTTTCAGGAGGACGTCGAAAGGACTTCTGACAGGAAAATTTTCGGATCCGTTCAAAACCGAATGTTCCAGGATATGTGGTGTGCCACAGTCATTTTCGGGCAGGGTTTTAAATGTTATGCTGAATAGCTTATTGGGATCATCGGCCGCAATTTTGAGCAACCTTGTTCCGGTTCTTTCATGGACAAATCGAAGGCATACGGCATTGACCTCTTTAACAAATCTTTTTTCAGAGAGTATAAACCCATGATAACTAAGTCCTTCGC
>DIFU01000040.1 GCA_002419285.1 Prolixibacteraceae bacterium UBA5740 | reverse complement strand
CGGTCAATCCCCACGACCCCTTCGGCCACTCCGGTAAAGAAACTATCCCGTCCAAGGTAATCCAGCCTGTCCATATCGAGCTGCCCTGACACCATTTGATGGAGAAACTTTTTCGGATACCTGTTTTCGAAAATCTCGAGCGCCAGCGAAAGCTTTCCCGAAAACTGCCGGTTCAATGATCGGATAAGAATTGAAGACAAGTCTTCATGATTGATATCCACCAGTGAATTTTCGAGCACATGCGAGAACGGCCCGTGACCTATGTCATGCAGTAGAATGGCGACAACCACCGCCTCGGCTTCCTCGTCGGTAATGACGTGGCCTTTGACACGAAGGGCGGCGATAGCCTGACGCATCAGGTGAACAGTGCCCAGGGTATGTTCAAAACGGGTGTGATTGGCCCCCGGATAAACAAGGAATGAAAGGCCTAACTGCTTAATTCGGCGTAAACGTTGTAACCACGGGTGTTCCAGCAAATCGAAAACCAGATCAGACTGAATGTTGATAAAACCCAACACAGGATCATTGATGATTTTCTTCTTATTCTTCTGAATGGACACGCTGTTAGCTATTTAAATTGCAAATGTAAGAAACTTTAAATCTATTTTATGAATCCTAAAAATCAATGAATTATCATTTTTCCCAATTTGAATATTAATGGATTTATTATTACTTTTGTCGCGCATTTTGAGAAAACCTGGAAGTGGGGGACAAATTGTCCCCTATTTTGTTAGAATGAAATGATAGACAAGGAAAAGATAGTTGGATTGGTTAGAGAGAAACTCGAAGAAGGGATGTTTCTGGTTGATGTCAGCGTGAACACCGCAAACGTGATTCATGTTGAGGTTGACTGCTTTACGGGGCTGACCATCGATCAGTGTGTTGCGATTAGCCGGCATATTGAAGGCAATCTCGACAGGGAAACTGAAGACTTTGAATTGCAGGTTTCATCCCCTGGCGCCGATCAACCTTTCAAGGTAAAAGAACAATACCAGAAGAACAAAGGTCGCGAATTAGAAGTGACCATAACCGATGGAACTGTTTTAAAAGGCCTTCTTGTCGAATCGGATGATGACGGAATGATTTTGGAAACCACCTCGAAAGTGAAACTGGAAGGTAAAAACAAAAAAGAGTTGGTAACCGAAAGGAAAACCATTCCGTATAGTGAAATCAAAAAAACACGAGTTATAATTTCTTTTAAATAAATCGGGAAACATGGATAACATGAATCTGATAGAAACCTTTTCAGAATTCAAGGAACTTAAAAATATCGACAGGGCCACCATGATGAGTGTCCTTGAAGATGTTTTCCGGAATGTTCTGATACGCCAGTTCGGTTCGGATGAAAATTTTGATATCATTATCAATGTTGACAAAGGGGACCTTGAAATCTGGCGCAACCGGGTTGTTGTCGAAGATGACCAGCTCGAAGATCCATCAAAGGAAATCCGGCTGAGTGATGCCAAAAAAATTGACACTGACTACGAAGTCGGTGAAGATGTGACCGATGAAGTGAAACTGGCCGATTTTGGAAGGCGTTCAATCCTGAATCTTCGCCAGAACCTGGCCGGCAAGATCATGGAGCTCGAAAAAGATCACATTTACGGCAAGTATAAAAAACGGATTGGTGATATCATCACAGGCGAGGTTTACCAGGTCTGGAAAAAGGAAATTCTTGTGCTCGATGACGAAGGCAACGAGCTTTTGCTTCCCAAAAATGAGCAGATCCCATCGGATTTCTTCCGCAAGGGCGATTCGGTTCGTGCCGTTGTGGTAAAGGTTGAATTGCGGAACAATACCCCGCTGATCATCCTTTCACGCACATCACCCGTTTTTCTCGAAAGACTTTTCGAACTCGAAATCCCCGAAATTTTTGATGGCCTGATCACCATCAAGAAAATTGTCAGGATGCCCGGAGAAAGAGCCAAAGTGGCTGTCGAATCATACGATGAACGTATCGACCCGGTAGGTGCATGCGTTGGTATGAAAGGTTCACGAATCCATGGGATTGTCAGGGAATTACGGAACGAAAACATTGACGTGATCAACTATGCATCCAATACACAGCTATTTATCCGCAGGGCGCTGAGTCCCGCAAAGATCAGCTCCATAAGGATTAACGAAGCCAACAAGAAGGCTGATGTATACCTGAAACCCAATGAGGTTTCACTTGCCATAGGCAAGGGTGGATTGAACATCAAACTGGCAAGCCAGCTTACCGGATATGAAATCGACGTATACCGTGAAATTGAGGAAGACGACGAGGATGTCAACCTGGATGAATTCACCGACGAAATTGAAAGCTGGATTATCGACGCATTCAAGAATATCGGTTGTGACACAGCCAAGAGTGTTCTGAATATGTCGCGCGAAGACCTGATTAAACGGACTGACCTCGAAGAAGAAACCATCGACGATGTCCTTAAAATACTCCGTTCTGAATTTGATTAACGGGAATCCGTAAACGGAATTTCTGTTCACCAGGGACTGCTGACCGAAGCAGGGCACAATTAATAATTAAAAAGATTCTATGGTTGCAGGCAACGCACAAAGATTAAGTAAACTGGCAAGAGAATTGAATGTAGGAATCCAGACGATGGTCGATTTCCTGCATAAGAAGGGTATTGAGATTGATCACAATCCCAACACCAAGATTGCGGAAGACATCTGTCATCTGCTTGAAAAGGAATTTAAGAGCGATGTTTCCCTGAAACGTGAATCGGAACAGATTACCCTTCGTCAGCAACGTATCCGCAAGGAGGTGATCACACTTGATGACATCCCCAGGAAAGAAGATGAGGATGAGGATTTTGACGATGATTTCCTTGGAGTTGATGAGTTGAAAAGAACAGCATCAGCTGCGACCTCCCATAAGGCTCCTGAAAAACCAAAATCAGAAGAACCTGCCAAGGAGGAAGTCAGGGAGTCACTGATCAAACCCTTTAAGATTGTTGACAAGATCGACATCAATGACCTGCCGGGCCATAAGAAAAAACCTGCAGAAAAACCTGTTACGGAAAAACCTCAACCCAAGGCTGAACCGGCTGCAGCGGTTGATGAGCCGAAACCGGCTGAAATAAAGGAAGAAATTACAAAAACCGTTGTCCCTGCCGAAACACCCTCTTCGGAACCAATGGTAGCAGAAGAAAAAAAGGAACAGATACAAGAACCTAAAAAGGAACAAGCAGCACCAGTGGTTACAGAAGTAGTTCAGGAGCATATCAAGACCGACATCCCAAAAGTTGATGAGCCTAAAGTCATCGGGAAAATCGACCTCGGTCAGCTCAACACCAAAACCCGTCCCGCCAAAAAAACAAGGGAGGAGAGAGATACGGAAAGAAAGCTCAGAAAAACAAAGGACCGGGAACCCCGTGCTTCTGAAAATGCCGAAACAGATCGCACTGTGACGGAATCGACCCAGGCGCCGGCTGAAACAATGAGCCGTGAAAGTGGTCCTGTAGTGATTCGCGCCAAAGCGGAAAGGCTGGCCGGACCAACCATCGTCGGGAGAATCGATTTGCCGGTTGAGAAGGATAAAAAAAGCAGTAACGCTGATGCAGAACGTGACCGTGCCAATAAGAAAAAGAGAAGAAAACGCATTCAGAAAGATACCGAAAAGGTAAATCTTGCCGCCAAGCCTCAGGAAGAAAGAAAGAAGCTGGAGGATGCCAAAAAACCGGCCAAGAAAAAGAAACTTCTGAAGAAGGAAGTGAATGAAGAGGATGTAACAAAACAAATCAAGGATACCCTTGCCCGTCTGACGAGTAAAGGGAAATCAAAAGGATCGAAATACCGTAAGGAAAAGAGGGCCATCCAGAGCGAAAAGGCGGCCCATGAAGCAGAGATGAAGGACTCTCAAAGGAATGTCCTCAAAATTACAGAATTCGTTTCGGTGAATGAACTGGCCAACATGATGAATGTTCCGGTTACCAAGATCATTGCGACCTGTATGAGCCTGGGACTCTTTGTTTCGATCAACCAGCGGCTCGACGCGGAAACCATGTCGGTAGTGGCTGATGAATTTGGCTATAAGGTTGAATTCGTAAGTGTAGAAATCCAGGAGGCTATCGAAGAGGAACCCGATTCTGATGAGAATCTCCTCCCCCGTCCGCCGATTGTTACTGTCATGGGGCACGTTGACCACGGTAAGACTTCGCTTCTTGACCACATCCGCAGTACCAACGTAATTGCAGGTGAAGCCGGCGGTATTACACAGCACATTGGGGCTTACAATGTCGAGCTTCCCGACGGTCGCCGCATTACCTTCCTCGATACCCCGGGTCACGAGGCCTTTACCGCTATGCGTGCCCGTGGTGCCCAGGTTACCGATATTGCCATTATCATAGTGGCTGCCGACGACAATGTGATGCCCCAGACCATTGAGGCCATCAACCACGCATCTGCCGCCGGGGTACCCATCGTGTTTGCCATCAATAAAATTGACAAGCCAACTGCCAATCCCGAGAAAATCAAGGAAGCACTGGCTAATATGAATTACCTCGTCGAAGAATGGGGTGGAAAATACCAGTCGCAGGATATCTCAGCTAAACAGGGACTCAATGTGAGCGAACTGCTTGAAAAAGTGCTCCTCGAGGCTGAAATGCTCGATCTGAAAGCCAACCCGGACAAACGGGCCACCGGTACCATCATCGAATCGACGCTCGACCGCGGACGCGGATACGTTGCTACCGTGCTGGTGCAGTCAGGTACCCTGAAAGTTGGGGATATCGTGCTGGCCGGACAAAATTACGGTCACGTGAAGGCTATGTTCAACGAGCGTAACTCAAAAATCGACATAGCCGGACCGGCAGCTCCCGCCATTATACTTGGCCTTGACGGGGCACCACAGGCTGGTGACAAGTTCCACGTGTTTGAAAATGAACGTGAAGCACGCCAAATCGCCAACAAACGCGAGCAGCTGGCAAGGGAACAGGGCCTTCGTACCCAGAAACACATTACCCTTGATGAAATCGGACGTCGTATCGCCATTGGAAACTTCCAGGAATTGAACCTGATTGTCAAGGGCGACGTGGACGGATCGGTTGAAGCCTTGTCAGATTCACTGATCAAACTCTCAACCGAGGAGATCCAGGTGAACGTGATCCACAAGGCAGTCGGACAGATTTCCGAATCGGATATCATGCTCGCCTCCGCATCAGAAGCCATTGTAGTCGGATTCCAGGTGCGTCCGTCAGTCAATGCACGGAAGCTTGCCGAAAAAGAACAGATCGATATCAGGCTCTATTCCATCATCTATGATGCCATCAACGAGATCAAGGCAGCTATGCAGGGTATGCTCTCACCCGAAATCAAGGAGGAAATCGTCGGTACCGCCGAAGTGCTCGAGTCCTTTAAAATCACCAAGGTGGGCACTGTGGCAGGTTGTATCGTCCGCGATGGGAAAATTAGCCGTAACCTGAAAGTCAGGGTGATCCGCGATGGTATTGTTATCTATACCGGAAATCTCGGCTCGCTGAAACGCTTCAAGGAAGATATCAGGGAAGTGAAAAACGGATACGAATGTGGTCTGAACATTGAAAACTTCAATGATATCAAGGTGGGTGACTACATCGAATCGTTCCAGGAAGTGGAAGTGGCCAAACAGCTTTGACAATAAGCAGGATCAGTCACCTTACAATGCAACATGATTCAGTAAAATGATCAAACAATATAAGACCGCTCCTTAAACAGGGCGGTCTTTTTCTTTTTGCAGCATCATGTACATCCGTCAAAATGAGGGCTCAGGAATTCGATTATGGTTGTATTTAAAGCCGGGATTTTGAAAGGTATCCCAACCATTTTATATATTTGCAGAAAATTCAAGGAAAATGCCGAATTCAATTCTATTTGTAAGCGGAGGGGAACTTGTACTGGTAATGTTACTGGCACTTCTTTTCTTTGGTTCCAAAGCCATCCCTGATATTGCCAAAACCCTTGGAAAAGGATTGCGTGAATTCAAAAAAGCAACCAACGAAATCCAGAGGGAAATAAATGAAAGCACATCGGATGTCAGAAAAGACCTGAGCGAAATATCATCCAACATAAACAAGGAAACTACCGATATCAACAAACAGATCGAAAAAGACCTGAATAACTGATCTGTTTCCACTCCGGACCGACATGCTCCGGAATCATCCTTCGATAACCCGTCATCATGGTAAAGGCCGAAAATATCCGAAAATCCTTTGGCCAGGTCAATGTTTTAAATGGAATCAACCTGGAAGTCCCGCAAGGAAAAATCGTTTCCATTGTGGGAGCCAGCGGTGCCGGGAAAACTACCCTGCTTCAAATACTTGGCACACTTAGCAAGCCTGATTCGGGCGAGATCTATTTCCATGGCCAGAAAATATCCTCCTTATCCGAAAACCAGCTGGCCGCTTTCCGTAACCGGGAACTCGGATTCGTGTTTCAGTTTCACCATTTGTTGCCAGAGTTTACCGCACTCGAGAATGTTTGCATTCCTGCCTTCATTGCCGGAACTTCACGCAGTGAATCAGAGAAGAAGGCAAAGGATTTATTGAATTATCTCGGACTGACCCATCGTATGACCCATAAACCTTCGCAGTTGTCAGGCGGTGAAAAACAGCGGGTCGCTGTTGCGCGGGCGTTGATCAACCAGCCAAAGGTTATCATGGCCGACGAACCATCCGGAAACCTCGATTCACAAAACCGCGATGAATTGCACGACCTCTTTTTTCAACTCCGGAATGACTTCGGACATACCTTTATCATCGTAACGCACGACGATTCATTTGCCGATAGGTCGGACCGGATCATTCACATAAAAGACGGAGTGATCGTAGAATGAACATCCAGGAGATTAAGGAATTTCTTGACGAAAAGAGCGATCTATATAACCGACCCCGTTTTATTGAAACGGATCCCATTCAGGTACCCAAAGCCTTTTCACGAAAAGAGGATGTCGAGATTGCAGGATTCCTGACAGCCACCATTTCATGGGGAACCCGGAAATCCATCATTCAGAACGCACACCGACTCCTTCAGCTACTCGACAATCAGCCTTACGAATTCATCACATCGGCCAGTGAAAGGGAACTCGTGATAGCCTCAGAGTTTATACACCGAACCTTTAACCACACCGATACACTCTATTTCCTGAAATCCATTCGCAAACTCTACCTCCACCAGGGCGGACTGGAAAACGCATTCCTGGGAGGGTTCAGGGAGGACACGACGGTCTATTCGTCACTCAAACAGTTCCGTGATATCTTCTTTGAACTACCCGGACCGGAGCGAACCCGGAAGCATCTGTCAGATGTTACAACCGGTTCAGCCGCCAAGCGGCTCAATATGTATCTGCGTTGGATGTGCAGAGAAGACAACCGGGGAGTCGATATCGGCATCTGGAAGGGCATCCCGGCCGCCTCCCTGATGCTCCCGCTGGATGTTCACACGGGAAATGTGGCACGGAAGCTGGGAATCCTGAAAAGGAAGCAAAACGACTGGAAAGCAGTGGAAGAAGTCATGGCTGTACTGCATACCTTTGATCAGGCCGATCCGGTAAAGTATGACTTCGCTTTATTCGGGCTGGGGGCATTTGAAAAATTCTGACATGGGTCGCAACAACTATTTTCAGTTTAAACAGTTTACCGTAATCCAGGAACATTCAGCCATGAAGGTGGGTGTCGACAGTGTCATATTGGGGGCCTGGACTCAAACAGGAGAGGCAAAAACCATCCTGGATGTAGGTTGTGGAACCGGACTCTTGTCGTTGATGATGGCTCAACGGTCATCAGCTCAAATTACCGGTATCGATATCGACAAAGACACATGCAGGGAAGCTGAAATGAATGTGGCCCGTTCGCAATGGCCCGACCGGATAAACATCCAACATATCCCTTTCCAGCAATTTGCCATGCAACACCCTGACAGATTCGATCTGGTGATATCCAACCCACCCTATTTTGAGAACAGTTCCAAACCGGGAGATTTGAAACGTAAAACTGCCCGCCACAACGATGAACTGCCATTCAATGAGTTCCTCGAAGGATGTACCCGGGTTTTGCATCCCGTGGGAAGATTTTCAGTCATTCTTCCAGCCGACAGAGCCGGGGATTTTTCCCAGCTGGCATCCGGGTATGGCTTTTTCAAGAGTCGTATTCTGAAGGTTCAGCACTTTCCCGACAAGCCATACCACAGGATTCTGATGGAGTTTATGCAAAAAAGAATCACCTGCACCGAAGAGATGCTGGTGATCGAATCGGAAGGCCAATACACGGAATCGTACCGGCAGCTGACCGGCCCCTTTTATCTGGCCTTCTGACTTTTCAGGCTATACAAAGAGCATCATGGAATAAAAGTTCGGTCCATTTTCCTGGCAAACCGCTCAACGGCAACCATATCGGTATGATCCATGCTTTGATCGAGATGAGCGATCCTCTTTACGGCAAAAAGTTCCAGAAAATTCATCTTATCAAGGTCAATGGCTCCTCAGGCTGTGAGGATGGTTTTGGCATGCGGCAGCAACTCTTCCGGGAAAACATCCTGCATATGTTTGCGGGCCACACCCCCTTCGTACATGCAGCAGATGAATAAACCCAACTCCTTGTTGAGCAATAATTCCCGGTTCTTTTCACAGAAATCCTTCACCGTGTGTTGTTCTGTAAACGATCAATGTTTTCATGGCAGGCAGTTTTGAATAAAATTAGAACATCCCCCGAACATTTCAACGCACTTATTGGTTAACACAGGATTAACACCGATTAATCCATGTTATTGAATACTTTTTTGTCTTTTAATATTGTTACTTTTGCATTTTTATGAATAAAGAAGATATGTCAGATACATTACAGCAAGATTTTAAAATCGACACAAGCTTATACAAGATTCGAGAGATCAGGCAGCTGACCGAATCAACATTTGTAGTTTCCCTCCCCCGATGCAGGTTTAATTTCAGGCCAGGGCAGCACATTTCGGTATCTATCAAGGGAGACTATCAAAGCAGGGAATATTCAATATACAGTGGTTCACAGGAGGAGGCACTCGAAATTCTCGTAAAGGAGGTTGACGGAGGCTATTTTACACCAAAGTTGAAGAATCTGAAACCTGGTGATTATTTAGAAATTCACGGGCCTTTTGGGAAGTTTGGCATGGATCCGAAGAAAAAAGACAGCCACCGGCACGTATTCATTGCCAGCGGAACGGGAATTGCCCCATTTCACAGTATGGTCAAATCAATTCCAGGATTGGATTACCAATTGATCCATGGGGTACGATATCCATCGGAAGCTTATGAAAGCAACCATTATGAAGAGGGTCGATATATCCTTTGCTCCACCAGGAATCCGAAAAACAATTTCCACGGAAGGGTAACCGATTACCTCAAAACCCGGGAGTTTGAGCCAAACACCGTGTTCTATCTCTGCGGAAACAGCGACATGATCTTTGATGCCATGGAGATTCTTAAGCAAAAAGGCTTTGAGCGGGAAGACATCACAGTGGAAGTCTACTTCTGATTCTCTGTCCGTTATTTTTTCTTTTTCGAGTCCATCTTCTCTCCGTAGGCAAGGTCACCAGCGTCACCAAGACCCGGAACAATATAAGACTTGGAAGTCATTCCCTCATCGATGGCTCCCAGCCATAAGGTTACATTTTCATCCTTGATGTGGCTTGTCACATAGTCGACCCCCTGTTGGCTACTGATTATGGACACCAAATGGATGTGGGAGGGAGTCCCCTTCGCCTGCAGGGCATGATAGCTAATCTCCATTGACATGCCGGATGCCAGCATCGGATCGGAAAGAATGACCACTTTGCCGTCGAGCGATGGAGATGACATATATTCAAACTCAATATCGAAACCCCCGTTCTCGGTATATTTACGGTAAGCCGATATAAACGCGTTTTCGGCTTTGTCAAAGATACGCAGGATACCTTGATGCATCGGAAGGCCAGCTCTCAGGATTGTTGCCAGAACAGGCTGCTTTGCAAGAACCGGAACCTTGGCAATACCGAGGGGGGTGGTAACCTCGCGGACTTCAAATTCAAGTGTTTTACTGATTTCAAAGGCAAACAATTCGCCCAAACGCTGAAGATTTTCCCTGAATCGGAAAGAATCCTGCTGAATCCCGATATCCCGAAGTTCAGCCAGGTACTGATCGATCATTGAATGGGTGTTGCCTAGTACTTTGATCTCCATAGTGCTGTTTTTAAGTAAATATATAGTCTCCGTCACCATCCTGAATTAGCCGGTCCACGGACGGGGCTGCATGAAAGGTGGAATAGATGGTTTGCCCATACCCTTTCACATAAAAAAACGGAAACCAGTGTTTCCGGACCTCCCGGGCGATCTCCGGATGCAATATAGTGACGAAATCAGGTTGATTCTTACCACAGTAGGCCCTGATCCAATGGACAGCGGCCAAAAAATCACGCGAAGATAAATAAAAATGATGCGACTTCCAGTGCCCTTCCCGCTCCGAAAATATGAAAAAACCTGATGTGCCTGAATTTTTCCGGATCTTGACCACCTTCGTGGAAAAAGTGTCGGAATAGAAAGAGAAAGGGTAATTTAACTCACGCCCTGTCGGATCGGTTGTCATCCAGGGATAGCGGAATATCCATTCCAGGTCGGCCGCTCCCCTCCCGAAAAAGGTCGATTCACTGAATCTGTCTGCCATCTCCAGACACTCCTGATCAGGGGTATCAAGGGTTTCAAAGGAATATCCCTCCAATTCAGTTATAGGCGATAGCCGGCCTAACGCCTTCCATGCATATCCAGTTGTGCATGCTACCACCTGTGCAACCCGCACCAATAGCCCACTTGTGCCTCTTCTGCGAAGATTTGCAGGCAATGCCGGGGGGAAATAGGCTCGGATGCCCTGGTGTTTGTAAATGGGAGTAAACAAACCCGATGAAAGATTTGCTGATTCACCTCCCGGTGAATAGTTGGTAAACATCAGTCTTTGTTGCCAGTCTGCATATGCCTCCCTCAGGAGCCTAACCGACAATCCTTGTCCCCGGTAACCAGGAGCGACCCACGATCCGCTGCACCAGCCAAACCGGAGCACCTGCCCATCCTGAATCAGACTTCCCGCCCACACCGTGCGAAAGGCAGTGAGCCTCTCCCCTTCCAGAAACATGTAAACTGCCACGTCATCCGGACTGCCGTGCGGATTATGGATATAGGATAAAGCCCTCTGTCCTGAAATGGGTTTCACGTCCAGCGACTGATAAAGCGGGCTTTTCACAAAAGCCTCGAGTTCACTGAGTCGTATGCGGGTAACCTGCCTCATGTCATGGATGCTTAACGGTCTGCCTGCCCAGATAGCCCCTCAACTGGGAGTAGAACATTTCCATTTTAAGTGAAACCGGAAGAGCTTCGCTTGTTTCGGCCGGGAATCGTTGCAGATGTCTTGGCATGGAATCATACTTCAGTCCGGCCGTCCCAAATGTATGGTCACAGAGATTGTCGTCAGCCAATTGTTTCAAGAGCCTGGCAGATACCCCGTCGTCGGTATATGGAAAGGCAAAAACCCGGTGCTTCTGATGAAGATGGCTGCCAATCCAATCCATGCTTGCGGACACTTGACGGTATTGTTCTTCAAAGTCCAGCGAGGCAAACTCAGGATGATCCCAGCTATGGCCTCCAATACTGAAACCCCTGCCTTCAAGTTCCCTGATCTGGTCGAGCGTCATATAGGGCTGGGTTTCCTTCAGAAAGTGATCCCAGGAGATTCCCAGCTCATCAGCCAGGCGATCGGCTGTTTCAGCCTCCCGAATCGGCAACTGCAGGAGCTTACCAAATGAAAATCCTCTCTCCCTCAACCAGGTCTCTCCCTGTTTACCTTCCTTTAAGCGACTGATAATCAAACTGGCCTTGTAACGATGGAATAGTGCCTTGTTGTCGGCAAATCCCGGATTGACAAAAAAAGTGGCCGGAATCCCTTTCCTCAGCAGAATGGGGGCAATCACCGTCGCACATTGCCTCAGACCGTCGTCGAAGCTCAAATGAAATACTCTGGATCGCTCGTGTGTCTGCGTAAGCAATTCTTCCATACCGATCGGCCGGTAATGCTTCAGCAGGAAATCAAGCTCTTCCATGAACTGACGAACATTACGGTAGGGGTAATTGAGCACATGGGGAAGCGGTTCATCGCTGACCACATGGTAAAATGGCAGCAAAACCGGATAGTTATGAACGGAAAGCCATTCATAGCGTAACAGCTTTCCCGGTAATTTCATAATATTTCGAAACCGGTTGTTCATCGGATCAGCCATTTAAACGGTGCAGGCAGACGGATGTCGATCCAGTGGATATATGTTTCAAGATGGGCGCCGAAGCCCTCGAAAAACCGGGCGACACCCGGGATCATGGAGCCTTCCATGTCGAGATACTGTGGGTGGCCGGCAAACATCCTGATCACATGATCCATCAAAAAATACATGGCACCTGCTTCCCGTCCTGCCTGACTGCTAACCCCATTGAGATAAACAATCCGTTTTTCGTCGAATAAAAAAAACCCGGCAGCACATAACTCATTACTACGGTTATAAACCCCCATTAATGAACCTTTCCCTTCGTAAAGGATGTACGAAGCCAGTTTTCTGAAGTTAGGGAGGCATTTGCCGTAAATCTCTTCCGATTGGTTATATGTCTTGAAATCAAGGTATTCATGAAGTGCAATGCCGTCTACAAATGTAAGATCCTTTTTTTCTGCCCTCCGGAGATGCCGCTGGGCGTGGGTCGAGTATGAAGCATACAGGCCAGCATACGGAAATTCCAGGTAAAGAATAAAGTTCTTCATCTCCCTCAAGTGATCAGCTGGCCAAAATGCATTTTGGCTGTTCAGGCTGATCCGTATATACCGGAAATTTTGCCTGACTGCATTCTGAAAGGCCAGCGCTACATTGTCGGGGGGTGTCGGGAAAATCCCAAGTTGCTGGCTGTAGCATGGCTGTACCAACATTGTGACACCTAATTTTTTCCTGACCGTAAGTGGCATCACATAAGCATAATCACCCCAAACCAGTGCCTGCCAGTCCTCTGAAACCCTGTCGAGATACCAGCTGCGAGCATAGACCCTACCGTTGGAAGCACCTGAAATCACCTGATCCCAGCGCTCCGGATCAATCTGGGAACGCTGTACCAAGCGTGGACTCATGATTTCATTGTCGGGCATACTCAAAACCTTTTTGGTTGATGTACTCGAATACTCTCCTGTATTCCTTCCACTCTCCCGATTCGGTCACCGACTCGTTGTGCCAGATAACGGAGAACCATCCGCCGGTAGCTTTTACCTCGTCCATAAGGGCGCTCAGGTTTTCAATTGCCTCATCGGGTGTAAGCCGCATATAGTTTTTCAGGGTAACGTCCATGGCCTGGAATGGGAAAACCATCAGATGGGTTGCCTCACCCGACACCAAATCAAAAAACCGGAAAGGTGTGCAGGTTCCGGCCCTGAAACCAGTCTGACCGACATAACCCATCGAATAGTCAGAGGCAATACCGGCATCCAGCAATTTTTGGTAAGTATCGGGAAACCTGAGCATCAGGAAGTGTTGCCGGCTGATCTGCGGCTCGTGCCCGGTAATGGTCACGAATCTTTGTTTTTCCTTCAACATCGTTTCAGGGCCAGTATCCAGTGATGCCAGGCAGGATGGATGAATCCCGCTTTGGAAATGGCGGTGGATGGTCCGTACCAGGTTTCTGAATCGCCTGCTTCTCCATGAAACGGGCGTATCAAACCGGGAACGGTCGCCAAGGTGAAAAAAGAACCGCACATCCTGCTCATGACCTTTGAAATGACTTAACAGGTAATCATAGGTGTCGTAAGGATCAGACATTTGCCCCATCAGCACCTTCAAGCGTTCGGTAAATCCACTGACACCCATCACTCCCATCTGCCGGAAAGCGCTTCCCAGGTTTCGCATGATACTTTTCCCGGCATAGGCATAGGCGTTATCGATATCGATGGTAGGCAGGAAACGAAATGGCATAATGGGAAAGACAAGTGAAGGATAGACTTCCTTCAGGGAGTCGGCCAGAAACCTGCACCAGATATTTGCGATGGGCTTCCCTGAAACCCCCATGGAAACCAATACCGATTGATCGTGCCTGAACCGCCCATGTTCATCCCTTTCGGTCGCAAAATACTCTTCCATGCGGGTGATGGTAAAAAAACAGGCAGCAAAAGGATCAAAGGGCATTAACGAATCGTGGGAAGAAGGGAAAAGCCCTGAGGAGCCCCGGAAGGGTACCGGTATGACTTCGGGCAATTCCAGTGCGCTGCTTTCCAGAAGTCCGCATGCCCTGATAAAGGGCTCATTGCCAACCCGCTCAACCGAATAATTCAAAACCGGTAGCGTAGGATTTAAAACAGTGTCCCTGTCGGAGGTGAACTCTACACCAACGCCCAACACATCCATAAACATCCATTCCGCGATATAGCGGAACCTGGCTGTCATATCAGGATTATAAATCAGCAATTCAGTTTTCAAATTATCGGGAAGATGCGATAAATAAAGGTTGAATATACAATGTTTATCGCAAACTGTAGTCGTCAGATCATTCCGTTATCTGCAAAACTGTAATATCCCTTCTGAGAAACAATCAGATGGTCGAGGACCTGGATATCCATGATTTTTCCGGCATCCTTCAGTTTTCGTGTGATCTGCATGTCGGCATCTGAAGGTGTCAGGTTACCCGAAGGATGATTATGGCTCAGGATCATTGCCGTGGCCAGTCTTTCAATGGCAGTCTTAAGAATGGTGCGGACATCAATCACTGTAGCGGTAAGACCTCCTTTGCTGGTCATAAAACGGTGGATGACTTTATTGTTTCGGTTCAACAGCAAGATCCAGAACTCTTCATGATCGAGATCACCCAGCAAGGGCATAAGGATGGCTGCCGCATCATTGCTTGATGTTATCTGTGGCCGCTCGGGTGCTTCCTCTGATTTGCGACGTCGGCTCAGTTCCATGGCTGCCATGATGTTTACAGCCTTTGCTTCACCTATGCCTTTGAACGAGGAGAGGTACTCATAACTCTTTTTCCCAAGGTCGTTCAGGCTGTTTTCGACTGAGCCGAGTATTTTCCGCGACAGCTCGACAGCTGTCTCTTCAAGGTTGCCTGATCCGATCAGTATAGCAATCAATTCGGCATCGGTTAGCATACGGGGTCCATAAGCCAACATCCTCTCCCTGGGCCGATCCTCTGTTGCCCAGTCCTTTATATTTAATTTTCTGTTATCGCTCATTCATCAAGACCTTTATTGATTTTTAAATGAACGAATGTAAATAAAAACTGCTTTCCATAAACCACTTTACCAAAAAAAAAGCCCCCCCCAAATGTGGAGAGGCCTTTTTTGTCTCTTTATGAAATTGTCGCCTTTACATTCTATTGATCTGCAAAGCCAGCTTTGATTTAAGGTTCGATGCCTTGTTCTTGTGAATAACATTCTTCTTGGCAAGTTTGTCAATCATCGCAACCACTTCGGGATACATTTTTACTGCTTCGTCTTTATCTTCTGAAAGACGCAGCTTCTTAACGGCATTACGTGTGGTTTTTGCGTAATATTTGTTACTCAACCGCTTTTTTTCGGTTTGCCTAATTCTTTTTAAAGCTGACTTATGATTTGCCATTTTATTTTTTAATCTTTTGATATTAGCAGTCCGTAGGGGATTCGAACCCCTATGGCAAGAATGAAAATCTTGAATCCTAACCCTTAGATGAACGGACCTTTTAAAATTTCCCTTAAATTTGGGACTGCAAAAGTAAAAACCTTTTACGAATTTCCAAACTCAATCAGAACTTTTTTTGCCAAATCCCGGATTTCTTATCTGTAAATCCTTATCATTTTGGCGTTGCAAAGAAATAGAAGATTTTTGAATTTGCAAATGCCTCTCCTAAAAAAAATCATAGGTTAAAATATGGTTAACGCCATTCGACGATGGTACCCCTTTCGGCCGACAGAAGTTCGGGGGGTAAGGTATCTTTCACCTCCCTCCAAAGGAGGTTAATCAGTTTATGCTTGGCGAAGTGCCTGGAATAGACCAGGCTGACCTCGCGCAAGGGTGTCATGTTGGTAAAGGATAACAGGTTTTTCCGGCGGTTCTCCGGCAAGGTATATTTTGCCAGCTCCGGTATGAGGGTGATCCCGCCCTCCACATCCACTATGTTCATCAGGGTTTCCAGAGAACCTGCCTCGAACTGGAAGGGCAGTCCCCCTCCGGCACCCGACATGTACGAACAAAGGTTAACCACCTGGTCGCGGAAACAGTGACCGTCACTCAGCAACCAGATATCCGGGGTTGCAATGTCGACAGGCGTAATCTCCTTCTTTTGGTGCAATGTATGGTTCGCGTTGGCATAAATAAGCATCTCCTCATAAAACACCGGCTTTTCAATGATCTTGTTTTCCTTCAGCGGGGTTACCAGGATGCCAACGTCCAGAAGATCCTTTTGCAATAATTCAATGATGTGGGCTGTAGTTAACTCCTCCACCTTGATGATGATGTTTGGCCAGGTTCTTTTATAGTGGCCAATAAACCGGGGAAGCAGATAGGGTGCCAGCGTAGGGATAATCCCAATGCGCAGTACTCCTGAAACCTCATTTTTATGGTCTTCGATGATATTCTGCAATTCGGCCGACTCACTCAAAACCACACGGGCCTGGTCAATCAGCCTTTGACCAACATCGGTAGGAATCAACGGTTGCTTACTTCGGTCAAATATGAACACGCCCAGATCCTCTTCCAGCTTTTTTATCTGCATCGAAAGGGTGGGCTGGGTTACGAAACAGCTTTCTGCGGCCCGTCCGAAATGACGGTGAACATCCACCGCAACAATATACTCGAGTTGAGTCAGTGTTACCATGTCAGTTGATCAAGATTTTGGACCAAGATAGAAATAATCTATCAATAACGCCAGAATCAATACGAACGACTATTTAAAATCCACTGCACCTGCAACTCAATTTCCCCTTCCATCACCCACTTGCGAGGGATTTTTTTATTTTTGTCAAAAAGATGAACAATGATCAGAATATCCAGCATAATTTTTCTATTTATTTCCCTGGTTCTTGCCGGATGCGGACCATCACAGGAGGATCTTGCCAGGACAAGGTTTAATTTTGCAAAGAATCTACTCGAAAAAAACGATACGACACGTGCACTGCTGCATCTCGACAGCATCGCAATGCTGACTCCCAAGGCAGCTTATTCGATCAACGCGGCAAAAAACCTGAAAAAGGAAATATTATGGGAACAGCTACAACAAAAAGGGGCCTTGCTTGATTCTGTCAAGGCAAGAATCACCCGTCTCGAACCAAATTTCAACATCGAGAAAACACAATTCGACCGCTACACGCAATATCTGCATAAACGGCAAACCTGGGATCGGTCGTGGAACCGCTCTTATCTTCAGGTCCTCCTGAACGAAAAAGGGGATTTGGCCCTTGTCAGCAATTACAACGGAGAGCAATGGCTCGACCATACCGGGTTAAGGGTATACGACCAGGGGTTAAGTGCCCGTACCGATTCGGTGGGAATCACTGATGCCGACAATCATCGGAGCGATTTTCTCGAATCAAAATGGGAAAAGGTGACCTATCGTAACGGCCGCGACAATGGGGTCATTGAATTTATTGCCGAAAACAGCCATTTGAAATTGAAAGCGGTTTTTCTGGGTAAAAGATACCATTATATAGTATTGGAGGATTTTGACAAGAAAGCCATTCGGGATGCCCTTGAACTATCCCGCGAAATCAAGTCGCGAATCGCACTGGAAAACGAGATCAAACAGTTGCAGAATGGATTGAATGCCCTGAACTGAGAAGCATTTAATCAGACAATCTTTTCAATTTCCTCGGGGGGATTGGCAATTACAGCCTTCTCGCCATTTACGACAATAGGCCTTTGTAGCCACCTTGGATGGCTTACCAGCAGGGAAATCCACTCATCAGCCGAAAGATTCTTCCCCTTATATCCTGTTTTAAAATCAGGCTCCTGGGTGCGGATGATCTGCAGTGGTTCAAGTCCCGTCTTTTCAAGGATACTCCTGATCTCTGCTTCCGACAGGCCATCGTTTATATAATTTTTGACCTCCAGGTCAAATCCCTTCTTTTCCAAATAATTGAGTCCCAGACGGCTCTTGGCGCATCGTGGATTGTGATATATCTTCATTGCCATATGGTGTTTGCCGCGGATGTAATTGTAATAATCTTCCTGACCCCTGAATTTGACCCCCGGAAAGATTTTCTGGTAGGCATTCTTCAGATCCGGATCCAGAATCCGAGCCTTACTGTTGTCTTTCAGCTGGATCTGAAGCATGGTTTTCAGTTCTTGCATTATCTCGGGATCATAGATAGGTGCCGCAACTTCAATCCGGCGGTTCAGGTTCCTGGGCATCCAGTCGGCCGAACTGATAAAGCAGCGCTCATCGCCGCCATTGGCAAAAAGGAAAATCCTTGAATGCTCGAGGTATTTATCCACAATACTGATGGCCTCTATATTATCGCTCAGTCCGGCAATACCAGTCTTCATGCCAAAGATCCCGCGTACGATAAGCCTGATCTTGACCCCGGCCTGTCCAGCCTCGTATAACTTCATGATCATTTCCGTATCAATGAGGCTGTTCATCTTGAGGATCATCCAAGATTCCTTCCCTGACCTGGCATTTTTAATCTCCCGGTTTACCATTTTCGTAAAAGTCTTCCTCATTTGGAAGGGACTAACAATCAGATGATTGAACTTGAAATGCTTGTAATTATGTTTGAAAAATTCGAAAACATTGGCAACCTCATCCGCCAGTCTGGGATCTGAAGTGAATAATCCATCATCGGCATATATACGTGCTGTCCCTTCATGAAAATTGCCGGTCCCGATATAGGCATAATTTCTTAAAACATTGCCCTCGCGGCGCCTGACCAAGGCTAACTTACTGTGTATCTTGAGGCCAGGAATCCCGTTAATCACATTGGCGCCCTCTTCCTGCAACTTGCCCGACCAGAATATGTTGTTTTCCTCATCAAAACGGGCCTGCAACTCAATGATCACGGTTACCTTCTTCCCATTCCGGATGGCATTCAACAAGGCGTTTACCACTTTTGAATCATTGGCAATGCGGTATATGGTGATGCCTATCTCCTCCACTTCAAGATCGATGGCCGCTTCCCGAAGGAAATCGATAAAATGACCAAACTTCTGGTAGGGATAATGCAGCATCACATCCTTTCTCCGTATCACCCGCAGGATACTGCTATGCAACGGAAAATCCTTGTGCCGCATAGGAGGCAGCTTGGAATAATAGTGATGGGGCTTGCCAATTTCAGGAAAATCCATGAAATCCTTGTGGTTATGATATCTTCCACCCGGGACAGCATTCTCTTCCTCTTCGACCTTCATCTTTTTCAGAATGAACTTTTGCAGGTCATCAGGCATATCACGATCGTACAGGAGCCTTACGGGCCTGCCGATCTTTCTCTTTTTTAGCCCGACTTCCATTTTCTCGATAAACGATTTGGAAATGTCATCGTCAATGTCGATTTCGGCATCGCGGGTCACTTTCAGGGTGTATGCCTCATAGCGATCGTAATCAAAATAGAAGAAGAGATCGTCGAGGCAGAAACGGATGATATCATCAAGCATGATCACATACCTTTTCGCCCCTACATCGGGCAGAACCAGGAACCGGGAAACCGACCGGCTTGGGATCCGGATGAGAGAATAGGCAAAATCCTCGGGATCGTTATGTTTCGAAAGCTTCACGGCAAGGTATACCGACCGGTCGCGCAGGTAGGGAAAGTTGCGTTTCTTCGACAGCATGATCGGCACCAGGTTGGGAAGCACCCGTTCCTGGAAATATTGGCGTACCACCACACCCTGCGTATGGCTGAGGCCTTTCTCGTTGACCAGGTAAATGTCTTCCTTGCGAAGATCCTCCATGATATTGGAGAAAATCTCCTGCACCTTGGTCTGCTGCATCTGCACGATTTCCTGGATCTGATCATGCAATTCCCTGGGGGTCAATGGCCCGGGCATGCTTTCTTCGTCGCGGCCAAAATCGACCATCCTGCGGACGGTCGCGACCCGAACCCTGAAAAACTCATCGAGGTTATTGGAAAAAATCCCTATAAAACGGATGCGCTCGAACAAGGGAGTGTTTGGATCGTTGGCTTCCTGCAACACCCGCTCATTAAATGACAACCAGCTGATTTCACGATTGATGATATGCTCTTCCGAATCTGGCCTGATCATAAATACCTCCGGCTCTTCCTGTGATTAAAATTGTTCTAATATGCCTAAAACAATACAATATTCAAAAGAATAAACAGATTATTCGCATGGTTTCACGGCGATTTACCAAGGCAGTTACTCTCCTCCGAATTCCATCAGGAAGGCCTTGATAAACCCGTCAATATCGCCGTCGAGCACTGCCTGGGCATTCGACGATTCAAAGCCGGTACGGGTATCCTTGACCAGTTTGTAAGGTTGCAGTGTATAGGAACGAATCTGGCTCCCCCACTCTATTTTTTTCTTGTTCGATTCTATTTCAGCTACCTTTTCCCTCCTCTTCCTGAGTTCCAACTCGTATAACTGTGATTTAAGGAGTCGCAGGGCATTATCCTTGTTACCGAACTGTGAACGGCTTTCGGTATTTTCAATGACGATACCTGAGGGAGCATGTCTCAGCCTCACCCCTGTTTCCACCTTGTTCACATTCTGTCCGCCGGCCCCTGAACTCCGAAAGGTTTCCCAGGTGATATCACCGGGATTGATGTCGATCTCGATGGTATCGTCGACCAGTGGAGCCACGAATACGGAGGTGAAGGAAGTCTGTCGCTTGTTTTGTGCGTTGAATGGCGACAACCGAACCAGGCGGTGCACCCCATTTTCACTTTTCAGGTATCCATACGCATATTCACCCTCAAACTCCATGGTAACACTTTTCACGCCAACCTCATCTCCCGGAAGGATATCACTGATTTTCACCTGGTAGCCATTCTTCTCGCCCCATCGGGTATACATCCGAAGGAGCATGTCGGCCCAATCGTTGCTTTCCGTTCCTCCAGCGCCGGCGTTGATCCGCATCACGGCACCCAGATGGTCTTCCTCATTCCTGAGCATATTTTTGGCCTCCAGAGCTTCAACAGCCTTCATGGTTTCGGTGTAGGCTGCGTCCACCTCTTCAGCGGAAGCTTCATCGGCTTCAAAAAATTCATACAGAACCAGAAAATCCTCCATTTTTTGGTTCACATCCAGGAATCCATTGGTCCACACCTTGATGGAGCGGATCTTACGCATCTGTTCTTCAGCCTCTTTCGGATTGGTCCAAAAGTCCGGATCCTGAGTCTTTAACTCTTCTTCCTGTAACTGTAATAACTTCGCATCGTAGTCAAAGATGCCTCCTCAGCGCGTCCCGGCGCTGTACAAGGTCATTGACCTGTTCTTTATAGATCATGTTGTGTTTGTTTTAATTCAGCCGTCAAAGGTAGCAAAAAATAAAAGAGGGAAAGACCTGAAGTTTGCTGCACTGCCCTCAAGTTTGGAGACCCTTTCACGTGCATTTACCAAAGCTCAGGAAACGATTTCCGACAGGTGCCGGTGAATCAGTTCAGGCTCAAATCCCCGTCCCTGGGCAAATCGGATCAGTTGCCCCATCTTTTCGAATTTTTCCTTATTTTTGATGGTTTTGGCTTTGTCTTTCAGTGTCCTGACCAGCAATTTCACATACTCATCCTGGTCAAATTCCTGCATTCCCGATTCAATGATGGTTTCAGAAAGACCTTTCATTTTCAGGTAGTAGCGCATTTTCACCCGACCCCACTTATTGAACCTGAATTTATCCCTGACGTAAGCCCTGGCATAGCGCTCATCATCAAGA
Source organism: Prolixibacteraceae bacterium UBA5740 (assembly GCA_002419285.1). Classification (GTDB taxonomy): domain Bacteria; phylum Bacteroidota; class Bacteroidia; order Bacteroidales; family Prolixibacteraceae; genus UBA1413. The sequence goes on along the minus strand of DIFU01000040.1, from coordinate 236 downwards.
AACTTTTCGGTGATCAGCCTTGAAATGATTTTCTCCTGGAGTTCGTCGTCACCTCCCCACTCCCTGATTTTCTTCCGGATGTCGGGAGTACACTCTTCTGACCGGCTGCACAATCTTGCCAGTTTTGAAAATATCTCTGATTCAAGCTGCTGAAGGTCTTCCATAGTTGGTAATGATTTTTGAGAACCTGCTAATTTATATAAAATGAGAGATTTATACAACCTTGATTTTTATCG
>DIFU01000036.1 GCA_002419285.1 Prolixibacteraceae bacterium UBA5740 | reverse complement strand
CCACCCTGTGACCAAAGTTTTGGAGTCCAGCCATCACCTGGTTCAGATTCACTTTTCCAACGGCCGAGAATTTCGCGACTGCTGTTGGTGAATGAATGCTGCAACAAGTCGTCGCGGGTACGGTTCATGACATAGTTACCGCCACTGAATCGGAACATGACGTTAAAGTCGAATCCGTTCCAGAACAATTTGCTGTTCACGGCACCAAAGAAAGTTGGCAGGGATGGACCAAAAATGATTTTATCGGTGGCACTGCTTAATGCGGCAGCCTGTGAAATATCAGAAGGATTGTCAGGATTGTAAACTTTATAGTTTGAAGTAGGAATATTCCCCTGAACCATAGTCCCGTCACTTTTCCTGTAAATCGGGTTACCGTTGGCCTTATTCACACCTACATAATCGTAACCATAGATTGCCCGGATGGATTCTCCAATCTTAATGATGGTATAGTTATCTGGAAGGATCTGTGTTTGGCCTTCGACCAAAGACAACACTTCGTTGTCAGCCAGGGTCAGGTTGGCATCGATACTCCAGGTCAGGTTTGCTTTCTGTACCAGAACAGCTTCTCCTGCAAATTCATAACCCCAGTTTTTCAAGGCACCAACGTTTTTATTTACAGAGTTTCCTGGAATACCGAATGAGGGTGGTGTCGGTGCTGCCAGAATCAAACCATCCTGGTCATTCTGGAAATAGTCAAATGAGAATTTATATTTTCCTTCCATGAACATGGCGTCAAAACCAATGTCCAGTTTCTTGCTGGTTTCCCATTTTAGGGCATCGTTACCCATCTGGGCAAATGCGATACCGTTGTTGTCACCATATTTTGCTGCACCATAAAGACCTGCATAAGGATAGTTCCCGATTGAAACGTTACCTACTTCAGCGTAGGATGCCCGCACTTTAAAGTCAGAAATGACATCACGAATACCGTCCATGAATGATTCACGTGCAATGTTCCAGCCTACCGAACCGCCAGGGAATATACCAAACTTATTGGCTTCAGGCAGTGATGAAATCCCATCATAACGAACAGAGGCCTGAATAAAATACTTTTCGTTGAAGTTGTAGTTTAATCTACCGGCATAAGAGATGAATCCGTTTTCGTAAAGTGAACCACCTGAGTTCGCAGTACCATAAGATCCGGATATCAGGTTATGCTGGAAGAATTCGTTCGACAGGTCGGTACCGATGGCTTCAAACCAGTTGTAGCGCTGCTTCTGGAATTCGTTAACCAATACGGCACTTACATTGTGAACTTCGGCAAAAGTCTTGTTGAACGACAGGATATTCTGCCAGTTCCAGCGGGTATACGCATCGTACATATTATGTACACGTCCTTTTACACTCTGACCATCGCCGTGGAGTGGGTTCCAGTACAACAACCCTTCAGAACCGTTTGTATCAACACCTATCTGTGTGCGGAAATTCAAAGAAGGCAGGATATCGGCAGAGGCGAAAGCCGTTCCCATGGTCCTCAGATTCTTGGTTTTATAAACGTTCTTGTCGAGCGTATAAACTATGTTCGGGAGGTTGTCACCAATGGTGGTTCCGTTTTTCCAGCGACCTACAAGCCCTGGAGATACGAAGTCGATGTTATAACCGGTTGGATGTTCCGGATTATAGATCGGTGTATTGGGCAGCTGACGGATCGCGGAGAAGATGTTACCCGACAGAGAGTTTTCGCCGGTATTCATGCCAAAATAGTTGGTTTGTGTCACCCCGATATTTGCACCGATGGTCAGCCACCTGGTGAGTTTCTGGTCAACATTGGCCCTGGCTGAATAACGTGACATTTCGTTTGGCTTACTTACCCCTTCCTGGGTAGTGTAACCCAGGGAAAAGTAGTAACTGCTAACATCCGATGCCCCGGAAAGAGACAGGTTATGGTCCTGCTGGAATGCGCTGCTCCTTAGAACTGCCTTTTGCCAATCGGTATCCACACCTCCGTCAACAGCAAGAGGAGCCTGGTTACGGTTGGTAAGCTTTTCGTTGGCAATTTCGATGAATTCCTGGGCATTCAGAAGGTCAAACAAATTGACTGGCTGGGCATAACCTACATAATTATTATAGGTAACCTTAAATTTCCCTTTTGTCCCACGCTTGGTCGTGATGAGCATTACCCCGTTGGCAGCCCGTGAACCATAGATCGCGGTTGCGGAACCATCCTTAAGAATCTCGACAGATTCGATGTCGGCAGGGTTAATGTCGGTCAGGGCGTTGTTTGAAGCATACCCTCCAAGACCTCCTGTAGCAACCGGTACACCATCCACGACGATCAGGGGATAAGTTCCTGAGGAAATGGAGCTCACACCACGAATTCGGATACGCGGAGTGGAACCAAGAACCCCTGACTGGGAAGTAATTTGAACACCAGCGGCACGACCGGCAAGCTGTGATTCAAAACTTGGGGTAGCCAGGGTGGCAATGTCATCGCCCTTTACCTGGGAGATGGAACCTGTGACTTCCCTCTTCTTCTGAACCCCATAGCCGACAACCACTACCTCGTCAACCGAAAAGACGTCAACAGGAAGAACAACGTCGACGTTGCTGCGACCATCCATGGCTACCTCCATTGTACGATACCCAACAAAGCTGAACATCAATGCACTGGCAGTCTGAGGCACCTGCAAGGTGTACGAACCCTCCAGATTGGTAACAGTACCAATGGTGGTGCCCTTTACAGATACGGATACTCCTGGGATAGGGGAATTGTCATCCGACGAGACCACCTTCCCAGTGATTGTCCTCGTCTGACCAACTACTCCCAATACTCCCAAAAGAAAAAAGCATGAGAATAACAGAACAACTTTTTTCATAGAAACAGTTTTAAATTAGTAATTAATCATTTATACAATACTTTCCCTTGATTTCCCTTATGAAAGGCCTCCTCTCCTCTCTCCAGAAAATCATTTAATATTTATTAACAAATATAGGAAAGGAAAAATAATTGCGTTACCTTATTGTTAAATCAGTAAAATTTTATGCATTATCCATATACCGACAGAGCCAATTCCAACGTATATAGCTGTAAGACAGCACATATTAACGTCATACCAGAATCATTGTAACTGAAAAATTTCCAGGAATATTTGAATTAAGTCTGCTTAAATGAAGAAAATTGTCGGGGTAAAGTGACTAAGTGTGTCGTTTTTCCCAGATATATCCATGACGATTGTCATTTTTTCTTGCCAATGCAAAAAAAACATCCCCTTAAATAAGCAAAATGTCAGAAAAAATGTGAGGCTGCCCTATTGCCAGCCTCACACTAAAAAGATTATTGGGCATCCAACACCAAAGAGGAAGCCCCTAAAATTGCCATATTCTCAACATCTGATACTTCGATCACCAGCTGGTTGTATAATCTCTGATAAGGAAAATTCTCCTCCAGAAATTCATGCATGGCATCCCCAAAATACTTGAAGGATTCACTTACCGATCCACCAAATATGATAGCTTCCGGTGCCAGTGCAAACAGAATGTTGGAGATTGCCCTTCCAATGTGGGAGCCGAGCTCTTCAAATAATCGTAATGCAACCGGATCTCCGATAGAAGCCCTTTTATAAATGACTTTTCCATCCAAACCCTTATCCTTGAAAAACTGGCCAGATGCAAACGCTTCGACGGACCGGTCTTTTTGAAAGATACTTCCAAATTCTCCGGCACCGCACAACCTACCTGAATAAAGGTGGCCATTGATGATAATTCCGGCTCCCATGCCTGTGCCAATGGTAAGTCCGACAAAATTGTTGAATGGTTTACCCTTGCCAAAATATTTCTCACCAACGGCAAAACAATTCGCATCGTTATTAACGAAAACCGGTTTATTGAAGTAATCGGAAACAAGATCAAACAGGGGTACAGAATCCCAACTGGGAATATTGACCACATCGATGACCCGCTTTTCATCCAGGTCAACTAACCCGGGCACCCCGATTCCTATACCTGTCACTGCGGTGTCATAAACCTCGTCGATGGCCTGATACAAGGCATTTACCACTTCAAGCTGTGGCCTGTCAAAAGGTGTGTCTACAGTAGACTGCCTAACTATCTTATTATCAACCACCAGGCCGGCACTTATTTTGGTACCACCGACATCAACGCCAATTATTTTCATGCTCAGGACTTATTATATTTATGAATTAGACACAACGTTGAATCCAAATATACGGTTATCTTTTAATCCTAAGGAACGGGAAAATTCCATATTTATGCTATCCGGGAAAATTCGTTAAGCAAGACAGAATATTTACAATAAACCTTCCACCGATTTTCCGAGGGTCAAAGCTTCCCTAAGGAACTCATTTACATTCAATTCACGCATATATACCAATCCATGGGTAGCTCTTAGCAGGGGATGTTCATTTTCGTAAAAGAAGTTTTTACCCAACAGGAACTGTATCTGCCTATGTTGCTCGAACCATACCCTTTGAGTCAGGTCGCTGAACTTTCCATCCAGCTGATAACTTGGGAAGGAAGCATTCACCTGGGTCAGGTAGCAATCTGCAAAGGACTTGTCGAGTGTTGCCAGTGAGTTCATTGAAACTGGCACAATTACTTCAACATCCCATGGATTATAGCGGAACCAAACATTGCGATAACCAACCACCCTTAGGTGCGACAAATCAGTTTCTTTTGACCATTCCTTAACTGCAGCAGCAATAGATTGGAGTACTTTATAATGTGTATCAGGCCCACTGCCTTCGGGGTCCATTGCCAGGCTGATTACGGTCGGCTTATATTTTCTGAATTCTTCAAGAATGGGTAACACATCGCGTTCAAAATTGGGTCCTGCACCAAAGACATCTCCCTGGTAGAATCCAAGTCTTAAGTGGTGTACGTTCTTGACTGCGATGCCATAATGTGCCCAAACAAGTTCCTCTTCAAATTCCCTTATCATGCCTTTCAGCACCTGAATTTTGGGTGGATTTTTTGCTCCATCGTAACTACTCTGCAGTACATGTATGGTATCTTCGATGGCAGCCACCAGCTCTTCAACATTTTGAAGTTTCCAAATACCCACCATCGATCGTACCAGGCGATGGCAAACCCCCCTGCGCTTACCTTCTTCATTTTTGGCCGCGATATTGTCGAGATAATGGTATACATCTTTGTCCCACTTATACATATACCCTTTCTCAAAGAAATCGGGAAAATAGATCATCTCAACTTTACCAATGCTTATCAACTGCAAGGTATCCTTCAACAGGTCAAGCATGAAACTATTGGTTACAGCCGTAAATCCGGAGGTTAACACCGAAAAATGCATTTCATTTGATCCGTCCCTGCTCTGCCGGTTTGTTACGGGCATAATTCCCAGCATAATATCGTCATGGTGCGGTCCGGTATGATAATACACCTGGTTGGTTTCATGCCGCATTCCTTTCCTGATCTTTTCAGTGATTGAATCGATCACTGACTGAACAGTATGCTCATTCAAATCCGGAATGTGGCGGCAGTATTTATCATCCTTCAGCTCATCGAGGGTAACTTTAGGACCGAATTTGTTGATATTCCGGCAAAGTTCAATGACAGCCCTTTCGGTTTTCTGATGGTTCCAGGGGGTATCGAAATAATAGCGGTCAATGCTATCGTTCAACTTAACCGCGGCACCCTGGGTCAGATAAAACCGTGCATTGGGTAGAACCTGAAGAGAAGTGGCCGGATACATATTACAAGGTTCACTCTGAACCGATTCACGGATTACATCAGCGATAGCCTCTCCGGCGGCATAGATAATTGCCTTATTGTCAGGATTAAAGGTGAGTGTTCCCAATCCAATGGTAATCACCAGTCTGGCTCTCGAAACCTCAATCCCTCCCAAATCTCCCGCAGTAACGGCCTGTGTTTCGAAATTGGTTTGGGCCAAACGAGCGGGTGAGTGATGGTTGACTCCCCTGATATTAAATGCGACATGGCCATCAGGTCCAATTCCTCCCAAATAAAAACCTATACCACCCAACTCACGAATTGCATGCTCATAACGGTCGCACCAGTTATCAATCCTGAAAATGGATTCCTGCTGTATTTTTTCCTTTAAAGTTTTGGCTTCCCTGTAACGGAGAGAGAGATCGATAGTAAAGTCGGGGAAGACCTCCCTGAAGTGTTTGCCCTCGGCAAGTTCAATCTGGTCAGAATTGATCAGCAATGCTTTGCTCTCATCAAATCCGAATCCTTTGATATAATAGTTATATAGAAAATTCCACAAGCTATTATGCTGCTCCGTACTGATTGGATAAAACTCACCGGCCTGAACCAAATGAATTCCGGAAAGATCAGGCTTCCTGACATTGTCTAATCCATACTTTACACGAATTGCCTTACCTTTTTCGTTATCCCAGTTATCGAGCAGCAGATGCGTGTTGTTCAGGAAATGCATCGCGGTTTTACCAACCGGCAGACAAGCAACACCATTTGGGTTTAAGCTGGCCCATTCCAGAAAACTGAGGGCAGAAAGCAAACCCAGTTTAGGAAAATTATCAACAAGGACATACGGAGTTACGGAAGATATTTTATAACTACCTGATTCCTTATAGAATGCCTCTTCTACATTGGTAAAATTTGTTTTCATCTTAACCATTTTATACTATTTTACTGTGATAACTGATCAATCGCGAAAGCGGCAGCACCTATCGGTCCGGCTTTCACCCCCATGATTGAGAAGGATATTTCGGTATCGGTTGAAATGTCAGGATTTGAAAAAGTAGTAATGGCCTGACGAAGGGGAGCTTCAAAGAACTGCCCAGCTTCGGCCAGCTTACCCCCGATAATAATCAGCTCCGGATTGAAAACCTGTATCAGGTAGGTTATCCCTTTCCCAAGCCAATGGCCTACTTCTGTCAGAATGGATATTGAAAACTGATCTCCAAGTCTGGCTGCCTGTATAACCAGATTGGTATCGATCTTACCAACATCCTGGTCAGCCATCTGCATCAACAATGATGGAATTCCACTCTCCATACCTTGACGGGCTTTTCTGGAGATGGCCGCAACAGAAGCAACAGCTTCGAGGCATCCGCGCTTTCCACAATGGCAAAGCTCGCCATTGTCAATCATCGGAATATGTCCGAATTCGCCCGAGAAACCCGACTTACCAGAATACAACTGTCCGTTTAAAATCAAACCCAAACCAATCCCCCAGTCAGCATGAACCATCAGCACATTTTGCCGGCCCTGTGCCAGACCAAACTGCTGTTCGGCAAAAGTCCTGATTCTGGCATCATTGTCAAAAAAAACAGGATAGCCGAAGACACCTGCAATGTATTCATTCAGATTTCTCACCTTCGGGAAATAAGTTTTATTCATCCATGTCTCCTGGTTTACCAATCCCGGCATCTCTATACCAACACCGATGATCTTATCCATATCAATGGCCATATCATTCAAAATCCTCTTCACCTCATCATGTATCTCATCAAACATTCGGAGGTTTCTCTGCATGGGAACCTTAACGAAATGTGGCCCACTGATCTCCTGGTTGCAGGCATTAAACACACTGACTATTGTACGGTGTATATTAATGGTGATGCCTATGAGATAAAAACTGTCTTCAATCAGTCCGTAAATGGCTGGACGGCGTCCCCCGCTCGAATCCCCATGACCCAGTTCTTTAAGGAATCCCTCTGATATCAGCTCCTGCAAAAGACTGTTTATTTTCGGGGTACTTAATGGAAGATATCTTGACAATTCTGCGCTCGACACGGGGCCTTTAAAATAAATAGAGCGAATGATCTGCTTTTTGTGCCCGATCTTTTTCAGCTCAACCCCCTGACTCTGTCCACTGTTTTTAAATAATGTATCCATATGGGAAATATCTGAGTCAAAGTTATGAAAATTATATCTTGCCTGCAATTCTCTTTTTAATTTTTTTATTAAGTAGACGATCAAATGTGAATGAAATTCATCCAGTTGAAATCTAATAAATAAAAAACACTTATTTTCATGAATAAATTGTACGCCTGATAAGAGCTATGAAAAGGAAAGAAGAAGACTTAAGTCAATTGAGAAGAGTAGAAGTTACATCGAACCGGGAAATCTCACCTGGCGTGCATTACCTATCCTACAAAAGAACCCGGGAATTCATACCCGGACAAGTTATAAAAGTGTCGCTGTCAGCCAATAATCCACCCCGCATTTATAGTATTTGCAGCGGGACTTCTGATCCGGAAATCAGCATTCTATTCAACATCAAGGAAGGTGGACTCCTAACACCCGAATTGGCAAGGGTCAAGCCGGGTGACACGATTCTCGTTTCGGCGCCTTATGGCGGATTTATTAGCAGCGGGGAGGCAGAATGGTGGATATCGACCGGGACAGGGATCGCACCATTTTATAGTATGTTAAGGTCGGGATTGGGGAAAAACTGTTGCCTGATCCATGGAGTCAGACAAGGGTCGCAGTTTTATTTTCAGGAGGAAATCCGGGCCATTCTGGGAGAACAATACCTGACCTGCTGTTCAGGAGAAGAAATACCCGGATCATTTTTTGGCAGGGTGACTGATTGGCTTTCGACCCGGGAGGATATACCTGCCGGCATAAAATATTACCTTTGCGGCAAGGCACTCATGGTGGTCGATGTCAGGGATCTGCTGATTGAAAAGGGAGTTCCCTTTGAAAATATTACATCTGAGATCTACTTCTGAATTCCATCGAATAGCTTTTCATCATTAAAAACTTTATATGAATACAGACCCCACTCCCATTATACTTCCCCCGGTTTTCGGAAAAACCCAGGCCGAACTCAAACAAGTAGTCGCCGACGCTGGCCTTCCCGGATATACAGCCACACAGTTGGCCGACTGGCTATACAAGAAGAACGCTTCATCTTTTGAAGAAATGACCAACCTTTCAAAAAAAGGAAGGGAATATCTCACAGAGCATTTTTCAGTGGGCGTTACGGCTCCCCAAAAGGTCCAGTCGAGTATTGACGGAACCCGAAAGTACCTGTTTCCGGCCACAGGAGGTAAATTTATCGAAACAGCCATGATCCCTGAAAATGACAGAATTACAGTTTGTGTCAGTTCGCAGGTCGGATGCAAAATGGGTTGCCTTTTTTGCATGACTGGCAAGCAGGGTTTCCAGGGACAACTCACTGCAGGAGAGATTGTAAACCAAATCAGGAGCATTGAAGAAGCCGGGCAGGTATCGAATATCGTATATATGGGAATGGGTGAACCTTTCGACAACCTTGACGAGGTTTTAAAGAGTCTGGAGATCCTTACCTCTGAATGGGGCTATGCCATGAGTCCGAGAAGGATAACTGTCTCCACCATAGGGATCATACCAGGGATGACTTCCTTTCTTGAAAAGAGTGAAGCACACCTTGCGGTAAGTTTACACACACCATTTGACGACGAAAGGCGATCATTGATGCCAGTTCAGATTGCCTATCCCATTGGGGAGGTTATCAAGGAAATCAGAAAATGGGACTTTTCAAAACAAAGAAGGGTTTCATTTGAATACATCATGTTTCAGGGATTGAACGATACTCCGAAACATGTGCAAGAGCTTACCCGGCTTCTTAATGGTGTCAAATGCCGTATCAACCTGATCCGTTTTCATCCGATACCTGGCACCCCCCTTCAGGGAAGCGACGATGAAACCATTTTTGCCTTTAAAGACCGGCTAAATGCCAAGGGAATCCTGACTACCATTCGGGCATCGAGAGGACAGGATATCTATGCAGCTTGTGGTTTGTTATCAACCAAAGAGCTTTCAAAAAAATAGGGGAATCTTTCATTTCGTGAACCCATTATAGTACTTTTATCGTAATCGTATCATACATATTATGGAAAAGCTGCAGTGGAATAAGAAGATTTTTGGTTCTGAACTCG
>DIFU01000133.1 GCA_002419285.1 Prolixibacteraceae bacterium UBA5740 | reverse complement strand
CTTTCAAGGCGAAATACAACAAACACATCATTCTGGAGCCGGGATCGGCATTTGCGTGGGATACCGGTGTGCTGGTCTCTACAGTGCTGGATATCGTTGAAAACAAAGGAATCAAGACCGCCATGCTCGACGTATCGTTTGCCGCCCATATGCCCGACTGCCTGGAGATGCCCTACAAGCCTAGGATCGAAGGATCGCATTTTGAACCGGTAAATGGCAAACCCACCTACCGGATGGGTGGAAATTCATGCCTGAGCGGGGACTTTGTTGGATTCTGGTCGTTTGACAACGAGTTGAAACCGGGAGACCGGATCATTTTTGAAGATATGATCCATTACACCATGGTAAAAACCAATTTTTTCAATGGTGTCGGCCATCCTTCCATCGGCATTCTCCATTCGGATGGTGGGTTTGAGTTGGTCAGGTCTTTCGGATATGATTCCTATAAGCAGAAGCTTTCCTGACCTGAGAATATTTCCTAAAAGAGTTTGATTCCCGCAGAAATCAGGAATGTTTTGTTGCGGGCATTGAAATCGCTGGTTTGCACCACGCTATTCCTGCTGTTTTCGAAACGGGCATCAATGGTGATCATCCATAGATCGATGCCAACACCATATTGCCAGCCAAAGAACTGATCACGGAAGGCATCAACCGTGAACCGTGATTCTTCATTCACGTCTTTCGAGGTAACGAAGCTAAAGAGAGGTCCGCCCATCGCGCGTACATTGATGAAATCGCTTTTAAACAGCTTTATCCCTGCCAGCAATGGTACATCGACCGTGTTCATGTCAAACTTGTGGGGTATGTCCATCGCGTTGGAATTGGTAATCTCTTTCAGGTCACCTCCCCTCGAATTGAAATAAACTTCGGGCTGAAGAAAAACCCTGCCCCAGCCTACCCTTCCGAATGCTCCCACATGGTAACTCAGGATGCTTTCAGAATTATAGTTCTCACGCGACACAGAAAATTCCGAATTTGTCAACCCTGCTTTAATACCAAGGTCCAAATCAGGCTGAGCCGCCAGAATAAGCGTTACCAGGGTGAAGATGAAAACAAAAAATAATCTTTTCATGGCTTCAATTTTAAGATGATTATTCTCAAAACGGTAAAACTCCTGATTTATTCTTTGATGGCTTGCATCACCGGCCAGATTTGTGACTCAGTGCGGGCCTCCTCCAGGATTTTTTCCATTTCAGAAGCTTTCTCAATATTCATGCCAGCCAAGTCCTGCAATTCTGATGGATCTGACTCCAGGTCATATAATTCGACAGGCTGGTCGAACCCTTTCCTGACCGCTTTCCATTTGCCAGCCCTGACGGCCTGAGTCAGTCCCCTTTCATGAAACTCCCAATAAAGATAGCTATGCACTTTTTGATTTTCGTGTTGTCCGTTCAATGTCGGAAGCCATGAGATACCGTCGAGGCCTTCCGGGACTGGAGACCCGGTGAGATCAGCCATTGTAGGGAAAAAATCCCAGAATGCCGAGATATGATCCGTGGTGCCAGGTTGAATCTTCCCCTTCCAACTTGCTACAAAGGGCACACGGATTCCCCCTTCATAAAGATCCCGCTTATAGCCCCTGAACGGCCCGTTACTGTCGAAATAGTCAGGATCGGCCCCGCCCTCAAGATGTGGCCCGTTATCGGAGGTGAAAATCACGATGGTGTTGTCCTCCAAACCGTACTCCTTCAGTTTGGCCATGATTTCACCCACCTGGTCATCCAAAATATGGATCATGGCAGCGAAAGCCGCATGGGTCTCAGGCTGCGAACCATAGGGCCCCTGCCGGTACTGGGGGCCGTCATCGTACCCTGCATAAGGTTTCTCGGGCTCATATTTGCCCCTGTGCTGTTGCATATAGGCTTCAGGAGCCAGGAGTTCGGCATGGGGTATAATCGATGGGTAATAGAGAAAGAAAGGCTTATCCTTGTTATTGTCAATAAATTTTAAAGCTTCCCTGTGGATTACATCCGGGGCATATTCACCGGTGGCCTTTCCCTCATTTCCGGGCAGCATCACTTTTTCCTGGTTGTGCCAGAGATAATAAGGATAATAATTATGCCCGATTCGCTGGCAATTATAACCGAAGAATTCATCAAATCCCTGGTTGTTAGGGTCACCCTCCGAGCCGGGAAATCCCAGTCCCCATTTACCAAAAGCCCCGGTCACATATCCTGCCGATTTCAGCATTTTGGCAACGGTAAATGTGGAGGCAGGAAGGGGCTCCTGCCCCTCGGGCTGGTGCTCGCGATTGCCCCGGATATATGTGTGGCCTGTGTGCTGACCAGTCATTAATGAAGAACGGGAAGGGGCACAAACGGTGCTTCCTGAATAATGATTGGTGAAAACCAATCCTTCAGCTGCAAGCCTGTCGATATTCGGTGTGGCAAATTTTCTTTGTCCGTTGAAACCCACATCGCCATAACCCAGGTCATCGGCAAGAATATAGATGATGTTTGGCTTAGCCGGTTCGGTTTTCCCGGAATCTCCGGATGTTCCGCAAGATGCAAGCATTACGCCTGCTCCCAAAGCTCCAAAAATGATGTTTTGTTTCATTCTTCAATCAAGTTACGAATTATCGCAAATGTAGAAAAATCAAATTGTTTTTCCTTGAGGCCTAGTGTTTTGTCATACATAACAAGGCAAAATAGGCAACCTGTGTGATCCCTGACAGCCGGTTGGACATACCCGGAACCATGGAATGCCAAAAAATAATATGGTAAGAATATTCATGATTATCCACAAATGAAATCTTCCGGCGAAAAATGGTATTTTGGCAATTCGAAAAAACAGACTTTACCCATATGATGATGAAAATTCTTTTGACAGCTTTAGTTGCTTTTTGTGTATTTACAGGCACAGCCCAGGAAAAAAATAAAAAAGTGATCACCTCGAATGATTATGCCCAATGGAAAACCATTGGAAATGAATCGGTATCACACGATGGCCAAACCCTGGTTTATGAACTGAATCCCCAGCAAGGAGACGGTTTCCTGATGCTGCGGAATCTGAAAAATGATTCGGAAGTGACCATTTCCAGAGGCTATAAGGCGGAACTGGAAAGTTCAGGACATTTTGTGGCTTTCCACATTAAACCACCGGAAGATTCAGTCAGGGTTGCCAAAAAGAAGAAAGTTAAAAAAGAGGATATGCCGATGGACAGCCTGGGTATTTACCGGCTCAGCCAGTCAAACCACATCAGGTTTGGACAAGTCAAGTCATATGATCTGCCAGAAGTAAATTCCGAATGGATAGCTTTTCTGACAAAAACCGTGGCTCAGGTTGATACCACTGCCGAAAAGAAAAAAAGCAAAGAGAAGCAGTCGGGCGATACCATGGTATTGCTGCACGTCCCATCAGGAGATACGCTCATGTTTCAGAGGGTCACTTCCTACCGCTTTGCAAAAAAGGCAGGAAAGCTTTTCTTTTCGCAGGAGGGCAGAGATTCGGTCGCTACCCGTTCGGTCATTTCGGTCTGGAATTCCCCAACCCGTAATATTTCAGTGCTGTTTAGTGACGAAGGTTGGGTGAAAGACCCCATACCCAATGAAACAGGCTCACAGGTTGCCTTCCTTCATTCGAAAGACACCGCTGAAGTAAAAGTGTTCTCGTTGGTGCTTGCCAATATCGGATCTTCCAAAAGCCAGGTTGTCGCGGCATCTAACAATACGGGCATGCCTGTTGGATGGTCGCCCTCGGAACATGGCAGGATCAGCTTTTCGGAGGATGGGAAAAAGCTCTATTTCGGAACGGCGCCCACTCCTCAGCCTGAACCCGTCGACAGCCTTCTTCCTGAAGAGAAACCCGGACTGGACATTTGGCATTGGAAGGATGCCACACTGCAGCCCCAGCAGAAAGCTGAACTGGAAAGGGAAAAGAAAAGAACTTACCTTGCAGTCTACCATACCGAAAACAATCGCCTGATTCAGCTGGCCGACCTGAATATCAGGGATGTTTCGACTATTCAGAAAGGCAACGGGAATGTTGCCCTGGGCTCCGATGTTTCCAACTACCAGCGAGCCAGCAGCTGGACCGGATCACGCACCAGGGATGCATACCTGGTTGACCTGGCGACCGGAATCAAGAGGCTGATGTTGCAGGAGAAAAACATCGTTCAGTTATCGCCCGGCGGAAAATATATCGTATGGTATGAGCATGCCGACAGCTCATGGTACGCGCGTTCAACAGAACTTACCGGTACTGAGGAGATATCGCTTACCAAAATGATTCCTGTCGGCTTTTACAATGAAACCGACGACACTCCTGCCCCACCGTCACCCTATGGAGTTGCCGGATGGGCTCCCGACGACCGATATATCTATATTTACGACCGGTATGACATCTGGCGCATAGATCCTACCGGAACAAGAGTGCCTGTCTCCGTAACCCAATCCTTTGGCCGAAGAAATAACATTCGTCTGCGCTATATTAAAACCGATCCAGAGGAAGAATTCATCCCCTCCAAGGCAGGTCTTTTACTATCGGCCTTCCAAACCGAATCGATGCAATCGGGATTTTTCACCGCTGATTTCTCGACCGTGAAAGAACCCGTAAAACTTTTGCTGGATGATCATTTCTATAGTTTTTCAACGAAAGCGAAAGAGTCGGAAGTGTTGGTTTGGAAAAAGGAAGACGCAATCATTTTCCCTGACCTTTGGGTTAGCGATACCCGTTTCAACCATGCAAAAAAGGTGAGTGATGCCAATCCACAACAGAAGGATTACAATTGGGCCACAACTGAATTGGTTGAGTGGAATTCTTTTACGGGAGAAAGACTGAAGGGAATTTTATACAAGCCGGAGAACTTCAATCCTGGGAAAAAATATCCGATGGTCATTTATTTCTATGAGCAAATGTCGGAGTCGGTTAACCGTCACCAGATTCCATCTCCCAGCAGGTCGACCATCAACCGGACCATTTACGCCAGCAACGGCTACCTGGTATTTGTTCCGGACATCACCTACAAGACCGGTTATCCGGGAGAAGGGGCCTATAATGCGAT
This sequence comes from Prolixibacteraceae bacterium UBA5740, assembly GCA_002419285.1. Lineage (GTDB taxonomy): Bacteria > Bacteroidota > Bacteroidia > Bacteroidales > Prolixibacteraceae > UBA1413. Next base: position 11 of record DIFU01000133.1, on the reverse strand, counting down.
AGTTTCGGGAG
>DIFU01000152.1 GCA_002419285.1 Prolixibacteraceae bacterium UBA5740 | reverse complement strand
GCACCCGCCATTGCAGGAACAGGAAAAGCCAATCCCGGCTCACTGATCCTTTCAGGGGTCATGATGCTTGAATATATGGGATGGAACAAAGCAGCCGAGCATGTGTACGATGCAATGGACCACACCTTTGCCAAACGCAGGGTCACTTCCGACCTTCATGCTCAGATGGAAGGTGCAACCTTGTTATCGACTTCCGAATTTGCAGATGAGATAATCCGAAACATGCACTAAAAAAGAAAATGAATCATAAATCATAAATCAATATGGAATACATTAAAAACCGATTTTTTCAAAAAGCAAGCAATTGTGTCAGCGAATATCAAAGAATCAGGAAAGAGCATGGCGACAAGGTGATAGCCCAGGTAACCATCGACCAGGTACTTTCCGGTCAGAAAGGCATACCGGCACTTGTCTGCGATACCTCTAACCTTGATGCCAATGAAGGTATCCGTTTCAGGGGTTACTCCCTGCCGGAACTTCGGCAGAAGCTGCCGAAACTTACCCCTGAGGGAGAACCACTTCCTGAAGGTTTATTCTTGCTGATGCTCCTCGGTGAAATACCCGAAAAGGATGACGTGATGAACATCTCTCGTGACTGGGCTACCCGCGCACATGTACCCCAACATGTTTTCGACGTGATTGATGCCATCCCGAAAACGGCCCGGCCAATGACCATGTTCAGTTCAGCCATTCTTTCAATGGCTACCGAATCGGTATTCCAGAAAGCTTACAGGGCTGGTGTGCATAAAAAATTCTACTGGGATTTCATGTACGAGGATGTCATGAACCTGATCGCAAAACTTCCGCGAGTAGCTGCCTATATTTACAGAAGATTATATCACAATGGCCATCATATCGAGCCCAACCCAAATCTCGACTGGGCAGGCAACCTGGCCTACATGATGGGATTTGATTCTCTGGAGGTAAAAAGATTGCTGCGACTTTATATGGTTATCCATGCCGATCATGAAGGGGGCAACGTATCAGCCCACACCGTCCATCTGGTAGGTTCGGCACTGAGCAACGCATATTACGCATTCTCCGCCGGAATGAACGGCCTTGCTGGCCCACTTCACGGTTTTGCCAACCAGGAAGTGATTCACTGGATGTTTGAAATGATCGAGAATCTGGGAACCGAAGAACCAACCGACGAACAGATTGCAGGGTATATTGATAAAACCCTCCGGGAAGGTCGCGTTGTTCCAGGTTACGGACATGCAGTACTGAGGATAACTGACCCCAGATTTACCGTACAGCAGGAGTTTGCAGACAAATATGTCAAGAGCGACAAATTGATCAATCTGGCTAACGCCATGTATCGGGTAGCTCCGCCCATTCTTGAAGCTACCGGCAAGATCAAAAACCCATGGCCCAATGTGGATGCATACAGTGGAGCCTTGCTGCACCATTACGGCATTAAGGAATATAATTTCTATACCGTACTCTTTGGAGTATCCCGTTCATTGGGTGTTTTGGCCCAGCTGGTACTTGACAGGCTTTATGGAATGCCTATCGAACGGCCAAGCTCCCATCCGCTTTCCTATTATAAATTCAAGGCCGAAGGCAACACCGAAGGTTGCTGATCTTGAATTATCATATTACGCCCTGACAGGAATGAATCCCCTGTCAGGGTTTATTTTTAAACCCCGATCAGGGGTTTTTTATTATATTCATAATGACATTGCGTGGGGTAACTCCCGACTGTCGCCATACCAACTGCCCCTTTTTGAACAATGCCAGTGTAGGTACCCCCTGGATTCGAAACCTTGCCGCAATTTCAGGATTTTTATCCACATCAATCTTTATGATTCGAACCCTGCCTGCCAACTCTTTGGCGACTTCCTGCAAAATTGGAGACTGCACCTTACATGGCTGGCACCATACGGCATGGAAATCAACCAACACCGGTACTTCTGAATTAATAATGGTGTCAAAATTTCCCTTCATATTTATTTCGATATAACATTTTATACATTTTCTAAGCTGATATATCAGTTCAAAAGCTGTTCCATTCCCTGACAAACCTCTTTTTGTGATTGAATTCTGCCAGATTAACAGGAATTTGCAGCAACTCTTAATCTTATTCAGAATTAATTAAAATGAGCTAATTGGCAGTCATTCAACCGTTCAATAAGATATCCTTCAAAAGGAACTGATTTCATGAAGAAAAGAGATTGCCGGAGTGTTTATATTTTCTAATTTTGAATGAATCTAAACAAAGTTTGTCATGGAAGTTGAAATATTGGCCAGAATCCAGTTTGCCTTTACCATCGCTTTTCACTACATCTATCCGCCACTCAGTATTGGGTTGGGACTGATCATGGTAATCATGGAAGGATTGTACATCCGAACCGGAAATAAAGAGTATGAAACGCTGGCAAGGTTCTGGACGAAAATATTTGCCCTGACTTTTGGAATCGGGGTAGCCACAGGCATAGTTATGGAATTTGAATTCGGCACCAACTGGGCTACTTACTCCAGATATGTAGGTGATGTTTTTGGAAGTGCCCTGGCAGCTGAAGGGATATTCGCCTTTGCCCTTGAGAGCGGATTCCTGGGTGTGCTTTTATTCGGCTGGAACCGCGTCAAACCCTGGGTGCACATGGTATCTACCGTCGGAGTTTTCCTGGGCTCCATGTTCTCTGCAATATGGATCGTGGTAGCCAACAGCTGGCAACAAACGCCAACCGGGTACCACGTGGTTGGAGAAGGGATGAATGCACGGGCCGAGATTACAGATTTCTGGGCCATGGTATTTAATCCCTCCAGTGTTGACCGAATTATCCATGTCTGGCAGGGAGCTTTCCTCGCCGGGGCCTTCCTGATACTGAGTGTGCATGCCTGGTACCTGATCAGGGGAAGATATGTCGACATTTCAAAAAAGGCCTTTACCATCGCCTTGGCCGTTGCCACCATTTTCTCACTCACACAGCTGGTATCAGGACACAGTTCAGCCAATGTGGTGGCCAAACATCAGCCGGCAAAACTGGCCGCCCTGGAAGGACATTTTGAAGCCTCAGCCCCGGCTGACATGTATGTTTTTGGATGGGTCGACAAGGAAAAACAAAAAGTGATTGGGATGAGGGTCCCCGGAGGTTTAAGTTTTCTGCTTCACTACAATTTTGATACTCCTGTCACTGGGCTGAATGCTTTTCCATTGGATGAGCAACCCGGACAAGTGAATGCAGTATTCCAGTTTTACCATATCATGGTTGCCATCGGGATGTTTTTGATTGGCCTAACCTTATTCGCCTCATTTATGTGGTGGCGTAAAAAACTCTTCGAAACCAAATGGCTTCTTTGGGTTTTTGTTTTCTCCGTCATTCTGCCTCAGATCGCAAATCAGGCAGGATGGTTCGCTGCCGAAATGGGAAGGCAACCCTGGGTAGTTTATGGTCTTCTCAGGACGAGCGATGCACTCTCAAAGACCGTTACAGCCAACCAGGTCCTTTTCTCCCTGATCATGTTTACGATCATTTATGCCTTGCTGCTCATACTGTTCCTCTACCTGCTGAATAAAAAAATCAAGCATGGGCCATACGATGAGCACAATACCGAAACCAGGCCCTTTCAGGAAGAAGTATCTGACGCAGTAATCAATTAAAAAACATGCTATGGAAACAATATTCGGTTTGGATTATCCCACTTTATGGTTTTTGATAGTAGGCGGACTATTTTCAGGTTATGCCATACTTGATGGATTCGATTTTGGTGCAGGTGCCTGGCATCTGTTTTTCAACAAGGAAGAAAGCCGGCGCATTGCCCTTAATGCGGTAGGCCCGGTATGGGATGGAAACGAGGTATGGCTGGTGATTGGAGGCGGCGCCCTTTTTGCAGGATTCCCGGAGATGTACGCAACCCTTTTTTCGTCAATGTACGTTCCCTTTATGCTCTTTCTGGTTTTCATTATTTTCAGGGCTGTATCCATTGAATTCAGAAGCAAGGAAGAGATGAAATGGTGGCGTAAATCATGGGATATCGCATACAGTATATCCAGCATCATGCTACCGTTCCTGTTGGGGGTTGTGTTAGGCAACGTTCTCCAGGGGCTACCGTTAGACAAAGACTTCCACTATGTTGGGGGACCATTTTTCGAGTTCCTGAATCCCTATTCCCTGATGGTTGGAGTCACCACACTTGCCCTCATGATGACTCATGGTGCGATCTATCTTCTGCTAAAAACTGAAGGCAGGCTATACGCAAAGCTGACCATCCTGCTCAGAAGCGGCATTATCTTCTTCATTATATCTTTTACGTTAACAACCCTTTATACCTTGATTTATATACCCCACCTGTCGGATGAATTCAAGAATAACCCGGCGCTCTTTATAGTACCGGTACTGATGTTTCTTAGTATCGCCAATCTTCCACGTCTGGCACACAAGAAAAAGTATGGACAGGCATTTATTTTTTCTTCCATCACAATCAGCTTGCTCCTGATCCTGGTTGCCATTGAACTTTATCCCACTCTTCTATTGTCGACACTTGATCCTGCCAATTCCCTGACGGTATATAATGCAGCCTCGTCCGAAAAATCACTGGGAATCATGTTAACCATTACAGCAATTGGTGGTCCCCTCGTTTTGGTTTACATGTTCTTTGTATACCGAACATTCAGGGGAAAAGTAAAACTCGACGAAACCAGTTATTAGGCTGAATGAATAAAACTCGCAAACGACCAGATTACCTCCAAATAAGAAAGAAAATATGAAAACAGGCTGGAACCTCAAACAATCCATTGACCATTCGGGAAGGGTTGCCATCGTAACTGGCGCCAATGCCGGCATAGGATATGAAACTGCACTTCAGTTGGCAGGAAAAGGCATCGAAGTGATTATGGCAGCAAGGAGTGCCCCAAGGGCAACCGATGCCATTTCCAGAATAAAGGCCATCTTTCCTGACGCAAAACTGAAATATCTGCATCTGGATTTGGGCAGTATGCAAAGCGTAAGGAAATTTGCCACTGAATTTTCTGATCAATATGATCGTCTCGATCTGCTTATCAACAATGCGGGTGTTATGATTCCGGCATTTGACCGCACAGAGGACGGATTTGAAAGCCAAATGGGAATAAACTATCTGGGGCATTTTCTCCTGACCGGGTTATTAATTCCAAAAATGCGGGACTTATCCGGATCCAGGGTCGTTTCACTAAGCAGCATCGCGCATCGTTTTGGATCAAACCTGTTCGAAGAGAAACATTTCAAGGGTTCACTCAACAAATCCAGATCATACAGCCAGAGTAAACTCGCCTGCCTGATATTTGGCTATGAGCTTCAGCGGAGACTGGAGGCGACGGGATTTCAGACCAGGTCAATGGCCGCCCATCCCGGTATCTCTTCAACCAATCTGGGACGTGATATGTCGCCCGTAATGAGATTCGCATTCCCCAAAATCGGACAGACCTCCGACCAAGGTGCATTACCCGTGCTGATGGCGGCACTCGATCCACAACTTCAGGGAGGAGAATATTGCGGGCCAGACGGATTTTATGGATGGCGGGGGCAACCTGAAGTCACAACCTCAAGCAACATATCAAAAAACAAGGAAGTAGCTGCAAGTCTCTGGGAAATATCAGAAAGACTGACTGGAGTATCCTTCCCCTGATGTAAGTAAAGTAATTTGGATCAGATCATTTTAGGTACCAACTGGAATGCAAGCTTTCCCGATCGGCTATCAATCTCTTTCCAAAGTGTAACCGGGAATTCAATACAAACCGTTGAGCAAGTGGGCATATCACCATAAAAACCGTCGGTCAGTCTTGATACGAAATATGAAATGCCGGGATTATGCCCAAAGACAAACAGGGTAGATCGGTTGTTGTCAATTGATTGCAGATAGTCCAAAAAATCCCCTGTCGTGAATTCCATATATAAACCGGGTTCAGTTTGAATTTCATCAACCGGATATGCCAGATTCCCGGCAAAAATGGTTGCGGTTTGTAATGCCCGGTTGGCGGGACTCGAGATCATCAGATCGGGTTTGACCTGTCGGGATTTAAGCAAGGCACTGACCTTAAGGGCATCATTTCTGCCTCTTTCAGTCAGGTCTCTCGAAAAGTCATCTTCATATCCGTATGGAACTGCCTTCGCATGACGCACAAGAACGATTCGTTTCATATTTCGAATTTTATCTGTTAAAAATAACGTATTTTGGCTCCTTACCGTCGAATTATCTGATATTTCATGAAACGAATTGGTCTTCTTTCCGACACCCATGGCTTCGTTCCGCAACAGGTCCTGGAATTCTTCAAAAATGTGGATGAGATTTGGCATGCCGGAGACATTGGCGACATTGGTCTTGCCGATAGGCTGGCAGCCATCAAACCACTTCGTGCCGTATACGGGAACATTGACGGGCATGAAATAAGGCAAACCTGGCCCAAAAACCAACGTTTTATGTGTGAGGATGTGGACGTATGGATCACCCACATCGGGGGATATCCGGGAAATTACGACCGGTCGATACGTGCCGAGATCGTGGCCCATCCACCAAAGTTGTTTATTTCGGGTCATTCACACATCCTGAAAGTGATCTACGACAAAAAACTCGACCTTTTACATCTCAACCCAGGAGCGGCAGGATATAAAGGATTTCATAAGCTCGCCACAGCCATGCGGTTCACCATCGACGGACATGACATTCGGGAAATGGAAATCTGGCAGGCAGAGAGAAGCGAACTGGTACCTGACAATCAGATATAGTCCGAATAATTATACACGTTCAAGCAGAGCTGCCGTCCAGTTGTTCCTGACACGCTTTTCCCTGAATATCAGCCCCAGTTCTTCAGCCAACTTCAAAATATCGGGCAGATCGGCTTCATAAAAACCACTGACCACAATGAAGGCACCCCGCTTCATTACACTTTGGTATTTTGGAAGATCAGCCAAAATAATGTTTTTCTGGATGTTGGCCAGTATCACATCATACATTTCATGACCAAGAAGACTTGCATCACCACGGACTGCATGTATCTGGGGAACATGGTTCAATGTGCTGTTCTCCACAACAGCCTCATAAGCCCATT
>DIFU01000010.1:31936-36287 GCA_002419285.1 Prolixibacteraceae bacterium UBA5740 | reverse complement strand
GGATGTTTGCCGCCCCTGGTTATAATGAAGCCGTTTTCCCTTTTCACCCCGGAAATTACAGCAGTAATCTTTATACCGGTCCTGACCGCCGATGGAATAAGCAGACCTATAACAATTTTTATGTAGGAGGTGGTATTTTTAGACATTTGGGCGATTTCTGGACTTGGGATGTGGAAGGAAGACAATATTTGTCGGGATACCGTCTCGGCCAAACTGAAATTAATGGCAATCTGCAGAAGCCACTTTTTTTTATGGGGGATTCTGCCGCATTAATCAAAATCCATGGTAACCTGATGAATCGCAAACCTGATTATTTTCAGCAAGAGTATTTCTCAAACAGGGCGAGCTGGAAAAATAACTTTGTAAATGAGCAACTGATGAATGCCGGAATCTCCTTTCACTCTCCAGGAAGGAAATTGGAAGCTGGTGCCCGTTATTCCCTCATAAATAATTATATATACCATAATATGGCGGGGGTTCCTGCCCAGGCAAATGATGGGTTACTCATCTTTTCTGCCTATCTGGATAAAGAGTTCAACCTTGGCGCATTTTCCCTGAAATCGCAAATACTTTGGCAGAAAGCATCTGCACCCCAATATGTGCATCTGCCTGACTTTTCTTTGCGGTTAGTTCCATCCTTCGATTTTGTTCTGGCTAAAGTTCTGTATACCCAATTAGGCGTGGATATGCGAATGAATACCGAGTATTATGCGGATGCATACCAGCCTTCAACCGGTTTCTTTCATCTACAGAATGAGAAGAAGCTTGGATCTTATCCCTATATGGATGCATTTGCCAACCTCAAGTTAAAGCGAACAAGAATATTCTTTCAATATATGAATCTCGGATCGGGATTCCTCAGTAAACCATACTTTACTGCTCTTCACTACCCTATGAATCAAATGACTTTCAGGCTAGGTGTAGCCTGGTCATTTTACAATTAGCACCTAAGTTTCACGAAAAATTAATCTATGTTTTTGAAATTCAGAAACATACTGGCATTAGTGCTTGTGTTGTTTGCTTTCTCCACTTGTGTGGAGCAGTCACGAAGTGCCAGTGTGTATAATAATGGAAGATTCCAGGCCCCAATCCGTGATCTGGAAACTATTCAGACGGAAGGAAAACTTCGTGTGGTGGTGGATTATAACTTCACCAATTATTTTGTTTACCGCGGTAAACCTATGGGCTTTAAGTATGAAATGCTTCGTAAATTGGCACAGGATCTTAAGGTCAAGCTTGAATTTACGGTTAGTAATGATATGGAAGAGACCATTGTGGGGCTCGAGACCGGAAGATTTGATCTAGCGGCAAAGAATCTAACAGTGACCTCAGAACGAGAAACCCGGGTTGACTTTACCCGTCCGATATTTCAGACCCGCCAGGTATTGGTTCAAAGAAACCAACTCGCCTTTTCGAAAGGCAGCGATGGATTTGTAGGTGATGTTTACGGACTTGACGGTAAATCTCTGGTACTGCAAAAAAATACTGTTTTTATAGGGCACCTGAAAAGACTTGAAATGGAAACCGGAATCAAGGTCGGACAGATTGATGAATCAACTGCCGGAATGGAACAGCTGGTATCCATGGTTTCATCGGGTGAAATTGACTTTACGGTTTGTGATGAATATGTTGCAAAGTTATATGCAAAAAGGTTCAGCAACCTGGATATTTCAGTTGTCCTGAGCGATCCGCAGGATATTGCATGGGCTGTCAGGGAGAATGCCTCCCACTTCAGGGATTATCTCAACCAATGGTTGGAAGAATATACAGCCAGTGAATCGTTTAGTTTGCTCCAGAACAGATATTACCATTCTGCCAGGAGTGTCAACAGGGTGAGAAGTGACTATCATAGCTCGTCGCAAGGCAGGATTTCTCCCTACGATGAAATTATCAAAAGGGAAGCTGCCTCCAAAAACTGGGATTGGAGGCTGATTTCGGCCATTGCATTCCAGGAATCACAGTTTGATCCGGCTGCTACCTCCTGGGCAGGTGCGAGTGGCCTGATGCAGCTGATGCCGGAAACAGCGAATGCATTCGGGGTGACAGATATCAATGACCCGGAAGAGAATATCAGGGCCGGAATACGCCTTCTTTCGTGGCTTGATTCGCAACTCAAAGGTGATATCCAGGATGAAAATGAAAGGCTGAAATTCGTGCTCGCCTCTTATAACGTTGGACTTGGGCATGTAAAGGATGCCCAGAGGCTGGCAGGTAAATACGGCAAGGATCCTTTCCGCTGGAAGAATAATGTTGATGAGTATCTCCTGAAAAAATCGCAAACGTCATTTTATACCGATCCGGTTGTCAAATGGGGATATGCGAGAGGAATCGAGCCCTATGAGTTTGTCAATATTGTTCTTAACAATTACGGACACTATAAAAATGTCATTCCCGAGTAGGATCATGACGTGAAAGAATGTCCAGAAATTCACAGAGGATCATTGCGGTAGCTCCCCAGATAAACTCATCCTCAAATGCTATCCCGGGGACACTTAACTTGCCCGAGAATGTGTCCAGTGTTCTGAATTCACGGTTTTGTTCCTTGAGGTGTCCTAAAAGTGGGAAAAACATGAGTTTTTCTACCTCGTCGGGATTCAGGGTAAACGAAGGACGGGGTGCAGTCCAGGCGACAAAGGGATGAATCCGGTAATTACTGACCGAAATATAAAGCGGTGAAAGGGGTCCGATTACCTGTATGGAACCTGGATCTATTCCAATCTCCTCGTATGTTTCCCTGATCGCGGTTTCTTGGGCGGACAGATCCTGAGGTTCCTGTCTTCCTCCAGGAAAACCAATTTGTCCTGCATGAATCTTCATGTGTCCCGGCCTCTTGATTAAGCAGGTGTAAAGTTCATTGTCGGAAGGAATAACCATTAATAGCACCCCACTTTCAAGAATTTTCACCTGATTGGAATTTGGAATCTGCAGATCTCTTTCAGGAGGTAACATTTTCCGATGGGAATTCTCACCAGGGAGAGCGTTGTTCAGTAAATTTTCAATGATGAGTCGCCATTCGTTCATACTGTAAAAATATAAAATCAAAGCAAATTGCCGGTAAATGCCTGAACGAATTCTGACAGCTATTTTGCTGGAGCCGATGTAAGATACAGCCAGCCTCTGAAACTTTTTTTTGACACTTGTCTTGTGATCAGATATCTTTTGATTTGGGTTTAACCAAAATAGGGAAGATTATCTTAGAATGCCTCTTGATCCTCGATAATACCAGGAGTATGCTTATTTTGGATTACTCGAATCGCATACTCTTGTCAGGAGCAATCCGGCTGATGAAAAGTGCCGGAAGGATAAGCATTGCCAGGGTTATCAGTAGAGTGCCGGCATTCAGCAGTAAAATGTTGATTAGGGAAAAATTGACTGGGACCACTTCCATATAGTAGGAGGAAGGGTCAAGAGTGATCAGGTTAAATTGTTTTTGCAGTAATAAAAGCGACAATCCGAGAAGATTACCCCACAACATTCCCCTGCTTACCAAAAAAGCTGACAGGTACAGAAATATGTTCTTCAGACTACTGTTTCGGCTGCCAAGTGATTTCAGGACTCCAATCATGGTGCTGCGTTCAAGAATGAGAACCAGCAAGGCAGAAATCATGTTAAATCCTGCCACTAAAAGCATTAGTATCAGTATAACCCATACATTCATGTCAAGGATGGAAAGCCAGTCGAAAATCTGGGGGTGCTTTCGGGTAATGGTTATCGAGCGGAGTGTTGTTCCTTTTTCTACCCCGTACTGTACAATATGTTCCCTGATCATTTGCTCGGTGTGGTCGATTTTGTCAAAATCAGTAATCGTGATCTCGAAACCACTGATCTGGTCGGTTTCCCAGTCGTTGACATGTCGGACCTGCCGAATATCGGCGATAACGAACATGTCGTCAAATTCCTGTAGGTGAGTATTGTATATTCCAGCGATCCTGAACTGTCTGACACGCGGAATTTGTTCATCCTGGTTGATAAAATACATATATACCGGATCTCCGGTTTTTAATCGAAGCAACTGGCATAAATTTGCAGAGATTAACACCTCGGCAGAACGGTCAGCATTATCATATTTTGGTATTGAACCATCAATCAGATGTTTTCTGAAAAATGACCAGTCGAAAGTACTGTCAACACCTTTTAATACAATTCCCTGGATATAATCTTCGGTTTTGATTATTCCGGGTTTGGTGGCGAAAGTATTGACCGTCTTAACGTTTTCGACCTCCAACAATTTGGGAGTAAACGATTGTTTCGAAGAGATAGGGGTTGTTTCATATGAGAAGTTTGAATCATAATTGATTATTTGAATGTGAGAGCCAAATCCGACTACCTTATCCCTGATCTCTTTCTTAAA
>DIFU01000010.1:16504-31911 GCA_002419285.1 Prolixibacteraceae bacterium UBA5740 | reverse complement strand
AAAGCTACCTTTATGATTTTTCTGGAAAGTTGGTTTTTGTTCTCTTTATCACTGAATAACCTTCTGGCAATAAATAATTCTATATTCATTAGATTGTTGGAATGGTAGGTAAAGATATCAAATCCAGATCAATACCAATCGATAACCAGGATTTTCTCCTATACCAGATTCATTTGTTCCCAGGATCTTGTGCCCTTTTCTGACTGTTAAAGAATGGCAGAGCCACCACTGAGATAAGTCCAAGAATGATAACAAGCAGTGTCATTATGGTGTGAGCGACAAAAGCAAAGATAATTCCGTTTTCATAAGGTATTCCATATAATGCCAGAGATTCACGCGTCATAAAATGCCATGCCCCAATTCCTCCCTGTACGGGTGCAACCATGCCAAAACTACCCATCACAAAGGTGGTCAGGCCTGCCAGAGGTGAAAGATCTTTTGTAAAATCAAATGCAAAGAATGAAACATACAGCATGAGGTAATACATGAGCCAAATAAACAGGGAATGGAAAATAAAGGCGCCTTTATTTTTAATGTATCTGACAGAAAGAATACCCTCTTTGAAATGTGAAGCGATGGTTTCTATTTTTCTAAAGAGTGTGCTTTTTTTGATTTTTCTCCAAAGTACGATTATAAGAACCAGTAAAATCACCAGTCCTGATATCAGGTAGGGTGAAAATGCCAGACTTTTAAGCTTTTCACGGATGTCGGGATTTTCATTCAGGAATTGAATGACATGTCCAAACTGAGTGATTACCATCAGGATGGTTACCATCCCCAACACCAGCAAATCAAAAATTCGTTCGGTGATCATTGTGCCAATCAGGCGGGCGAACGAAATTTTTTCATATTTGCTCATCACTCCGCATTTTGACAATTCCCCCATTCGGGGCAATACCAGATTCATGATATACCCGATCATGACAGCAAAAAAGGTATTGCTAAGACGGGGTTTGTGCCCTAAAGGTTCAATGAGATATCTCCATCTGGCTGCCCGGCTGATATGACTGAGGACTCCAAGAAAAACGGAGAGCCAAATCCAGGCATAGTTTACATCGTTCGTAAGGATGGACTTCATCCGGCTTATATCCTGGTCCTTGTATAAATACCAAAACAAGAATACACCTATTGAAAAAAACAGCAGGTATTTTGCAGTCTTCTTAACTTTCTGTTTCAATTTTTCTGCCTTTGCTGATTTATAACCGTTCCTCTATTATTATCCGGATAATTTACTGTAAATTACAAACTCAGGCGTCGGACCTTAAAAAAACAAATAATTATCCTTTCGATTTCGGTTAGATAACTGAACATTCACAACAAAGTTGTGTATTTTTACACGCCTTTTGAAAAGGGTCCATTCGGACCGGAGCAAAATTATAAATAAGTTTGATTCGCAAGGTTTGAATGCCGAAAAATTAGAAATCATGGAAGATAGTGATTACGATGAGTGTCGTAAGGCCGAAAAAAAACCTGGGTCAACATTTTTTAAGGGATCAGAATATCGCCCGTAAAATTGTTGAAAGCCTGGACCTTTCCGGAAACCTCAATGTTTTGGAAATTGGTCCGGGAATGGGTGTACTTACTAATTTTTTGGCCGAAATTCCTTCCATTCACCTTTCCTTGGTTGAAATCGACAAGGAATCAGTCGAATACCTTCGCGAGAACCTGAATGATCGGGAAATCAGAATCATTGAAGGCGATTTTTTAAAGCTCGATCTTAAATCACAGTTTGAATTTCCATTCAGTGTGATCGGAAACTTTCCGTATAATATTTCATCCCAGATATTTTTCAAAATTCTGGAGTATCGTGAATATGTTCCCCAGGTGGTGGGGATGGTTCAGAAGGAAGTCGCCGACCGTTATTGTGCCTCCCCCGGGAGCAAAACATACGGTATATTAAGTGTTCTCCTACAAACTTTTTTTCATATTGAATACTTGTTTACAGTGAATGAACAGGTGTTCTTCCCTCCTCCCAAAGTTAAATCAGCGGTTGTCCGTTTGACCCGAAATGACAGGGACATTCCTTCCGATGAAGCTGTTCTGCTTCAGGTTATTGTAAAAGCCGCTTTCAACCAGCGGAGAAAGATGTTGGGAAATGCGCTAAAATCTGTTGGAATTATGGCTCCTTCCGATTTGGCAGGTAAGCGTGCCGAGCAGCTTTCAGTTGACCAGTTTCTTAGTATAGTCAGGTATGTGAAATCGAATAAAACGCAGGATGTATGAATCTTGAACTGACCAGGGAATTTATTGACAATCTGCGTCTCCAGATTGAGAACAACCAGGAGGGGGAAGTAAAGGACCTCCTTTTGGAATTGCATGCTGCTGACATAGCAGAAATCATGGAAGTACTTTCACTGGAGGAAGCCAAGTATATCTATCTGTTGCTTGATGGGGAAAAAGCCTCGGATGTACTCATCGAACTGCCTGAGGATGACCGTCGACGGTTCCTGAATGCCTTGCCTCCCGAGTACATTGCCCGACAGTTTATTGAGTACATGGACTCAGATGATGCCGCTGATATTCTTGGCGAGCTCGACGAGGACAGGAAGAAATCGGTGCTTAATGAGATCGGTGACGTTGAGATTGCGGGTGATATCGTTGATCTTCTGGAGTATGATGAAGAGTCGGCCGGGGGTATCATGGCCAAGGAGCTCGTATCGGTGAATGAGAACTGGAGTGTCGCTACCTGCCTGAAGGAGATCTCTAGACAGGCAGAGGATGTGGATGATATCTACTATGTTTATGTGGTAGATGATGATAATAAGCTGAAAGGGGTGCTCTCTCTGAAAAAATTAATCCTGAATAGTACCAGCACCCTGATAAAGAACATCTTCAATGAGGATGTAAAGTGGGTTAAGACTGATACGCCGCAGGCTGAAGTTGCCCAGATAATGGAAAAGTATGACCTGGTAGCCATTCCTGTCGTGGATGAGATTGGTAGGTTAAAAGGCCGGATTACTTTCGATGATGTCATGGACGTAATTCGTGAAGAGGCAGAACGGGATTATAACATGGTGTCGGGTATTACCGGCGAGGTTGAGGCCAGCGACAAAGTATGGCAACTTACCCGTGCCAGGGTCCCCTGGCTGATGGTGGGGCTGTTTGGTGGCATAATGGGAGCCCAGGTGATTGGTGCCCATGAAGCCTCCTTGCAGAAAGTTCCGGCAACCGCATTCTTTATTCCCCTTATTGCGGCCATGGCGGGGAATGTTGGGGTACAGTCTTCATCAATCGTGGTGCAGACACTGGCTAGTGGGGTCAGGGATTATACAACTCCCTGGCAGAAACTTTTTAAGCAATTGTCGGTAGCGTTTGTGACTGGTGCAATTTTTTCGGTAATGATCCTCTTGTATAATCTGATTTTCAGTGACAGTCTGGGGCTTACTTATGCAGTGTCCATTTCACTCTTTATTGTCATGACAATTGCCTCCGTTTTCGGGTCACTGATTCCACTGGCCCTGCATAAATTGAAAATCGACCCCGCAGTGGCCACCGGTCCGTTTATTACAACTTTGAATGACGTTCTTGGATTAACGATATATTTGTTAATCAGTCAGTTGTTCTTGGATTTTATTTAGAAATGTGTTTCAGGATGCGTGATCTTTTGATAATAAATAATGGGTAATAGAGAAGAGAGGCATCCATAAACGAACCACTGGATATCAATATTGTTTTTTCGTTTCTTTTGGGAAGACACCAGTTTTTTAAGGAGATATATAACCTGATTTTCTATCTTTGCATTCTGATTTGAAAGGAAATTAAATGGCTGAATATAAAAAAATTAAGAGTGCCCTGGTTTCAGTTTTTCATAAGGAGAATCTGGAACCTGTAATACATGCACTGCATGACTTGGGGGTGACCCTCTACAGCACGGGTGGTACCCAATCATTCATCGAATCACTTCAGGTTCCTGTTGTGCCAGTTGAAAAGCTGACAGGTTATCCGTCGATACTGGGAGGTCGTGTAAAGACCTTGCACCCTGGTGTATTTGGAGGAATCCTGGGAAGGCGTGATCTGACTGGTGACATGGAAACCCTTGAAAAATACAGTATTCCTGAAATTGATTTGGTGATTGTCGATCTGTATCCGTTTGAACAGACTGTCGCTTCAGGGGCCTCAGAACAAGACATTATTGAAAAAATTGACATTGGAGGGATATCCCTGATACGTGCTGCAGCCAAAAACTTCAGGGATGTACTGATTGTTCCTTCAAGGGCTGAGTATCTTCCTTTACTTGATATATTGAGGGAGCGCAAAGGTCAAACCACCATTGAGGAAAGAAAGCGATTTGCATTAAAGGCTTTTTCTGTTTCATCACATTACGATTCAGCCATTTTTACTTGGTTTGCTGAGGGTGAACACGAAATGGCCCGAATCAGCCTTAACGATGGTAAGGTCTTACGGTACGGTGAAAATCCACACCAGGAAGCTGTCTTCTATCACCATAACAACACGGATTCAACGGTTACGCTGGCTGGATCCCAGGTGCTGCAAGGCAAGGAACTTTCCTATAATAACCTGCTTGATGCCGATGCTGCCTGGAAATCGGTGAGTGATGCATATCATTCAGTTGCACACCTCGAGACAAAGGAGACCGTTGCCGTTGTGAAGCACTTAAATCCATGCGGATTGGCTGTGGCTTCTACCCAAATGGAAGCACTTGAGCTTGCATGGGCAGGTGATCCGGTTTCCGCTTTTGGAGGGATTATCTGCTTCTCGGGAAAGGTCGATGCCGAAATTGCCAGGTGGTTCGATAAAAGATTTGTGGAAATAATTATTGCTCCCGGTTTTACCTACGGCGCTCTTGATGTTTTAGGAAAGAAAAAAAATCTTCGATTATTGGTTACACCATTAAGACCCCAAACAACAAAGGAAAAAATTATTCGTTCAGTTAGCGGCGGTATGCTGATTCAGGATGAAGATGACGGTATGGACACTGAATTCAGAAATGTTACCAGCATCGCATTCGACCATAACAAACTGAATCTTGCGCGGTTCGGAGTAATGGCCTGCAAACATCTGAAAAGCAACGCAATTGCTTTGGTTACCGAAAACGCTAATGGTTCATTTTGGCTGACCGGTGCCGGAATGGGTCAACCCAACAGGCTCGATAGTCTGAGACAGTTGACTATGCCACGGTTTAACCTGAAGGAAGGAATTAGAATTGAAGACTCGGTTCTGATTTCTGATGCATTTTTCCCATTCCGTGACAGTATCGAAGCTGCCAACGAATTCGGGGTGAAATATATTGTGGAGCCGGGTGGAAGTATTCGTGACCAGGAAGTGATTGACGCCTGTAACGAATATGGCATTGGAATGGTTTTTACAGGACGCAGGCATTTTCGCCATTAATAGTATATTGAATTTAATCAATGTTATAGCATGGGATTGTTTTCATTTTTCACACAGGAAATCGCAATTGATTTAGGTACAGCGAATACCATCATCATACATAATGATAAAATTGTAGTGGATGAACCCTCCATAGTTGCCATTGACCTTAAAACTGAGAAGCTGGTTGCTATTGGTGAAAAGGCAAGGCAAATGCAGGGAAAAACCCACGCAAACCTCAAGACAATCAGGCCTCTTAGAGATGGGGTAATTGCCGACTTTAATGCAGCTGAGCAGATGATCAGGGGGATGATCAAGATGATCAACCCCAAGAACAGATTGTTTTCACCATCACTGAAACTGGTTATTTGTATCCCATCGGGAAGTACGGAGGTTGAAATCCGTGCAGTGCGTGATTCATCCGAACATGCTGGCGGTCGCGAAGTATATATGATCTATGAGCCACTGGCCGCTGCCATTGGTATCGGACTCGATGTTGAAGCCCCCGAAGGCAACATGGTCGTGGATATTGGTGGCGGTACAACCGAAATCGCCGTAATCTCTTTGGGTGGTATTGTCACGAATAAATCGATTCGTATCGCGGGCGATGACCTGACCGGCGATATCATGGAATATATGCGTCATCAGCACAATATCAAAATAGGCGAAAGAACGGCCGAAGAGATTAAAATTCAGGTTGGATCAGCCTTGCCGACACTGGACAATCCTCCGAAGGATTTTGTTGTGCAGGGTCCAAACCAGATGACATCTCTCCCGATTGAAGTACCTGTTTCCTATAAAGAGATAGCACATTGTCTTGAGAAATCACTATCCAAGATTGATATGGCAATTTTGAGCGCTCTCGAGCAAACACCACCCGAATTGTATGCCGACATTGTTAAGAATGGTATCTGGCTTGCAGGGGGTGGAGCGCTGCTTCGTGGTTTGGATAAAAGGTTAAGTGACAAACTGGGAATTCCTTTTCATATTGCCGAAGATCCGTTAAGGGCAGTTGTCAGGGGAACAGGAATCGCACTGAAGAATGTCGATAAATTTTCATTCCTGATCCGGTAGTGTCAGGTAAATTCTTGTTATGTGGAGTTTGTTCAGGTATTTTTACCGGCACCATGTTGTTATTCTGTTTTTGTTCCTGGAGATTGTCGGATTTATTCTGATCTTCAGTTACAACAGTTTTCAACGGGCTGGTTTTATCAACTCCTCTGCTCATATAACAGGGAATATTTATGACCGCTACAGTGCGATAACCGATTATTTCAACCTGTCAATAGTTAACCGTCAGCTTGCAGAAGAAAATGCCCGTTTACGAGAATCTCTGCTGGCCCAAAACAGAATTGATGACAGTACATCGACCATTGCCTTCATCAAACCTGACAGTACAGGAAGCTATCATTTTATTCCTGCACGTGTGATCAATAATTCGGTAAACCGGCAGCATAATTTTATTACCCTCAATAAAGGAGCCCGGCATGGCATCAGGCCTGATATGGGAGTTCTTAGTACACAGGGGGTTGCAGGCGTTGTATCACATGTTTCGGATTCTTATTCGGTGGTAATCTCCATGCTCAATATTCGTTGGAACGTGTCAGCAAAATTAAAACGGAACAATTATTTCGGGTCACTCACATGGGATGGCAAGGATTACAGGTATGCTCTGCTGAATGAAATCCCTTTTCACGTTGATTTAATGGAAGGCGATACCATTGTGACCAGTGGTTTTTCATCTATATTTCCTGAAGGCATGCCATTGGGGATCATTGAATCCTTTAAGAAGGAAGGCGGGGATAACTTTTATCAAATCCGGGTTCAACTATCGGTTGACTTTAAAGCGGTGACTTACGTTGAGGTAATAGATAATCGTAAAAGGCCGGAATTAGATGCACTTGAAAAACTGAGCAATAATGGCAAGGATCTGGATTAAATATTTGCTTTTATACATATTTGTTGTTCTGGTACAGGTGCTGGTCCTGAATCAGTTGCAGGTAAGCGGATATCTGAATCCATACTTCTATATGCTCTTCATACTTCTTCTGCCCGTTTCCACACCCCGTTATTTGGTACTTTTGTTAGCTTTTTTTACTGGATTCACCATTGATTTTTTTACAGATACCCCTGGCTTACACGCAGCTGCTACTACACTTCTGGGATATGTGAGAACTCCTGTCCTGTATCTGGTGTCAGGACGTGGATCTGATATATCCGAATATCCCTCACTGAAGAATAATGGATTGAGGTGGTTTCTCATATATTCGGTTATACTTGTGTTGGCCCATCACTTTTTCTTGTTTTACATGGAGGTGTTTTCATTTACAGGATTCTTCAGGACGCTAATCCGTGTGATATTTAGTACGATATTATCCGTTTTTGTTATAGTTTTAAGCCAGTTTTTGATATTTAGAGAATAGGGCCTTCAGTGTGGACATCAATTCAAACAGAAAATACCTGATAATATCGATCTTTGTGGCTGTCAGCATCGTTTTGCTGATCAGGTTATTCTATTTACAAGTCATTGACAACACATATAAGGAATTTGCCACAAGCAATGTCCTTCGAAAGGTTGTCCAGTATCCGGCGAGAGGATTAATATATGACCGTAACGGTGAGTTGCTGGTTTATAACAAGGCAGCTTATGACCTCCTGGTTACTCCACGTGAAGTGAAACCATTTGACACGCTCAAATTCTGCTCACTTCTCGACATTACTATCGAAGAATTTCGACTTAAACTCAAAGAAGCCAGGGCCTATTCACCCTATAAACCTTCGGTCCTTGTTAAACAGATTTCTCCTGAGAAATATGCCGTTCTTCAAGAGGTGCTTTATAAAGTCCAGGGATTTTATATTCAATCAAGAACACTGAGGGAATACCCACGCCCAATGGCTGCCCATTTGCTTGGTTATGTGGGTGAAGTAAACAGGGCAATGATTGAATCAAATCCCTATTATGAATCAGGAGACTACATTGGAATCAGTGGGATAGAAAAATCATATGAAGATGAACTCAGGGGGAAGAAAGGGGTGAAATACTATATGGTCGATGTCCATAACCGCATTCAGGGAAGTTACCTGGAAGGCGAAGCTGACACAACCGCACTTATTGGAAAAAATCTTACATCTTCCCTGGATGCTGACCTTCAGGAGTATGCCGAACTGTTACTCAAAAATAAGCGTGGCAGTGTGGTTGCCATAGAACCAGCCACTGGTGAAATCCTGGTTCTGGCCAATTCTCCCGCATATGATCCTAACCTTCTGGTAGGCCGCGAACGGGGGAACAATTATTCTGTATTGTCGACCGACCCCGTCAAGCCTTTGTACAATAGGGCTTTGATGGCCCAGTATCCACCTGGGTCGACCTTTAAAATGGCTAATGCACTGGTCGCACTTCAGGAAGGAGCCATTACCCCGACTACTTCATATTATTGTGCGCATGGATATCACAGTGGAAATTTTACGATTGGTTGCCATCATGATATGTCATTCACCCTTGAACCTTCGATTGCCAAATCGTGCAATACTTATTACGTATATGTTTTTCGGGCAATTCTGGAAAACAAAAAATATAAAGATATCAGGGAAGGATATGAAGCATGGCGAAGGTATATGCTAAATTTCGGGTTCGGACGAACACTAAACACTGATTTGGCTAATGAGTTGAAAGGACTCGTGCCAACTTCTGATTATTATGAAAGGTTCGTTTTCCGAGGATCAAGATGGCGTGCATTGCCCATTGTGTCCCTTTCAATAGGGCAGGGAGAGCTTGGTATTACCCCATTACAGCTTGCAAATTATACCGCCATGATTGCCAACCGTGGGCATTATTATATCCCACATGTAGTTAAGGAGGTAGAAGGGCAGGAGATTGATGCAAGATTCAGGGAGCCTGTTGATTCGGGGATCGACCGGCAACATTTTGATCCGGTAGTTGAAGGAATGGCACAGGTGATGCAACCCGGAGGTACCGGGGCAATGTCGATGATTCCCGGACTGGAGGTTTGTGGAAAGACCGGGACAGCCCAGAATCCTCATGGTCTTGATCATTCGGTCTTTATGGCATTTGCTCCCAAGGATCGTCCTAAAATAGCCATTTCAGTGTATGTCGAGAACGGAATATGGGGCTCAACCTATGCAGCGCCAATTGCCAGTCTGATTATCGAAAAATATTTGAATGATACCATTGCATCCAACAGGGTATGGCTTGAACGTAATATGTTGAAAGCAAACCTGATGGATCCGAACCGTATAATAATTTCCAATGGCACAGAGGAATAAACTTTGGGCAAATATCGACTGGGTAACAGTTATGCTTGCCTTTGGACTGATGTTCCTGGGTTGGATTAACATATATGCAGCTGTTTACAATGAAGAACACAGCAGTATTTTTGATGTAACCCAGCGTTACGGTAAGCAGCTGATCTGGATAGGTGCCGCTGTTTTTCTGGGCATGGTAATCCTGATAACCGACAGCAATTTCTATCTCTTTTTTTCCTGGCCTATCTATGGATTGGTAATCTTTTCCCTGGTCCTGGTACTGGTTGCAGGTGTCGAAATCAACGGCTCTAAATCGTGGTTTGTAATTGGTGGCGACTTAAGACTTCAGCCTGCCGAATTTGCAAAGTTTGCCACAGCTTTGGCTCTGGCGAAATTGATGAGCAGTTACAATTTTAAGATGCAGAAGGCTCCTTCGGTGTTTCTGATTGCAACAATAATAGGGCTACCCCCTGCCCTGATCATGCTTCAACCGGATACAGGTTCTGCCATTGTATTTGTGGTATTTTTTCTTGTACTATATCGTGAGGGTATGTCGGGAGTTATCCTGTTTTTCGGCTTTCTTACAATTCTGCTATTTCTCCTTTCCCTGCTGACTGAGAATTTTGTGTTGTTGATCCTCCTGTTTGTGGGAAGTATCATAGCCTTTTATGTTCTAAACCCCAGGTTTAAGTTGGCGTTGTCAGGTCTTGGATTAGGAATCGGACTAACTCTGTTGTTGCAGGGTGTGAACCTCATTGCGGGCAACACAGTCGATTTTGAATGGATAATACTGGCAGGGACCTTAATCAGTATGATTGTTTTTGTCATTTATAGCCTGAAGGTCAGGATGAGGCGTGCTTTTGTGATCATTGGCATATTTTTCGGATCGGTGTTGTTTACCTACTCTGTCGATTTTGTTTTTGAAAACATATTGCAAGCCCATCAACAGGCAAGAATCAATGAACTGCTGGGATTACAGAGTGACCCCCTTGGTGCGGGATATAATGTTAATCAGAGTAAGATTGCCATCGGCTCGGGTGGATTTAGCGGCAAGGGGTTTCTTAACGGCACACAGACCAAGTTTAATTTTGTGCCAGAGCAAAGTACTGATTTTATTTTCTGTACCGTAGGTGAAGAGTGGGGATTCTTTGGGAGCCTGGTGGTTATTGGCCTGTTTCTGGCTTTGCTTATCAGGGTTATTAATCTTGCTGAACGCCAAAGATCGCTTTTTAGCCGGGTATATGGCTATTCGGTAGCATCTATCCTGTTCTTCCACTTCGCCGTTAATATTGGAATGACAATTGGCCTGATGCCGGTCATTGGAATTCCTTTGCCCTTCTTTAGTTATGGTGGGTCCTCTCTTTGGGCTTTTACCGTGCTTCTATTTGTCTTCCTGCGTTTGGATGCCAGCCGCCTTGATCGCTTGGTTTAAGCCATTCGATATTTAACTTCATCCACCAATAGGAGATTGATACAACGTAGCAACGTCCATTTTTCAATTAATTTTGTTAAACTCATGTTTTGATATCCTGATTGGACTCATCTCCACTTAAGCAGTTCCCAGACCCCTTACCACCATTAAAATGTGATTTACATACACACACCAATATTTTGCCATTGGGGTATTGCCAATGATTGCAAAACAAACGCAGAATATATGGAAATGGTCAAAAGGGGCATTAGACTTGTGCAAACCCGACAGGGTTGTTCAAAGGGTATAGTCAAATAATTGTTTCAGGTTAGGTATGGCCTAAATCATTGAGAAACTCTCATATATGAATTCAGTGATATTATGAGATTTTTTCAAATCCAGTCCATTTGATCAATGCTTCGGGTATCAGGATTCCATCAGGAGTCTGGTTGTTTTCGAGCAATGCAGCCACAATTCTTGGCAGGGCAAGCGCACTACCGTTCAATGTGTGGGCCAGTTGTGGTTTTTTGCTGCTTTTGTCGCGGAATCTTAGCTTTAATCGATTGGCCTGGAAAGATTCGAAGTTGGAAACAGAACTAACTTCCAGCCATTTCTGTTGAGCGGCAGACCATACTTCAAAGTCATATGTCATGGCAGAGGTGAATCCCATGTCTCCACCGCAAAGTTTCACGATTCGATAAGGGAGTTCCAGTTTTTTTACAAGACTTTCAACGTAGCTTACCATCTCTTCCAGAATCTTGTATGATTGGTCGGGATGGGAAATCTGAACGATTTCCACTTTATCGAACTGGTGCAGACGGTTCAAACCACGCACATCTTTTCCGTAAGATCCGGCCTCGCGGCGGAAACAGGCACTGTAAGCAGTGTTTTTTACGGGCAAATCCTCCTCATCGAGTATGACATCCCGATAAATATTTGTGACAGGCACTTCTGCCGTTGGAATCAGATACAGATTGTCGATTGAAACATGATACATCTGGCCTTCTTTATCAGGGAGCTGGCCAGTTCCAAACCCGGAGGCTTCATTGACCATAAGTGGCGGCTGGATCTCCTCATATCCATTTTCCCTTGCCTCGTTGAGGAAAAAGTTGATTAAGGCACGCTGTAGCCGGGCTCCTTTCCCACGATAGACAGGGAATCCGGCTCCGGTTAATTTAACGCCCAGCTCAAAATCAATCAGGTTGTATTTTGAGGTAAGTTCCCAGTGAGGAAGAGCCCCATCGAATAATGCAGGTAATGAACCACCACTTCTGATCACCAGATTGTCATCGGCACTTTTTCCTTTGGGAACCGATGCATGGGGGACATTGGGCAGCTGTACCAGAAGGGCTTGCACCTGATCATCGATATCATTAAACACCTGGTCAAGTTCGCGAATATTTTCCTTCAATTCGGCAGTGCGGCTTTTTGCCTGATTTGCCTCTTCCATGCGGCCGTCTTTGAACAGGATACCTATCTCTTTCGAAAGTCTGTTCATTTCCGCTTTGGCATTATCGGCCAGAGTCTGGGTAAGATTACGCTTTTCCCTTAGTTTGAGAATGGATTTTACGATAACGGAGGCATCGAAATTTCTTTTTGCCAGTTTTTCGATCACCTCTTCGGGGAAGTCGTTAAGATATTTAATGGTAAGCATAGTTTCCTGATAAATTTCAGTGCAAAAGTAGTAAAACAACAAACTCCTGCCGGTTATGGCAGGAGTTTGTTATGTAAGAATTGAAATTTTTTTAAAAAGTACTGGATTAGTTGATGGATGCTTCAACGGCAACAATGGGTTCTACTGAAACGTATGACCTGTTATCGCGTTTTTTGCGGAATACAACTGTTCCGTTGGTCAGGGCAAACAGGGTGTGGTCTTTACCAATTCCCACGTTATCGCCCGGATGATGTTTCGTGCCTCTCTGACGAACAATGATATTGCCCGCTTTAGCAAACTGACCGCCAAATATTTTTACGCCAAGTCGTTTGCTTTCCGATTCGCGTCCGTTTTTCGAACTACCTACACCTTTCTTATGAGCCATGGTCTTTTAATTTAATTATCCAACAATTTCTTCAATGAGCACCTGAGTAAAAGACTGACGGTGTCCATTCATTTTCTGGTAACTTTTCCTTCTCTTCTTTTTGAAAACCAGGACTTTGTCACCTTTGGTGTGTTCCAGGACTTTTGCAGTTACCTTGGCCCCTTCTACTACCGGGGTTCCAACCGAAACGCTGCCTTCATTGTCAACCAACAAAACCCTGTCAAATTCGACGGAGGTTCCTTCTTCAAGTGGGAGACGGTGTACAAAAACTTTTTTGTCTTTTTCGACTTTGAACTGCTGTCCAGCAATTTCTACGATTGCGTACATATTCTTTAAATTATTAATTATGTCCGCCAGGCGGAAAAATCCTCTCGTTTCTCACTTATCTGCCTGGTCAAATCAATTTTTTGGGACTGCAAAAGTAGTTATTTTTGGATGATTACCAAATGATTGCCAGTTATTTTTGCTGATACGAGAAAAGTTTAACGGTACAGGGATCCCTTCAATCAAACAGTGGAAATTTCGTACACTTTTGCAAATGCTGTATAAAAAACAGATATTTGACAGCTGCTATCTTAAATGAAGTATCCGCAATTGTCGAAAAAAGAAATGAAAAATAGATTCAACCCTGATTTTTCGATTAATTTTATGCCGAATTTCCCGTAAGTCAAGCAAGATGGAGGGTGTAGCAAAGCATTGGATTTATTTTATATGCAAAGCATATCATGCAAAAAGTTAAACTGAATATTCTCGGCTTGTCGGTTAGTCAGACCCAGTCTGGAGCCTACGCATTGGTACTGGCTGAAGAAAATGGAGACCGAAGGTTGCCTATAATTATAGGACCTGTAGAGGCACAAGCCATTGCAATTCAACTGGAAGGGCTCAAGCCCCCCAGGCCTTTGACACACGACTTAATTAAGAATCTGGCAATTGCTTTCGATATTGCTCTTCTTGAAGTAGTAATTCATAAGTTGGAAGAAGGCATTTTTTATGCAGAGTTGCTGCTTGAAATGGAAGGTAAGGAAGTCAGGGTAGACTCAAGGACGTCCGATGCCGTCGCCCTAGCCCTTCGTTTCAAATGTCCTATTTATACAACTGAGGACATATTGCACAAGGCTGGAATTGTTTTGGATGTTAATGAAGAACATACAGCCCGTGAACATTTTGACGAAGGTCATGTGGGGCATGGAAAATCTATCTATGAAAAGTATACCCTGGCTGATCTCGAAAACCTTCTGGGGGAGTCCATCCAAAATGAAGATTACGAAAAGGCGTCCTTGATTCGGGATGAAATTAAACGCCGGAAAAAATAATTGCACGGTTCGTATGAAGAAATTAATACTTCCCCTTTTACTTTTATTGTTCCTGTTTGGCATGTCTGATTGTGTGATTGGTGCCGTCAATACTCCGGACTCAGTCAACATATTTACCGATACGGCCCAAGTCGTTGAGACAATACCTGCCGTATCAGCTTCGCAAACAAATACATCTGCCCTTCTGCTGACCAAGGCACCTGAGGGTTCCTTTTCGTTTCTAACCATCATACGGGGAATTATCGGTATGTTTGTGCTTATTGGACTAGGTTTTCTCCTTTCCCATAACCGCAAGAATATCCCATGGAAAACCGTATTTACCGGCCTTGTTTTTCAGGTGATACTGGCTATCGGTGTTTTGTATGTTCCATTTATTCGATACGGTTTTGAATTCGCAGGTCAGGTTTTTGTTAAAATACTGGACTTTACCAAGGCTGGAAGCGAGTTCCTGCTTGGGGGGTTGATGGATTCAAATACCTATGGTTACATCTTTCTTTTTCAGGTGCTGCCTACCATTATTTTCTTTTCGGCACTCACAAGCCTCCTCTTCTACTGGGGAATTATCCAGAAGGTAGTATGGGCTTTGGCATGGGTCTTTACAAAAACCCTCAAGATTTCGGGGGCTGAAGCTTTGTCAGTAGCCGGAAATATTTTTCTGGGTCAGACCGAATCGCCTCTGATGATAAAGGCCTATCTGCCAAAGATGGGCAATTCTGAAATATTATTGGTCATGACCGGAGGGATGGCCACTCTGGCAGGTGGAGTCCTTGCAGCTTACATTGCTATGCTTGGAGGCGACGATCCGGTAATGAGACTTGAATTCGCAAAGCACCTCCTGACTGCATCGGTCATGGCTGCTCCTGCTGCCATTGTTTTTTCCAAAATGATAGTTCCACCCGATTCAGAAATTAATAAGGAAATTGAAGTCAGTAAAGACAAAATTGGCAGTAATGTACTTGATGCGGTTACCAACGGTACCAGTGAAGGAGTGAAATTGGCAGTAAATGTAGCGGGAATGCTGCTTGCATTTATTGCTTTTATTGCCATGTT
>DIFU01000010.1:0-16292 GCA_002419285.1 Prolixibacteraceae bacterium UBA5740 | reverse complement strand
GCATTTGCATCACAAAAATCAGTGATAATGGCCACATATTTACTGTGCGGATTTGCAAATGTCGCTTCAATTGGGATCCAGATTGGAGGAATAGGTTCGCTTGCACCCAATAAGCGCGTGCTTCTTTCCAAGTATGGTGTACCTGCGCTGATCGCAGGCACTTTAACTTCACTCATGTCGGCAACAATTATCGGGATGCTGATGGGATAATCCCCATTTTAGAAATTCAATACTGAAAATGAAGATGTGTCGATCCACAGGATATTTGTGGATTCTGTGGTAATATTATTCTGTTGGATGTATGGTCCTGTGTTTCGCATGTATGGCAAAAGTGAAAATTCTTTGGTGAGTGCAATTCTTTGGACTCAGTGGGAGATTAAATATTTTTATTGCCTTATTTTTGTGCCTTTGTTTTCGGAAACGTTAAAGTTTGAATATCATGGAAATTGACAGCAAATATATTCCGTCGGAAGTGGAAAAAAAATGGTACAGTTACTGGATGGAAAACAGGTTTTTCCATTCTGTTCCTGACAACCGTGAGCCATATACCATTGTCATCCCTCCGCCCAACGTAACCGGTGTGCTACACATGGGCCATATGCTGAACAATACTATCCAGGATATTTTGGTCCGTCGTGCCCGTATGAATGGAAAGAATGCCTGCTGGGTTCCCGGAACAGATCATGCCTCCATCGCAACCGAAGCCAAGGTTGTGAACAAACTCCGGGAAGCAGGGATCGATAAATATTCCCTGAGCAGGGAAGAGTTTCTGAAACATGCCTGGGACTGGACGCATAAGCATGGAGGAATAATACTCGAACAGCTCAAGAAATTGGGGGCCAGCTGCGATTGGGATCGCACTACATTTACCATGGATGAGCAACGAAGTGAATCGGTCATCAGGGTTTTTGTTGACTTGTACAACAAGGGGTATATATACCGGGGCGTCAGGATGGTTAATTGGGATCCACAGGCCAAGACTGCCTTGTCTGACGAGGAGGTGATTTATAAAGAAGTTCAGTCAAAACTTTATTATCTCAAATATCTGATCGAAGGGACTGAAAATGAGTATGTAACCATTGCAACTACCCGTCCGGAAACGATTTTGGGAGATACAGCTGTTTGTGTTCATCCTGAAGATGAACGTTTTATGCATCTTAAGGGCAAACGCGTACTAGTCCCCCTTATTAACCGTTCTGTACCTATTATCCAGGATGAATATGTGGATATGGAGTTTGGAACAGGTTGCCTTAAGATAACTCCGGCCCATGATGTGAATGACTATGCCATCGGATTAAAATATAATCTCGAATCAATTGATATTTTTAACGATGATGGCACTTTGAGTGAGAGTGCAGTCTTGTTTGTTGGGGAAGATCGGTTTGAAGTCAGGAACAAAATCGTACCAGAGTTACAAAAAGCTGGTAACATCGCTCTTATTGAAGACTATACCAACAAGGTGGGTTATTCGGAGCGTACCGATGTAGTGATAGAACCTAAATTGTCAGCACAATGGTTTCTGAGAATGGAGGACCTTTCAAAACCAGCACTGGATAATGTCATGAATGAGAAGATCCAGTTCTATCCTCCAAAATTCAAAAATATATACCGTCATTGGATGGGCAATATCAAGGACTGGTGTATCAGCCGGCAATTGTGGTGGGGCCACAGGATCCCGGTCTATTATCTGCATGACGGCAGTTTTGTGGCAGCTAATAATGCTGAAGAGGCAGTTGTCGAAGCACGGAAGAAGACAGGTAATCCTGAATTGAGCATCAATGATCTTCGTCAGGATGAGGATGTATTGGACACATGGTTCAGTAGCTGGCTCTGGCCTGTTTCCGTGTTCGACGGAATAAATAATCCTGAAAATCCGGAAATCAAATACTATTATCCAACCAGCGATCTTGTGACCGCACCGGATATCATTTTCTTTTGGGTGGCACGCATGATTATTGCTGGTTACGAATACCGTGGAGATCTTCCTTTCAGGAATGTTTATTTCACCGGCATGGTGCGTGATAAGCAAGGGCGGAAGATGTCAAAGTCTCTTGGAAATTCTCCTGAACCGCTAGAGCTGATCGAGAAGTTTGGTGCAGATGGTGTCAGGGTTGGAATGTTGCTTTGTTCTCCGGCAGGAGGTGATCTGCTTTTTGATGAGGGACTGCCACAACAGGGAATGAGCTTTTCCACGAAAATCTGGAATGCCTTTCGATTGGTGAAAAGCTGGGAAGTTGATGAATTGATTCTGCAGCCCGAGCACAGTGCCCTTGCCCTGGAGTGGTTTCATCATAAGTTGTCGGAAGTGATCCTTCAAATGGACGATTTGTTTGAAAAATTCCGTATTTCAGATGCTCTGATGCTCATATACACTACCGTCAGAGATGAGTTCTCAGGCTGGCTGCTGGAGTCAGTTAAACCAGGATATCAAATGCCAGTGGATGCCAAAACATATTCTGAGGTTACCATCCTGTTTGATAAGCTGCTTAGATTGCTCCATCCTTTTATGCCGTTTATTACGGAGGAAATCTGGCAGATGCTCGAAGAACGTGCCATGGGGGAAAGTATAATGGTATCCCAATTACCACAGGCTTCCTCCTTTGATAACAAGATTACTGAATCTTTTGACAATGTTAAGGAGACAGTTTCTGGTATCCGAAAGATCCGCCTCGATCATTCAGTTCCTAACCGGGATGTTCTGGAATTGTTTATTCAGCCTGGAGATAAGGGATTTGAAGAGGAATACCTGCCATTGCTTATAAAACTTGGAAACCTGAGCACGGTGAGTGTTGTTAAGGGCGAAGTTAGTGGTGCTGCCTCCTTCCGTGTGAAATCAACCAATTTCTATATTCCACTGGACGAACATGTTGATACTGAAGAAGAACTCAGGAAGCTAAACGAAGAACTCAGGTACACCCTGGGCTTTCTTCAATCGGTTATGAAGAAACTTGGAAATGAACGGTTTGTTTCGGGGGCACCCAAAGAAGTTGTAGAGAAGGAGCTTGTCAAGAAGGCCGATGCTGAGGCGAAAATCAGGATTCTGGAAGAAAGGATCGCTATTCTCAAATCTTGAGAATGGAATATTATTTCAGGAAATTATCCTCATAAAACCCTTTGGATTTGCGAGAGGAAGCTCAAACCAAAATCGCGACCCTTTATTGACCTCAGTTGTGAGATTCAGCGTACCACCAAGAAGTGCGACAAAGTGTTGGGCAACAGATAAGCCAATGCCTGCGCCTGCCTTTTGTGCAGTCCGGTCTTTTTCAATCACATAGAATCGCAGAAATATATTTTCTTTTTCGTCTTCGGGTATCCCCGGGCCCGTATCTTCAACGAAGAATTCAACCGTGGAGGAGCCTTTGTTATTATAACCAAATCGAATTATGCCCTCATTGGTGAATTTGATGGCATTTTCCAGAAGTAAATGAAGGGTTTGCCTCAGGAGAACCGGATCGGTTTCGAAGCCGACTTCCTCTGCCTGGATTGCAGCAGACATTTTTAGCTGTAGGTCGCGATTGTCGGGCATTAATGGATAAAACTGGTTATAGAGATCACGCAACAGTTGGTTTATATTGCAATAAGCCAAACCTACCTCCATCGTGTTTGTCTCAATCTTAGAAAGATAAATGGTGTTGTCAATCATGCTGAGCAGCTGATATCCGTGTATTGATACCTCGTGGATGAAATCTTCCTTTTCGAAATCTGACAATCCTGGTTCTGCAAGCAATTTAGTTAGTCCTATAATAATATTCATAGGAGTGCGGATATCGTGAGACAGGTTAGCCAGAAACCTTGATTTGAGGGCTACTGCCTCTTCGGCCCGTATTTTCGCCTTTTCGAGTTCAAATTCAGCTTTTTTTCTACGGGTGATATCTCTGGCAATGGAAATTACGGCATTGTCATTTAACCG
The DNA here is from genome assembly GCA_002419285.1 of Prolixibacteraceae bacterium UBA5740. GTDB lineage: Bacteria > Bacteroidota > Bacteroidia > Bacteroidales > Prolixibacteraceae > UBA1413. Next base: position 12,382 of record DIFU01000010.1, on the reverse strand, counting down.
TGCCAATCGCATTTCAAACAAGAGAGTGGTGTTGTTCGCTTCAAGCGCATACTCGATGGTTTCAATCGAATCATTATCAATTGCCCGATGGATGCACTCGAAAATTTTCCTTGACATATTTTTGGGAAAACCAACATCAAAAATGGTACTTCCGATGATTTCACCCGCCTCGAGACGAAGGTCTGACTGACCTTTAAAGACGAGGTCTTCGTATGTGCCTTCACGATCAATTACAAAAAATATGTCCGGAATGGCCTCGATCAGTGCCATATAACGGTCCCTTGTTTCTTTCAGGGCTTTAAGCTCTTTCTTCTCCTGTGAAACATCATAAAAAATACAAATGCAGATGTATGGGTTAAACCAAAAAATGTTCAGGTTGAACCATTTGTCATGATAAGGGGAATAAATTTCGGACTGTTGCCTGGGATTCAATATGAATAGGTCATTCCAGTTGAAAGAGTTCTTGAATATTAGGCCAAACAGATAGTTTAATTCCTGATTCTTCGCTTCCTGGAACGGCATTTTAAACTGCGACTCGAATGCATGATTTACCTTCTCAATCTGCAAAAGTGTAATATTGCCTGCATGGTCTCTGGAAGCATTGATTTGGACCAGAGGTTGTTTTACTGTCTGAAATGTCTCATTGATCTGACGCTCAAAAGAAAGCTGTTCTTCATGTAAAATATTGTAACGTTTGTCGAAACTAAGCCTGACAAGGGTCGCTCCACTAAAGGCTATTACCATCCCTGTAAGGGGATTATCCGAAAAATTCTGGATTGCCGAGAAGAAACGGTCGGATTGATTGGCTTCAAAAATATGGTAAACCATATAAACCAAACCACTGGCCATAAAGAGCACAAACCTGAAATTGACTGCTGAGTAAAAAGCCAGAAAGAAAATTCCTGCAATGAACCACCACATTGCACTGAAAAGTGTTTCTGCCGGTGGATTGCTGTTGCTGAAATCGGCCAGGTATGAAAAGTAAGAAATTAGTGGGATAAAGAATACTATATTTAGAGATAGATCAGGTTTACCTTGCCTGACACTTAAAAATGCACCAACAAATGCCAGGACACTGATAATATCAGCAACCGGGTTGGCAAGGTCAGTTCTGAATAGTTGTTTATAAATAAGGGTAGCAAGTGTGAAAACCAGACCTGCTGCCATAATATATTTCAAACTTCCGGAGATACTGTCTTCGCCTCTGTTCTTGTCATGAGCATCAGATTTCAATGGTGTCTGAATATGCTTAATACCACGTTATGCGAAATACATTTAATCAGGAATGATGAGTTCCTTTTTTAAAGTTAAGTGTAAAAATAACTGAAAAGAGGTAAGGAATACTTTTTGACTAAAAAAAAACGTCCTGTATAATTAGAGCCTCGGTCAGATTTGCAATTAATTGTGAACCTGATTTTTGTTATTATTTAAATGGAATGGTTGATTTAGTTTTGTCAGTAAGAATTATTCTAAAACAAGTATATACAATGGCAAAAGGATTCTTCAATGTTCCAGTCGCAGTCAATGAACCGGTTTTAAGTTATGCCCCTGGGACACCCGAGCGCAAAGAGCTGCAGGCAAAGCTCAACGAAATGCGGAGTAAAGAGTTAGAACTCCCTATGATTATAGGAGGGAAAGAAGTTAAATCAGGCAAGTTGGAAAGGATGTTTCCGCCCCATGAAATTGCCCACACTCTGGGATATTACCATCAAGGAGACGCAAGTCATGTAACCATGGCCATTGAAGCAGCGATGGCGGCACGTGAGCAATGGGCTGCACTGTCATGGGAGCACCGGGCATCGATATTTTTAAAGGCCGCTGACCTGTTGGCAGGGCCCTATCGTGCCGGTCTTAATGCGGCAACCATGCTGGGACAATCAAAAAATGCATACCAGGCAGAGATTGATGCTGCATGTGAGTTGGCCGATTTCTTCCGGTTTGGGGTCAGGGAGATGACCCGGATCTATAAGATGCAGCCTGAATCGGTCCGTGGCATTTGGAATTATAACGAATTCCGTCCCCTTGAAGGATTTGTCTACGCACTTACACCATTCAACTTTACATCAATAGCAGGAAACCTGCCGGCAGCACCTGCCATGATGGGAAATGTGGTTGTTTGGAAACCTTCAAAAACTGCGGTATACTCAGCCGGAGTGATTATGGACCTTTTCCGGGAAGCAGGTGTACCTGATGGGGTGATTAACCTCGTATTTGTATCTGGTCCTGTTGGTGCTGAAGTGACTATGAGCCATCCCGATTTTGCCGGTATTCACTTTACCGGTAGTACAGGGGTGTTCCAATCTGTTTGGAAGAGAATCGGTGAAAACATCTACAAATACAAATCTTATCCCCGGATTGTTGGTGAAACCGGAGGAAAGGACTTCATTTTCGCCGATGCAACAGCTAATAAAAAGGCACTGGCCATCGCAATGGTCAGAGGTGCATTCGAATATCAGGGACAAAAATGTTCAGCAGCGTCAAGGGCTTACGTTCCTGCCAGCATATGGCCAGAGATCAGGGAATGCCTCGAACGTGAAATGGCTACGGTAAAAATGGGACCGCCTGAGGACTTTACCAATTTCTTTAACGCTGTTATTGATGAATCTTCGTTTGATAAACTGGCAAGTTTTATTGATCGCGCCAAAGCTGATAAGGATGCTGATGTCATTATCGGAGGAGGGCATGACAAATCCGTTGGGTATTTTATTGAACCCACAATTATACAGGCCTATGATCCAAAGTATATTACGATGGAAGAAGAGCTGTTTGGCCCGGTATTGACGGTATATGTATATAATGATGAAGATCTGGATGAAACTCTGAAGATTCTGGATGAGACTTCCATTTATGCCCTTACAGGAGCCATTTTTTCCCAGAACCGCTATAACATTGAAAAATATACCCGTATTCTTGAGAATGCTGCCGGGAATTTCTACATTAACGATAAACCAACCGGGGCCGTTGTTGGACAACAGCCTTTTGGTGGCGCAAGGGGATCGGGAACAAATGACAAGGCAGGATCACTCTTTAATATGCTGCGCTGGGTAAATATCCGCACCATCAAAGAAAATTTCAACCCTCCTTTAGATTATACTTATCCAAATTTTGCACCGGATAATGAATGAACTTAAGACTGTTAAAAACACGGGAGATCAATTAGGCTATTCTCCCGTGTTTTTTTTTAATTTGGCGGTAAATTAATTACCGTATGCTGAATAGATCAAGATCTGGAAGTAAGACATATAACTTATTGAGAAACAAGTATTTCATTGTTGGCTTAATCTTTATTGTCTGGATGATCTTTTTCGATGAGAATAACCTTGTTGCACATCACCGCAATAAAAAGAGGTTATCGGCACTTAAATCCCAGAAGGAATATTATATCGAAAAAATCGCTGAAGACAATCAGAAGATTGAAGAGCTTCGCTCGGGCCAAAATAACCTCGAGAAATATGCCCGAGAGCAGTTTTATATGTCACGCCCTGATGAGGATGTTTATATGATCATCGAAGATTAAAGAGCAGACAGTTTCAAAAATACTGAAAGTCCCAAAATCAAGTATAGCAGAATCTCACTCCAGATCTGACGTCTGAATGTCTGAATCAGGTTACTTACAAGAAACGATACGGGTACCATAGAAATCAGGAGCATTTCTTCAGAGGCTGACGGAACCAGACTTAATACAAGGACCGTGCTTGTAAAAAGCAGGAAGAAGAACAGATAATATTGCCTGATACTAATTTTCTTCTCCTCATAGTTTCTGATCATATTGATGCTTCCGGCAAAAATCAATAATCCGACATATCCCAGGAAAATCAGCATGCCTGTATCATTTGCAAATTGTGGATTTGTGGTCAACAGATTGGATGCCAGTACGTCTATTTGACGTGGCAAGTCATCGTTGAGGAAAAAATAGGTGAAAGCGAAAAACCACGGGGTGATGAATCCGGCAATGGTCAAGACCATTTCTCTCCATCGGGTTTCCCTTCCCAGAATCATTCCACCGGCAACAATAGCCGGTAACAGAAATGCCGAGTTGAGGTAAAACATTGATCCTGTTCCTAACAGAAACCCTGCCTCAAAAACCTGGGAAAAGGGTTTTCTTAAATCGAAAGCACTGAATATTCTGTATATAGCCAGTAAGATGAATATCAGGGAAAAATAGGCAGGATGAAGGGTATGCAAATCCGATAAACCACTAACAAAATATACAAAGAGGGCTGGTGGAAGTACATTTTTGATCCTGAAAAACCCAAATTCGCTGTTTATTCGTTGCAAAATCATACCTGCCAGAATTAAAAGCAGGAATGAAGTGGCTGTCATTACCAAGGGCGATTTTTCAACAAGCTGATAAACAGGCTTGAACAGGATCATCTGGTCTTCCCCTTCGAAAAAATTGTATCGGTATTCACTGGTTACTGAAGGTATCCAGAATGCCAATGCGATCAGGGGGAAGATCAGGTAGCTGATTAACCGGTTTGATTTTGCCAGCCGATAGATCATGGGTTAAAGGTCAAAGCCAATGTCCGTGCGAAAGTACTTGCCCTCATATTCAATCACCCGGGCATTGTACAATGACTTATTCAATGCTTCACGGATATCTTTACCTGTAGCACTGATGGCAAGTACCCTGCCACCGTTATTTTTTAGTTTCCCGAATTCGAGTTTGGTGCCCGAATGAAACAGGATACAATCGTTTAACTTGTCATATCCGGTTATGATCTTGCCTTTTTCGAATTCACCGGGGTATCCGCCTGAAACCAGCACAACGGTGGCTGCTGCTTCATCTGTGAACTCAATGTTCCGTAAACCAAGTTTGCTGTCAGCGGTCGCATTAAGTAAATCCAGCAAATCAGATTTGACACGGAGCATGACAGCCTCCGTTTCAGGATCACCCATGCGTGCATTGTATTCGATCATATAAGGGTCTCCATTGCAATTGATCAGTCCAAAGAAAATGAAGCCCTGATAATCGATTTTTTCCTCTTGCAAACCACGAATCGTTGGTTCAATAATTCTGGTTTTAACCTTTTGCATGAAGTCCTCATTCGCGAAAGGAACCGGACTGACTGCACCCATCCCACCTGTGTTCAGGCCTGAATCACCTTCTCCAATTCTTTTATAATCTTTTGCTTCAGGAAGCAGGACGTAGTCTTTGCCATCCGTTAAAACGAAAACAGACAATTCAATGCCAGTCAAAAACTCTTCTATAACTACCGTTTTACTGGCATCTCCAAATTTTCCAACAAGCATTTCCCAGAAGGCATCCTGTGCATATTCAAGAGAGTCGAGGATCAAAACACCCTTCCCGGCGGCAAGTCCGTCGGCTTTTAAAACGTAAGGTGGATTCATGGCCTTCAGGAATCGGAATCCATCTTCGGCAGTTTCCTTTGTAAATGAGGCGTAGGCGGCTGTAGGTATTTGATGGCGTTTCATGAAATCTTTGGCAAATTCCTTACTGCCTTCCAATCGGGCACCTTCTTTCTTTGGTCCGATAATTTTTACATACTGAAGGTCAGGGTCATTGGCAAAGTAATCATGAATGCCTTCAACCAAAGGTGCCTCAGGACCGATTACCACCAAGTCGATCTCATTTTCGAGTACTTCTCTTTTAATGGTTTCGAATTGTGAAATATCGGCATTAAGGTTGATGCCTAGTTCAGCCGTGCCAGGATTTCCCGGTGCAAAAAACAATTCTGAGAGCATTGGGCTCTGACTGATTTTCCACCCAAGTGCGTGTTCACGTCCACCTGATCCAACTATAAGTACATTCATATCTAAGATTTTTACCGATGATTTAGGCTTTTGCCGGCCATTTCAAATTTAAAAAGAATAGCGGAATTTTTGTCACGGGATCTTGCCGGTCAAACTATCCTTCTTTTTATGTGTGCAAAAGTAATTTCTCCTTTGTATAAAAGGGGATAGCATCCAGCATATAACCTTCATCTTTTAACATTTTAATTACCGTGGGAAGTGTTTTTTGCAGAATGTCAAAGGTTTTGACCGAATCGTGGAAAGTAATCACCGACCCATTTTGGAGATAGTGGCTGATGGTTTGCACTATCTTGGCAGGTTTGCTCGAGGGGATATAATCCCGGGATAGGATATCCCACATAATAATCTTGTATTTTTCCGAAATTTTCCTGTATTGCGTGAGTGACAAAAATCCATGGGGAGGCCTGAAAAGGTTTGAATGAATCAATTGGGCCGCCTCATCAATGTTTTGGTAGAACTCCTCATTATTGGTTTTTAAACCCTGCAGATGGTTATAGGTGTGGTTGCCAGCGGCATGACCATGAGTAAGAATGTCATTATAAATTAAAGGATATCTAAATACATTTTCCCCAACACAGAAAAAGGTAGCTTTTGCGCGAGCTTCATCTAATTTTTCCAATATCCATGGTGTAACTACAGGAATAGGTCCATCATCAAAGGTGAGATAGACACTCTTGCTGCTCCCGTGCATCCTCCATACTGCTTCAGGGTAAAGTCGCCTGAGCAAACCTGGAGGATGTGCGAGAGGAGCAAAAAATGTCATTGAATGGAAGACATGAATCTGTTATAATACTCCTCCATGATTGTGCGCGCTTTTTCTCCTGTATCTGTCGAGCCACCTGCATTAGATATTCGCTCGAGTTTTTGCAGGTAAAAAAGATTCTTTTGCATTTCATCGGTTACATCTCCCGAAACCTGTAATCGGGGAGGAAGGGTAAAGAGGTATGCAAGCATATCCTCATAAGAGCGCATTGATTCCTCGGCGAATTGATCAGCCTTTTGGGTAGCCTTGGCTTTATAAAGTGTTTCGATCATGTCGAGTGAGAAAAACTCAAAAGGAACAACCCTGGGAGGTACAAGTTCAAAACCACGTTCGATCACTTGTACCGCTGTGGTGGTATCGCCCTCGGCGAGCAGTTGCTGTGCCAGTCTGTTAAAATTGTTCCGGATGTTCGTCATCATTCGGGCATTGTTCTCATCAATATAAACATCAGGATCGTTCATGTTGCCCCATTCAAACTTGTTCATCAGGTTATCATACATGATGCTGGCCCCTACATTTCCATAGTTGATCCTGTCGGCAACCGGTGTCTCTCTCCTTATGGGAACAAAGCGGTAGGCGAAGCCTTCCAGTTGAAAGTAGTTTTGAAGGTTCAGAAACTTGGAAGGTGCAATTGTAATTGCAAAATATATGGGCCTTTCCCAATTGTTGTTGGCGATCATGTCGAGAATGACATATTCGTCCTTCGGCAGATAATCTTTGTGACTCAGGTCAATGTAAATGGTGTCTACGATTTTATCATAATCTTGAGGTCTCACCACCTTGTTTCTGATAACCGCCTCTTTGTCGACCGGGTATGAAATCACTTTTTTGGGAATGTAAGAGGCGTTATTTGCCTGACGCAGTTTGGTCCCCGGATCTTCACTGGCAACAAAATTGACAGCTTCTCTCAGGTCGACGGTTGGCCTTTTTATTCTTGGATCATCCAGCAAATAGACCAGATCCCGGGTACCCTGGGTATATTGTTCTTCCTTGAGACTGATTGGAAGCGGATTTGAATCCCACATTTTCTGTTTCATCTGTGTGATATACCAGTCGGTTTGCAGGTAGCTTAGGTTACACACCCGCACATCTCTTCTTACCCCTTCTACATCCTGGTTGTACCAAAGTGGAAAAGTATCATTGTCCCCGTTTGTAAAAATGACTCCCTGTTCGGCAACAGTTTTAAGATAGTTTGCCCCTAGGTCCCTGGCAGTATACCTGTTTGAGCGATCATGGTCATCAAAATTGGCCGAGATCAGAATCCCGGGAACAAGCAGGAGCCCCAAAAATGAAACCATAGCCGCGTTGATGTTGTCAGGCAGTACTTTTTTCAGCGCATCATACAAGGCTGCTACGCCAAGGCCAATCCAGATGGTGAATGCATAGAATGAACCAGCGTAAGCATAATCCCTTTCGCGGGGCTGCAAAGGGTATTGGTTAAGGTAGATCACGATGGCGATTCCAGTCATTATAAAGAGAAGACTGACCAGCCATAAGCCCTGCCTCCCTTCCTTTCCTTTGTTGAACTGGAAAAATATACCCAAAAGACCGAAAATGAGCGGGAGGAAATAGTACTTATTCCGGGCTTTGTTATTAGCTAACTGCTCGGGCAGATTGCTCTGGTCGCCTAACCGGATTTTGTCAAGACCATCGATTCCGCTGATCCAATTACCATGGAGGATTCCGCCATGACTTTGAATATCATCCTGCCTGCCTGCAAAGTTCCACATAAAATAGCGCATATACATGTGGCCAACCTGGTATCTGAAAAAGAATTTCAGATTCTCACTGAAAGTTGGCTTTATAATGTTTTCGGTTTCCCCCCTTTCATTCTGGTGCCTTACCGGACGACCCTTGATATTAGCCCATTGCTCATATTCCTGTGCATGCTGCGGATCCATTGAGCTCCACATCCGGGGGAAGAGGGTTTTAAACTTGTCGTCGTAGTTGGGACGAACCCTGTATTCGGTGATGACGTATTTGCCGTCTCGTTGGGTATAATATGGACTTCCCTGGGTATATCTCTCGGCTGGATTGAGGGGTGAATTATAATATTGTCCGTATACCAGTGGCCTTTCTCCATATTGTTCGCGATTCAGGTAGGACAACAGGGAGAAGGTGTCGTTTGGACTGTTTTGGTCCATGGGAGGGGCTGCTGACGACCGTATAATGATGAGCGCGAAAGATGAATATCCAATGAATATTACTGTCAAGGCTACCACGATGGTATTCCACAACACCAGGTTCTTCCTAATGGTGTACCTGATGGCGAAAATCATGAAAGCAGTAAGAGCAATGACATAGAACATGGCTCCCGAATGGAATGGCATACCAAGACCGTTGACAAACATCAGCTCAAACCAGGAGGCTATCATTACGAAGCCGGGGATAATTCCATACATCAGTCCCCCAAGGATGGCCACTGATATTAACAGGGCATAGAATATACCTTTGTTGGTAACCTCATATTTCTTGAAGTAATAAACTAAAACGATTGCGGGAATGGCAAGAAGATTGAGGAGGTGAACCCCTATGGAGAGTCCGATCAGGTAAGCAATCAGTATAAGCCATCGATTAGCATGTGGCTGATCGGCAATATTTTCCCACTTAAGTATCGCCCAGAAAACCAAGGCAGTCAAGAAGGAAGACATGGCATAAACTTCACCTTCGACAGCCGAGAACCAAAAGGTATCCGAAAAAGCATACCCAAGTGATCCGACTAGTCCACTGCCCATGATGGCCAGGGTATTGCCGATTGAAACTTCATTGCCTGGGGCAACCAGTTTTTTGGCGAGATGTGTGATGGTCCAGAATAAAAACAGGATAGTGAAGGCACTTGCCAATGCCGACATAATGTTCACCATGAGTGCAGCATTATGCGATGATCCTCCAAGGAGGGTAAATAACCTGCCAACAATCATAAAAACAGGGGCTCCAGGGGGATGCCCTACCTGAAGCAAGGTGGCTGTAGTAATGAATTCCCCGCAATCCCAGAAACTGGTGGTGGGTTCAATGGTCATCAGATATACAACGGCCGAAACCAGAAATGCTGTCCAGCCAACAATTAAATTGTACAGATTGTATTGCTTCATATCCTTGTTTATTCTATTCAAATGCCCAATAATCAGGGCTTTGATAATTTCCTGCGAAGATAGTGGTTTTGCAGGAAACTCATTAGAAATTAAGTTAATTTAGAAAAATGTATTCATGTTCTTCTCTTTCAGGATGATACCTGTAGCCATCCTGCCAGTTTCAATTCCTTCACGACGTGCCGAATAATAATGATTGCCAAATTCATAAGTACACCTCCCGTGAACAGATATCGATGAAGGTTGAAGCCCTTCCCTGACCAGCTGCAACCTATTTGTTTCCCACAAATCGAGATGTGAGCGGAAGGCCTTCTTAATGATAATCCGATCTTCCCATTCGGGATACTTGCTTCTAAAGGATTCTGCCACATCATCTCCGGTTTCATAATTTTCAGGTCCGATAGAAGGCCCGATGACCGCATATATTTCGGAAGGCGAAGAATGAAATTCTCTCGACATGTCATGAACGGTTTTGGCTGTAATTTCACTGAATGTACCTCTCCATCCCGCATGAATTACCCCAAGTGCATGATGTACAGGATCGTAGAGTATTAACGGTACACAATCAGCAGTCTGAATGCATATGCAAATACCCGGCTTTGATGTGATTAGTGCATCGGTGTCAGTAATTTCATCTTCAGGAATACATTCGAGCCTTTTCACATTGGCTGAGTGTGTCTGTCGGGGGAATACTATATTTTCTTTTTTTATGCCGAGGGAGTTGGCTAATTGATTTTTCGAATACTGAACCAGATCCAACTGATCACCTGTATACCTTGAAATCAGAGGATACCCTTCCTGTTTTGTGGTTGTAAAGGCATAAATTTCAGGAAATTGTTCAAAAATCGGGTATGAAATCATTCCTTTGGTTTTAGTCTTTATCGAGCAAATGGCTAAGCATTTGCTTCTCAAGAATAATGATGTTTTTCCGTTCGAGTGTAATTAAACCCTCCCGCTGCATCTCTCCCAGCACTCTTGACAGTGAAGGTCTTGTGACACCGAAAAGCTCGGCCAACTGCTGCTGGGTGTGATTCAGCTCAACAGTGTTTGAGTTGTTTCCGGATTTCTGTAAAAGATAATGTGCGATTTTCCCTTTGATGGTCCTGAAACTCAGGAAATGCAATTTGTTTGACAGAAACTGTGTACGGGTAGAAATGTCATTCAGGTAGTTGAGGAGAATGGTCTTCTCTTTCTGCAACAGCTGAAGGAATTCATTTCTGGGGATGGATAGCAATTCAACATCGGTATTGGCGGTTACGGTAACAGGGTAGGCATTTGTTTTTCCGAAAAGAAAGGCTCCTGCCAGAGCCCTCGGTGATTCGATATCTTCAATTTTCAGGACTTTTCCTGAATAGTCGAGCATTTCTCCCCTGACTGATCCCTTTTGAATGATCAATAAATGGTTGACCTTTTCTCCGGCATGGACAATCAAACTGTCTTTTCGAAAACTCTTGACCTGAATATGTATGCTTTTCAGACATTCATTGATCTGATCAGAATTGAGTCCCCTGAATACCGGACTTTTTGCCAGAATATCGTAATTGGGCATATATTATGCGTTTTGTAACAAATGGTACATCTAAAGAAACCGGGTAAAGATAATTTTGTTGCATAAAAATGATAAGTAATGATTCGCGAAATTGTAAAGATTGACGAGGAATTATGCAACGGCTGTGGTATATGTGTTCCAAACTGTCACGAAGGTGCATTGCAGATAATTGATGGAAAAGCAAGACTAGTCAGTGAGCTGATGTGTGACGGTCTTGGTGCCTGCATCGGTCATTGTCCGGAGGGAGCCATAACAATTGAAGAAAGAGAGGCTGACGCGTATAACGAGACCGCCGTAATTGCCCAGATGATTAAAAGTGGAAAAAATACTGTATTTGCTCATTTAAAGCATCTTAAGGATCATGGGGAGACGGAATATCTACGTGAGGCGACCACTTGGCTCAGGGCGAATCGTGAAAGTTTGCCATTTTCAATTGCCGAGGTCCATGAATTATTGAATGGAGGAAGTCAGCCTGCAAGTTCCAGGGTGGTCAGTCAGGGAGCTGGTTGCCCGGGATCAGCTCCAAAAGCATTTGCTGCAGCTGGAGGGTTCAGGATTGCCGCAGAAGCTTCCGCGACCAATCAGTCGGAATTGACGCAATGGCCTGTTCAATTGCACTTGATTAATCCTGCAGCGTCCTATTTCCAAGGAGCCGACTTGCTGGTGGGCGCGGATTGTGCTGCCTTTGCGCATGGTGATTTTCACAAGACTTTCCTCAAAGGCAAGAAGTTAGTGATAGCTTGTCCTAAACTGGATCACAGTACTGAAACCTATATCCAGAAATTCATACGTTTGATTGATGAGGCAAAAGTGAATACCATTACCGTGGTTATGATGGAAGTCCCATGTTGCGGGGGACTGATACAGATGGTGCAATACGCCGTAAAGTCTGCATTCCGGAATGTGCCAGTCAAGGCAATTATCATCAGTTCACGGGGAGAGGTGCTTTCCGACGAGTGGGTTTAGGAGTTAGAAATAATGATGTTCAGGCTGCTTGTCTTAGCAGTTGGGTGAAGTTTCATCGCTGACCATGAGTTGTTGTCCTTGAGGACGACAGATGCCCAAACCTTCCTTCGCGTTGATGTAGCTTATAATATCTGTCATGAAAATGTTGAAAAGCTTTTGCAATTGATCCCGATTATCCTTCAGTACCTCCGGTATGAAAGCCTCACGGTATGGTAAGGTGGTATATCCCGACATAATTCT
>DIFU01000006.1 GCA_002419285.1 Prolixibacteraceae bacterium UBA5740 | reverse complement strand
TACCAGGCGAAAGTGGCTGGGCCGAACTCAGGGAAGCCCAGAGCATGACCTTGTCGCTGCCGAATACAGGCATGGCGCTGGCCATTGACATAGGCGAGGCCAATGATATCCACCCGAGGAACAAGCAGGATGTAGGCTACCGTTTGGCACTCAATGCACTGAAAGTTGCCTATGGCAAAGATATCGTATACTCAGGTCCGGTTTTTAAGTCGGTTGAATGGCAAGACAATAAGGCCATCGTGACTTTCGACCATGTAGCCGACGGTTTGGTGGCGAAAGACAAGTATGGGTATGTGAAAGGCTTCACTATAGCCGGGGCCGACCTAAAATTCCATTGGGCACAGGCACAAATCATCAACCGCAACCAGGTAGTGGTTTATTCCGATCAAGTCAAGGCTCCCGTGAAATTGCGCTATGGGTGGGCCGACAATCCTGACGACGTGAACCTGTATAATTCGGCCGGATTGCCTACCGATCCTTTCAGGACAAAATAAATATTGGATTTACCGGGGAATGCCAAGAGTTTATGGCCCAATGCAAACGTGATTTATCATGAGTCACACACCTCAATCATTGACATCCGTCTCTGATTGGCATCAAAGATATTTTGGGTTATCCAGGTCTTTGGGAAGCCTCAAATTAATTCATGCACCAGAGTGCCCAATGGATGCCCGCAGACAGGAGAATGCATGGTTTCGACAGGTTGGTTCGTGACCTGGCTTGTTGGGTTTACTGTCTACTTCCAGGATAATAACCGCTGTTCGCCCTGTAATTTACGTATTCCGGTCACGTCCTGGCTTACCTCAATGGTTCCCCGGTAATTCTGTTGCGGGTCACGGAGGGCAAAATATCGGATATGGATAAACCGTCCTTTCATCTGGATCCAAAACTCAGCCACATCCCTTTCGCCCTTGCGGAAGGCATCCACGATTTCATTCACGATGTGGACACTCGACGGCGGGTGGCAGTTTTGCACCTTGCGTCCGATAATCGCCTTCGATCTGGGAAATATGCGGTGTTTGATGCCCGAGAAATAGCGCACCTGATCGTGCTCATCAATGAAGGTGATATCGACGGGCAGGCTTTTCATCATCATGATGATCTGGGCAGCCGACAAGGCACCTGTGTTCAGGTCAACCAAATCATCGGGAAGCCCGGAAACCACTTTGGGACCGAATCCTTTCAGTTCAGGCTCACCGATGTAGCACCAGCCCACGTCGGCCGACTGTTCGGCCAGTCCTGACCAAATCTCTTCGGGGATCATTTTCAATGCCATGGGATACACCACCTTTTCTTCCCTGAAAATGATGGGAAGCACTACGAAAAATAACTTGCCTAACTCCCTGTTCAGGGTTTGTTCATCGGGATTTTCGTTATTCAGGATCTGGTCAAGGGCTTTCAGGCTCGCCCTGAAGTCGTCGTGGAATGTCCACATCAGCTGAAGGCACCGGTATGAAGGATACCTGCTTTCAATAAGCGGGAAAAGGATATTTTCCTTTTTGATGTAATGGAGTTCGTATGGCCGAAGCGCTTCAATCTTCTCACGAAGGCGCAGTTTATATTCAGCTTTTTGGGCATCAGGAGCCCCCTGGAACGATTTCACCACATCCTTCACTTCCTGCATCCTTTTCTCTACCTCCCGGTTCTCGAGCATCATGAAATGCAGGAAATGATCTTCCCCAGGCTGAATCAGCGGAAATGACTCCAGTGATTTGAAGAAGATGTTCATGATCTTCCCGACATTCATCCTTATGGCATTAAAAGGAAGATCGCCCAAGAGAAGGTTATCAAAAACCTCCATGGCGTTTTCGGGAGTAACCGTCTCTATTTCTAAAAAATACTCATCGTAAAGCATCCGGCCGTTCTCACCGGAAATCAGTCGTGTGCAATATTCGGTAAGTCGGGTGGTACGTACTTGATCGTGATTGAGAAATTCAGACATAGCGGGCAATTTTTTAAGAGAAGGATGACACCTTAACCTTTGAACCAAGCATCGGAAAAGATGTCATCCCCGGGGTATATCAGCGGAAAGCGAGGGATTCGAACCCCCGGTACCGCATAGCGGTACAACAGATTTCGAGTCTGCCCCGATCGACCACTCCGGCAGCTTTCCATTCGAGAGTTCAAATTTAGGGATTTTTTATTTTTGCAATACCCTATGTTTTATCTTTGTAATAAAAACTGACCATGGCCAATGACTATTATGAAAATACCGACATCCCTTTTGCATAAAGCATTTATCCTTTCAGTGAAAGCAATACTTATATTCATCGTTATAAATGCCTGCACTACAACAAAATATATTACCGACACCGAAAGTCTGGAAAAACATAAAATGATGAAATCGAATCGAGGCGGCAACATTGCCGCGACTTCGGCCCTGTCGGTTGGCTCAGTTATTCTTTCGATGATCATGAATATGGAACCTGTCTTCCAACCCACCATTGGGAGCGGTGCCTTTAAACGGGTGAAACTTAAAAATACCAGTCAGGACACCTTATATGTCAACATGTTATCAGACTATGAATTGTCCGACAGTATCTATTGTGATTATATGGGAATCCAAATCCCTCCCCAAAAAACCTGCAGGTTACTGATTCCCCATCCGTCAATCTACTATGTCTATTTCAGTCCTTCCCTTCAGTCTGCACAGGACGAAAAAATTGAAATGCAATCTACAGGAAAGAGAAAGATTGTATTGTACCCGGGGATGACCATACCCTTAGACGAAAAACAGGAAAAAACCCAATAATTAGCATCGTCAAACATCTCAAATTTAAAATGAATTGATTAAAATTACACTCTGTTAACAATAATGGAAATTATAGCTTAACTGATTCGCTTATGAAAAGAAGAACTTTTATCCGACAATCAGCGGCCACTGCAGGCATGGCAGCTGCATTTCCTGCTGCTGCAGGGATTACTGCCCCGGCAGACCAACCCAAAAAAGCGATTTATGAACTCAGGAAGTACCATCTTAAAGGCGGGGGCAAATCGCAGCTCAAGAAATATTTGCTTGACGTTGTAGCTCCAATGCTTAATGAGCAAGGTGGCAAAGTCGGCATTTTCGGGGAATACTCCCTTCAGGAACCCCCGATGTTGTATGTACTGCTTTGTTTCCCCGATATGGAACAATATTTTACCCTGAAGAACAAGATGGACCATGATCCGGATATTCAGGCCAAGGCAAAAGCATACAATGAACTCCCTTCGGACCGGCCATTGTTTGACCGTTATGAAACCCTCCTGCTCGAAGCCCTGGATGCAATCCCCCAGGTCCGTCAACCTGACGCTTCACGTGGGCTCTTTGAATTAAGGATCTATGAAAGTTACAACGAGGATGCCAGTCGCAGAAAGGTTCTCATGTTCAATAAGGAAGAACTGCCGCTATTCGATAAAGTGGGTTTGAATTCTGTATTTTTTGGTAAAAACCTGGCTGGCCGACACCTTCCTGCCCTGACATATATGCTTTGGTTCAGGGACATGAACCACCGCGACGAGGCTTGGGGAAAGTTTAGCCCACATCCTGAGTGGATTGGCATGCGCGATAAGCCGGAATATGCCAATACTGTAAGCACCATTCACCGGGTATTCCTTATCCCTGAAGAGGGATCTCAGTTATAAAAAGAAAAACCGGTCTTAAGAACCAAGTGACCAAACTTTTACATATATCAAAAAAAGGCAGTGGATTTCCCCCTGCCTTTTTAAATATCATTCAGCAACTACCTACAAAGAAGCCTGGGCCCTCTTAATTCCACATCCCATCGGTTTGGTTTCAGCCACAGCTACATTTTTTCCGCTCGAAATAGCTTTGATCGCATCTTTCACATAAGCAGTTTTGACAGCCGAGGCATTTTCGTGATTGTCGTCGATTACCCCTTTATACACCAATTTCATTTCCTTGTCGAACAGAAAGGCGTGAGGGGTGGTTTGAGCCACAAGTGCATTGGCAAGCTTGCTGCCACCATCAATTACGTAGGGGAACTGATAACCTTTTTCCTGGGCATGCTTTTTCATCTCCTCCATCGACTCGGTGGTACCACGGTTGGCGCAGTTCGAATTCAAGACAATAAAACCTACCTTGTTTTGGTCGGCATATTTTTTCAGTTCATTGTAGCGGTCTTCCCATTTTATCACGAATGGACAGCTGTTGCAGGAAAACACCATCAAAACGCCATTCTCACCTTTAACATCATCGATGCTGTATTTGGCACCGGTCACATCGGTCATTTTTACATCGGTATGGACAGCCTTGTCACCGATACTGAATTTTTGGGCCTCCACGTGGGAAACCACTCCAAAAATCAATGCTAAAACAACAAATAATCCTCTTTTCATAGCTTTCAGTAATTTTGATTGTTAATATCTGATTTAAAACCGTTGATCCGCTTTTCCCGTCCTTCTCTTCAACACCCTGGCCTATCCCATGAAATACGGGATGGACTTTTGCTCCGGATACGAATAATTTTGAATACAAATAAAACGGACCTATTACTCTTTTATAAACAACAGCAAGGGAAAAATTGTTTACCTTGCATTCAAACGAAATATTTCGCAGAAAGAAATGAATATCAGGGATATCAGACAAGAATATACTTTGGGCGGGATGGACGACAGCCATTTAAACGAAAATCCTTTCACCCTGTTTGACAGCTGGTTCAAAGAGGCCGTGAATTCCGGTATCAATGAACCGTCGGCCATGGCATTGTCAACCGTGGGGACCGATGGGTATCCCCAATCCAGGATTGTTCTGCTAAAAGGATATAGCGAAGAGGGATTCTCATTCTTCACCAATTATGAAAGCCAGAAAGGGCAAGCCCTTGCAGTAAACCCCAAAGCTTCCCTGTTATTCTTCTGGCCTGAACTGCAAAGGCAGATTCGTATCACGGGCGATGTAACCAAAACCAGCAAGGAAGAGTCAGATGCGTATTTTCAATCGCGCCCCAGGGGTAGCCGGCTGGGAGCTTGGACGTCGGCACAAAGCCAGGTGATCCCGTCCAGAGATCTGCTGGAAGAACGATATACTGATTTTGACCGGAAATATTCAGCGGGTGATATACCCAAACCTCCCTATTGGGGCGGGTATCGGTTGAAACCTTTAACCTTCGAATTCTGGCAGGGCCGTGAAAGCCGGTTGCATGACCGGATATATTTCAGGCAGGAAGACTCGTCCTGGAAGGCGGCCAGGCTGGCCCCCTAAGCCCTTGTCAATTGTCGAAATCCAGGTTAAACTTCTGTTTTAAGTAGGCTAGGTCAGGATTTTTCTCAAGCATCTCCTCAAATTTTTCGCCATCGGTATAGGCAAATCTTTTTGAATCATCTTCACGGACTTCCGTCACGATGTCGATTGCCGAATTTTTCAGTTCGCGTCGCAGCCAAGAGACAAGCTGTGGTTTCACATTGCGAATCAACTCTTCCTGCACGTGGTTATCAATGACAATCCTAACCATCCAGTTCTTCATCAAAACCGGGTCTTTCGCGAGAGTGGCTTTCAGGCTGGGCCTTTCATCAAGGGTGGTAAGGTATTCCTTCCATTTGCTGATCAGGTCCTCACTGGAGAAAGGCTCAAAATAATCTTGGCGACTGAAGAGTTCATGCTGTTCCTTCACTGAAATTTTGTCCTCCTCAACAGTTCCGCCATTCATGACCGACTTGATGGAAGGACCGCTCATACCGCGGGGAAGCTTTTTCAGGGGAGCCTTGATGAAATCAGCCCGGGATTGGGTGGCTTGAGTGGAAGCCGGGGCTGGCAAGGTCGGAATCGATGGTGACTGATTCACTGTGGGTGATTGCCCGGGCGCCGTTTGTCCGGAAGTTTCGGACTGAATCAGACTAAAAATGGGTTCAAGGGCTGAATCGTCGGTTTCAGCTATTTTTTTTTTAGGGTAAGCTGCGCAATCCTTACCAATGCAAGTTCGACCGACAAGCGTTTGTTCTGGCTGATTTTATACTGGAAGTCACATTCATTGCTGATCCGGAGGGCTTCCAGCAGGAAATCGGGTGGACAATTGGCCGCCTGTGCTTTGTACCTGTCGCGTATATCGCCTCCCACTTCGAGTAACTGGATGGTGGCAGGATCACGGCTCACAAGCAAGTCGCGGAAATGGCCCGCGAGGCCTCCGATAAAATGCTGACCTTCAAATCCACTGTCGAGTACCTCATTGAAAATTAACAGCGTATCGGCCACCTCGTTCCGAAGAAAATGGTCAGTCAGCCTGAAGTAATACTCATAATCAAGGACGTTGAGATTGGTGATTACATCCTGATAAGTTATTTCACGTCCCGAGAAACTCACGATCTGGTCAAAGATTGACAGTGCATCACGCATTGCACCGTCGGCCTTGTTGGCAATCACATTCAATGCACTCTGCTCGATGCTGATTTTTTCTTCCCGTGCAACATGATCGAGGTACTGCACAATGTCACCCACCTTGATACGGTTAAAGTCAAATATCTGGCATCTCGACAAGATCGTTGGAATAATCTTGTGTTTTTCGGTAGTTGCCAGGATAAAGAGTGCATGGCGGGGAGGCTCTTCCAATGTTTTCAGGAATGCGTTAAATGCCTGGGAAGAAAGCATATGCACCTCGTCAATGATATAAACACTATAACTTCCAATCTGTGGGGGAATCCGTACCTGGTCAATCAGGTTCCGGATATCATCGACCGAGTTATTGGACGCGGCATCCAATTCGTGGATATTGTAGCTGCGGTTGTTGTTAAACGCCAAACAAGATTCGCATTGGTTACAAGCCTCGGTATCGTGAGTAAGGTTGCTGCAATTGATGGTTTTGGCAAAAATACGGGCACAGGTGGTTTTTCCCACGCCCCTTGGGCCACAAAACAGGTAGGAATGGGCCAGCTGCTTGCTTCGAATGGCATTCTTCAGGGTACTGGTAATGGTATCCTGGGCGACCACTGTATTGAAGGTGTCGGGCCTGTATTTTCTGGCTGAAACAATGAAATTCTCCATAAATGCGCAACTTGTGCTTGTGAGGCCAAATATAGTCAATTCATCCAAGGATGCAGGGAAAAATTATTAACAACGACATTCCCGGAAACTATTTTCCCTTGAATACGTTATTATTACGAACTTCAAAAAACAAGGAAAAAAATATGAAACGATATGTAATTGCAGCGCTGATTTTAATGGTCACATTTAGCGGATTCAGCCAATCAAAAAACCTGCACAGTTTTAAAGTGTCGGCCATTGACGGCAGTGAATTTGATCTGGCCTCACTGAAGGGGAAAAAGGTCATGGTTGTCAACACCGCCTCAAAGTGCGGACTGACGCCCCAGTATAAAATTCTTCAGGAAATTTATGACCAGTATGGTGGGGAGAAATTTGAGATCATCGGATTTCCGGCCAACAACTTCATGAATCAGGAACCCGGCACCAATGAAGAGATCAGCACATTTTGCTCATCCAATTATGGTGTCACCTTCCCGATGATGTCAAAGATATCGGTCAAGGGAGATGACATCCATCCTTTGTATGCCTGGCTTACGCAGAAATCGGAAAACGGGAAGCTGGATGCCGAAGTCACCTGGAATTTCCAGAAATTCCTTATCGATGAAAACGGGAACCTGGTCGACTTTCTCAAGCCTGCCGACAAGCCAGATGACAAGAAAGTGACAGACTGGCTAAAGAAATAAAATGGATTATCGAAAATGAAAGGCTTGCCAATGGCAGGCTTTTCATTTTTTTTTGAAAGTCAGTGGACTGGCAATTGCCAGCTAAAGGTTTTTATATTCCAAAAGTGCCCGTTCACGCGCAAATTTATGGTCAACCATAGGGCGTGGATAAGAGATGGTCCCAAGTTCGGGAACCCATCTCCTGACATATTCTCCCTTGGGATCAAATTTCTGTTGCTGGGTTTCAGGGTTGAAAATACGAAAGTAAGGCACGGAATCACACCCGGTACTTGCCGCCCATTGCCAGTTCCCATTGTTGCTCGAAAGCTCGAAATCGAGCAGTTTATCGGCAAACCAGGCTTCACCCCACCGCCAGTCGATCAACAGATGTTTGACCAGAAAGCTTGCCGTGATCATGCGAACCCGGTTATGCATGAAACCTGTCTCGTTCAGCTCCCGCATACCGGCATCGACAATGGGATAGCCTGTGGTCCCATTACACCATCGATCAAACTCGCCTTCGTTGTTTCGCCAGCTGATGTTTTCGTATTGCTTCTTAAAAGGCCCAACGACAACATGAGGAAAATGCCCCATAATCTGCATGAAAAAATCACGCCAGATCAGCTCATTGAGGAATGTTTCCCCCAAATCGCGGCTAATGCTTACCAACTCACGGATACTCATTGTGCCAAAACGAAGGTGTACCCCCAATCTGGAAGTCCCCTGAACAGCCGGGATATCGCGGGTTGCACCATACCCCCGAATCAGGTCATGATCGATCAGTGCAGGCGGGAAAGGAAAATCGAAATCGTCGAAACCTAAATCCTCCAGAGAAGGCATGGGCATTTGGGAGCATTTCAGCAGTCGGGAAGTTTTGTCTTCAGAGGCATAATGTGCAATCCCTTTCTCCTGAAGCCTTTCCTTCCACCTGCGACTATAGGGGGTAAATACCGTATACGGTTTCCCGTCACTCTTGAGCACATCCCCTTTGCCAAACATCATATGGTCGGCAAAAAGCCGGAATTGAATCCCTTTACTTTCGAAAAATGCTTTCAATGCAGTATCCCGCGATATGGCATTGGGTTCCTCGTCGCCATTGGCATACACCCGGTCAATGTTACCGTACTCCCCAACCAGTTTGGGGAAAAGATCAAGCGGGTTTCCATGAAGCACCATCAACGAGGAACCCATTGATTCCAGTTTCATTTTAACCGCGCTGACATGACGGTGAATGAAAACCACCCTTGCATCATGCCTTGAGGGCAACCTGTCAAGTAGGGTCTTGTCGAAAATAAATAGGGGCAAAACTTCGAGACCACATGAGAAGGCAGCATCAAGCCCGGCATTGTCATGAAGCCGAAAATCACGGCGAAACCAGAATATGGCAATTTTCTTCTCCATCCAGATTATCTTCCGTGTGATGCACTGACTGCCGCACTAATGGCAACACTGGTTGCCACCATGGCTGCTGCCTGGATTGCCTGTTTCACTGCTTCAGGAACCTGGTTCCCGGCTTTGATCAGTTTCAGCCTTCGTTTGGCCTCCTTCACCCCTGCCCTGTCAGTATAGATTCGCGGCAGAAGTTGTGCCGATTCCACCAGCGTTACCAGATAAAGATCCTCGCGTGAATCGCCAGGCTTCATGATGGTATTCTTGATATCGTTAATAATTCGGGTAGCACTGTTACCCGACTGACGGAAAGGAACCTTCCAGCGAAAAAAAAGAAAATGTTTCTCCACCAGTCGAAGTTCCTTTTTCCCGATCAGCGACTGTATGATCTCCTGCCGGATCAGCTTTCTGGATATTGAAAATGAATTCAGCCAGTGCCTGACAGACCGAATTTTGGCAGATGCCCTGATCTTGTCAAGGAGATAACCGGCAGGCTCACCAATGGCAGCGGCCTTTTTGGGCACGATCAACTTCTCCTCGAGGCTGACAGCCCCGGCAAGTTCAAGTTCAAGAATCAATGCACCCCGCAAACTCAGGTCGAGCGATCCCGATTGTGCCATGTAGTAGCCCCCTTTTTCAGGGTGAACCGACAGCAACATGATTTTTTCACTGATGGTTAATTCCGGTTTCATGGGAAAATTTGATAATGATGGAATAACAAAGATAATCCCGGAGGACAGATTTTCACCGTTGAATCAAAAAAATCATGTGGGCTGTCTTGAAATGCCTGAAGATTAAATCTACTTTTGAAGATCAAAACCACAGTACAATGATTAAAAAAGGATTTGCAAGCGATAACAACTCCGGCGTACATCCGGAAATACTTGCCGCCATGGTAGCGGCCAATCAGGGACATGTTACCGGATATGGGAATGATCCTTATTGCGCCGAAGCGGTAAAACTCTTCAAGGACCAATTTGGAACAGATACGGAAGTGTTTTTTGTTTTCAACGGGACTGGGGCCAACGTATTAAGTCTGGCCACCCTGACCCGCAGTTATCATTCCATCATATGTGCCGAAACGGCACATATCCAGACCGACGAATGCGGTGCGCCCGAAAAGTTTACGGGGTGCAAGCTGTTGCCAGTCGAAACACGGGATGGCAAAATCACCCCCGGATCGGTTGAGCAGTACCTCGAAGGATTTGATTTTGAACACCACTCGCAGCCTAAGGTAATTTCCATATCGCAGGTTACCGAGATGGGCACCTTGTATCAGCCTGAAGAGATTCGTGGTCTGGCCGACCTGGCACACAAACATGGAATGTACCTGCACATGGATGGGGCCCGAATAGCCAATGCCGCAATCGCCCTAAATCTGTCGTTCAGGGAATTCACCCGGGACAGTGGCGTGGATGCCCTTTCTTTCGGGGGCACCAAAAATGGCATGATGATGGGCGAAGCAGTATTGTTTTTTAATCCGGAACTTACCAGGGAAACAAAATACATCAGAAAACAGAATGCACAGTTGTTTTCAAAAATGCGATACGTGGGTGCACAGTTCACAGCCTACTTTAAAGACGACCTCTGGAAGACCAGTGCCTCACACGCCAACCGTATGGCACAGATGCTCGCCCGGGAAGTTTCAGGCATCCCCGGCATTTCCATCACCCAAAAGGTGGAAGCCAACGGAGTGTTTGCGATTATTCCGAAGGAAATTATCAGTCCTTTGCAGGAAAAGTTCTTCTTCTATGTTTGGAACGATTTTACGAATGAGGTCCGTTGGATGACCTCGTTCGACACCACGGAAGAGGATATCACGGAGTTTGGTTTAACAATCCGCAAGTTGCTGACCTAATGGGCATTTTCAGCTATTACCCCCATAATTCCTCGAAAGAAGACAAGGACCTGGAAAAGAAAATTTTCAGGCACAGTTTGCTTTTTCCTGCCGTTTTCGTTGCATTGTTCTGGCTGGTTAAGCTGGTCGAAATCCTGCTCGACACCTCGTTCGTGAACGGAGGGGTCTTTCCAAGATCAATGCGAGGCCTGACAGGGATTCTGACCTCCCCGTTTATCCACTCGGGATATGCCCACCTTGTTTCCAATTCCGTCCCATTCTTCATTCTTTTATTTGCGCTGGTCTATTATTACAGGAAATATTCATACCGCATTTTCTGGCAGATATTCTTCATATCCGGAATCTGTGTATGGCTTGGCGGTCGCGAAGCCTGGCATATCGGGGCAAGCGGTGTGGTTTACGGACTGGCGGCCTTTCATTTTACCAGCGGAGTCATCCGTAATGACCTGAGGCTTCTTACCATGTCGGTTGTTGTGGTGTTCCTGTATGGCGGGATGGTTTGGGGGATGTTTCCCATAAATCCCGATATCTCGTGGGAATCACACCTTTGGGGAGCCATCTCAGGAGTTTTGCTGGCCCTCTATTACCGAAAATATCAAATACGCAGGGAACCCTATGAGTGGGAAAAGGAACCTGACGAGGATGAAGAAGACTCCGGTGGGGAACTCCAGGCCGATGCACCCAATGAGTCCAACCTTTCGAAAATCACCACTTCAGGTGATGCTCCCGTTTTCGCGAAAAGCAGTTATTCCTCTGCCATTCAGACAGAGCCAAAGGAAAACACCGCCGATGAAAATGGAAAACGGAGTGAAGAATAAGTAAAAAAGTGCTACATTTGCCGGCGAAAATCAACATAGTTCTAAAGGATGATAAGCAGGCGAACGATCAGGATCAAGGTACTTCAGACTTTGTACACATTTTATTCCACGCCGGAGAGGTCGATCAATAATTCGGAGAAAGAATTATTTTTTTCACTGGGCAAGACATTTGATCTCTACCACCTTATCTTCCAGCTGATCATAGAACTGGCCGACTTTGCACAACACAGGATTGACACCAACATGGGCAAGATGAGACCTTCCTATGAAGATCTCCACCCGAACCTCAGGTTTGTAAACAACCGTGTAATCAAAATGCTGCGTGAAAACAGGCGACTAAAGGCTTACATCAACCAGTCAAAAATTTCATGGTCCAACCATCCTGAATTGATCAAAGATCTCTACCAGTTTTTGGCCGAATCTGACTTTTTCGCCGAGTACCTCAGGAGAGCCGATGACTCTTTTGGTGAAGACAAAAGGCTGATCGACAGAATCCTCAACAATATTATCCTGATATCCGAAGATGTTCACCTGATACTTGAGGAAGACAGCATATACTGGAACGACGATCTTGATCTGGTGATCGCCATGATCTCGAAAACCATCAAAGGATTCAGGCCTGACTCTGATGAAAACCAGGCACTTATGCCCATGTTCAAGGATGAGGATGACAAGCAATTCGCCAAAGATCTTTTCAGTAAGACCATACTCAACAACGAAGAGCTGAGAAGCATCGTTGATCAGCATGCAAGCAACTGGGACATTGAAAGGATTGCCTTTATGGACATCCTGATTATGGAGCTTGCGCTTGCCGAATTCCTGTATTTCCCTTCGATCCCGACCAAGGTGACCCTGAACGAATATATCGAAATGGCAAAGTTTTACAGTACCGAAAAGAGCCGTACCTTTATCAATGGCATCCTCGACAAGGCGCTGAAAGAGCTGAAACTGGACAATAAGATTGAAAAAGCAGGCCGCGGCCTGATCGGAGAAGCCTGATGAGAACTACCATCATTCTGCTTTTAGGGCTGATCATATCGGCTTGCAACGGGGGAGGCAGCCAACCATCGGGCACTCAGGCCATAAGTCAGGAAAAATTGGAACCGGTGGCATTTGACTTTTTGGAAGAGATTTATAATTTTGGGGAGCTTAAAGCCGGGGAAAAGGTCATTTACACTTTTGTGTTCACTAACACTGGCGGCAGTGATATACGGATCGAAAAGGCTGAATCAGAATGTTCATGCCTTGAAATCAGTTACGATGAGGAAATCATCAGGCCTGACGGTAAAGGAAAACTCAAGGTGGTTTATGATACGTCCGGCCAGTTTGGCGCACAGTTCCAAATGTTCAGGATAAGTGCCAACAATGGCTCACTGATCAAGGATCTCGCCGTTACAGCTGAAGTAAAAAACGAAAATATCATTTATCAATAACGTTAAAAATAAGAAACATGAACTATTTATTAATGGCAGCTCCTGCCGAAGGAGCCAATCCGCTGATGAGCTTTCTGCCCCTTCTGATCATCATAGTGATTTTCTATTTTTTCATGATCAGGCCACAGGTAAAACGTCAGAAAGAACTTCGTACTTTCCGTGACAGCCTCGCCAAAGGCGACAAAGTAGTCACTACAGGTGGAATCTATGGTAAGATTGTAGAAGTGAAGGACAATGTCGTCCACTTGCAGATTGACAACGATGTAACCATTAAAGTTGACAAAGCAGCGGTTATCAAGGATATGACCGATGCACCTCAACAGAAATAACCGGGTTACGTTGTCTAAAATGGCCGTATCCGGATAGCGCGGGTGCGGCCATTTCATTTATATCCGAAGAATGATTACCAAAACATACATTTAACCCTGTTTTTTAAATAGGATCCTCACGATCCATTCCTTTTTATTAATTTCGGCTCACCATAAGAGTATAATATAACCTTGGGTATTTCATTGTAGGCTTATCATGAACAGTTCCATCATAATTCGTATTCGCAAAACTGTTGAGGGATTCAGCTTTGATTCCCTGCTTAAGAATCAACGTCTGGCCATATTCATGATTTGCCTGGTCATTGCCACTATCTTGTGGATGCTGAATGCCCTTAGCAAGAATTACACCACCTCAATCTCATATCCGGTAAGATATATTAATCTGCCGGATAACAAATTCATCATTAACGATCCGCCAAAGCAACTCGATATGCGCGTTAATGGGCACGGCTTTACGCTGTTACGTCACAAGATGCGTCTTGCATTTACACCCGTTGCCCTCGATATATCCACCATCCTGGACGAACAGGGTATCCAGTCCCGCGGTGGATACACCATTGTCCCATCAACGGTACTCGACAGGATTTCGGGGCAAATCAGCAGCGACCTGCAAATATTGGATGTAAAACCGGCCGGAATATCGCTGGTCTTCGATAGCCTGGAGACTCGTCAGGTTCCTGTAAAACCAAACATTGATATCCAGTTCAGATCACGCTTCGACGTATCCGGTAAGATTTCTACCCGTCCGGGGACAGTTGAAATCACAGGACCCAGGGCAGTTATTGAAACAATCGATACCCTTTACACCCGCCGTCGGATACTGAAATCAGTCGACAAGGATGTCATTAAGGAGATCTCCCTGATCATTCCCAAAGAGATCAAATCAAAAACTGAAAAGGTTACCCTTTTTGTTCCTGTGGATGAGTTCACGGAAAAAAGCTTTCAGGTGCCCATAAGGATCGACTCACTTCCTCCTGATCGTCTGATACGTTTGTTCCCTCAGGAGGTAACCCTCCATTTCCGTACCGGCTTGAAACAATATTCCTTCGTGACGCCCGAATCATTCGACTTTTATGTGAAAAACTCAGATCTCCAGTCAGGACAAATCAGCCTGCCGGTCCATACAGGCAAAGTACCCGATGGAATTAAGTCATTGAAAATTTATCCGCTCCATGTTGAATACCTCATTGAAAAAAGATAATATACCCTTGAAAATAGGGATCACCGGAGGTATCGGAAGTGGAAAATCGCTGGTCTGCAAAATCTTCCAAATCCTTAAAATCCCGGTCTTTGAAGCTGACAGGGAAGCAAAAGAGATACTTGATTCTGATCCCCAAACCAAAGAAGCTTTGGGAAATCTTTTGGGAGTCCATATTTTCGACACCAATGGCAAAGTTAACCGTCAACAAATGGCAGGAATCATATTTAATGATCAGGAATTGCTCCAAAAAGTAAACGGAATAATTCACCCGGCAGTAAGGCGCAAATTCAACGAATGGCACATGGCGCAAAAGGCCCCCTACGTAATTCAGGAGGCAGCAATCCTATTTGAGAGCGGAATTTATAAATTGATGGACCGCAATATCGTAGTGACCGCACCTGAAGAACTGAGAATAAACAGGGTTATGGAACGGGATGGTGTAACAAAGGAAAAGGTTTTGGAACGAATGAAAAACCAGTGGCCCGAAAAAGAGAAAGTGGCATTGGCCGACTACATCATCCGAAATGATGAAAGCCAGTCGCTGATTCACCAGGTCCTGGAAATAAATCAAAAAATAATGAATTATGGCAAAATATGCTAAATGGTTAGGAGGCGGTCTCGGATGGGCAGTCGGTGGCCCCATTGGAGCCATTCTCGGTTTCGTAATCGGTTCGGTAGTCGACGGAAGCAGCACCGCAATTGAAACCTACAATGGAGGTAATTCATCCCGTCAAACAACCGCAAAAGGCTACATGATGAGCTTGCTCGTGCTCATCGCTGCAATCATGAAAGCAGACGGGCGGGTGATGCGATCGGAACTCGATTTTGTAAAAAACTTCCTTCGTCAGAATTTCGGTGAGGAATCATCAACCGAAGCCGTAAAAATGCTTCGTGACCTGCTGCAGCAAACCATCCCTGTAACGGATGTTTGCCACCAGATCAGGAACAATATGCATTATTCGGCCCGCCTCCAGTTAATCCATTTCCTGTTCGGACTGGCACAGGCTGACCAGAACGTAAGTGACGAGGAGCTTCGCCTGATTGAACACATAGCCCGTGAAACAGGCATCAACCCTGCCGATGTACAGTCAATCAAAGCCATGTTTGTGCAGGATACAGGGTTTGCGTACAAAATTCTTGAGATTGAATCAACAGCCTCTGACGAGGAAGTCAAAAAAGCCTACCGGCGGATGGCAATGAAATATCATCCTGATAAATTGGTAAATATGGGTGAGGAATTCCAGCATGCAGCCCAGGAAAAGTTCAAGAAGGTCAACGAAGCATACCAGATAATCAAGAAGGAAAGAAACCTGCCCTGATATAAACAGTGGTTTGAGGGTTAAGCCATGAAAAGACTATAAGGAGAGATCTTCAAACTGAACATCGACAAGACCTTCGGTTTCGCCTGCTTCATCGGTTTCTTCAGTTCCTGGCTGGCTTTCCTGAATATATTCCATAATTTCCTTGAGGCTCTCCAGAAATTTATCAAAATCTTCACGATAAAGAAAAATCTTGTGCTTGTCAAAAACCGGAGCTCCATCTGATTCAAACCGGCGTTTACTTTCCGTAATAGTCAAATAAAGTTCGTCTTGCCGCGTGCTCTTGACATCAAAAAAATAGGTTCGTTTCCCTGCCCTGATCACTTTGGAATGTATATCCTGGTTAAACCGGCTCCCGGAATGATCAGAAGAATCATTTTTATTTATCATTTCCATGGGTTGAAATAGTTTATGTAAAGGTTTCTTTCTCAAAAGTAAAAAAAAACCTTTCAAACGGACTTTTTTGACAGGTTTTGGGATTCGAATTAATATTAAATAAATTCAAAAACACGCGGATTAACATTGTGGACACAATAGAGTGTTAAAGGTCTTATTTTCTTGATAATGAATACGGTATCAAAAAAGCCATCATCCTTTAACGGATAATGGCTTGTCGTATATAATCAACTGCAGCCAGCGCTGCAATCAGACTACTGAATATAAGCAGAATGAGTCCTTTTTCAACCGTTAAATTTACGGGTGGCTGCCAGTAAGGTATTATAAAGAAGTGATACACGGGTCATAGGACCGACCCCACCAGGGACTGGAGTGATATATGAACAGCGGGGGGCAACCTGGTCGAAATCGACGTCACCCTTGAGTCTGAAACCTGATTTGGTATCCGTGGCAGGTACACGGGTAGTTCCCACATCAATTACAACGGCACCCTCCTTCACCATCTCGGCAGTCACAAATCCAGGTACCCCGATGGCGGCAATCAGGATATCGGCATTGGCACAGACTTCCTTCAGGTTGTGGGTCCGGCTGTGGGCTACTGTCACGGTTGCATTGATATTTTTATGCGACATCAGGACGCTAAGCGGCCTGCCGACGATATTGCTTCGCCCGATTATTACACAGTTTTTTCCGCTGGTTTCAATGCCATATCTTTTGATCAGCTCCACTATTCCGTATGGAGTGGCTGACACAAATGAAGGCAATCCGATGACCATGCGTCCAACATTGACAGGATGAAATCCATCCACATCTTTAGAAGGATCAATAGCTTCAATGATCTTCTGCTCATCAATATGTCGTGGCAATGGCAACTGTACGATAAATCCGTCGATTTCAGGATCCTGATTCAGTTCTTCGATTTTTGCCAGTAATTCCTTTTCGGTGACATCCTCCTCGAATCGCACCAGGGTTGATCCAAAACCCACTTCAGCACAATCCTTGATCTTGTAGGCCACATAGGTTTCACTTCCTCCATCATGACCAACCAGGATGGCAGCCAAATGAGGAGCCTTTATCCCCTCTGCCACGAGCTTCTTGACCTTTTCGGCGATTTCCGACTTTATTTCAGCTGAAATTTTCTTTCCGTCAATCAGTTGCATGATCCAATATTTTTCTTCCGGCTGCCATGGCTGACTTACCGGTCAGTTTTAATTTTTATCTTTTCGGGCGTGGCATACCCGACATCATCCTGTTAAGATTTTTGCCCTGGGCCACCATTTTCATCATCTTGCTGGTTTCGGTAAACTGTTTCAGCAAACGGTTAACTTCCTGGATCTGCGTACCTGAACCATCAGCAATGCGTTTCCTTCGGGTACCATTCAGGAGCGATGGATTTTCACGCTCGGCTGGGGTCATGGAGTGAATAATCGCTTCAATATGTTTGAAAGCGTCATCATCGAAATCAACATTTTTCAGAGCCTTCCCCATACCCGGAATCATGGAAGCAACATCCTTCAGGTTACCCATTTTCTTGATCTGCTGAATCTGCTTCAGGAAATCGTTAAAATTGAACTGATCCTTGGCAAGTTTCTGCTGAAGCTTTTTGGCTTCAGCTTCATCGAACTGTTCCTGCGCCTTTTCGACAAGCGAAACAATATCACCCATTCCCAGGATCCTGTCGGCCATTCGATCGGGATGGAAAACCTCAATGGCTTCCATTTTTTCTCCGGTTCCCACAAACTTGATGGGCTTATCAACCACAGAACGAATCGACAGGGCGGCTCCACCGCGTGTGTCACCATCCAGTTTTGTCAACACCACGCCATCGAAATCAAGTCTGTCGTTAAATTCCTTTGCTGTATTCACCGCATCCTGACCCGTCATGGAGTCGACCACGAACAGGATCTCATGAGGTTGCACCTCTTTCTTGATTGCAGCGATCTCTTTCATCATCTGCTCATCGATAGCCAGTCGACCCGCGGTATCGATAATGACAATATCATTGCCATTTGATTTTGCATGCTTAATCGCATTTCTCGCAATCTGGACGGGATCCATGACCCCTTCCTCGGTATAAACAGGAACGTTGATTTGTCCACCGACCACCTTAAGCTGTTCAATCGCGGCGGGACGGTAAACGTCACCGGCAACCAACAATGGATGGCGGCCTTTTTTGCTCTTCAGCATATTGGCCAGTTTACCCGAAAAGGTTGTTTTTCCGGAACCCTGCAACCCCGACATCAGGATAATTGCAGGAGAACCCTTGAGGTTCATGTCGGTAAACTTCCCTCCCATCAGCTGGGCCAATTCATCATGAACCAGCTTAACCATCATCTGTCCTGGCTTGACAGCATTAAGCACATCCATTCCGAGTGCCTTTTCCTTCACTGTATCGGTGAAAGTCTTGGCTATCTTAAAGTTAACGTCAGCATCCAATAATGCCTTCCGAATATCTTTCAGTGTTTCTGCAATGTTGATCTCGGTAATCTTACCCTGACCTTTCAGCAGCTTAAATGACCGTTCGAGTTTGTCACTTAGATTTTCAAACATAGTTCGTCAATTTTTTACCCCCGCAAAAATACAAAAATTGTTGAGCCACAAGGCGTGAATCGAGGATTGGTTACTTTTGTGTTTTAAAACAAAGATATGAGCGAAACCATTATAAGAATTATATCCGAAACGTTGGACATCAGTGTTTCGTCGGCCAAAAACACGGTTCTTCTGCTCGAGGAGGGATGTACCGTACCATTCATCGCCCG
>DIFU01000134.1 GCA_002419285.1 Prolixibacteraceae bacterium UBA5740 | reverse complement strand
CTCAACAGCACCAACATCTGGAGCATTACGGAAGACAAGCATGGCGATATCTGGCTGGGAAGTATCGACGACGGGGTGATTCGATACGATGGAAGGCAATTCGAGCTATATGACCAAAAACGGGGGCTGGCCGACAACCGGGTGCGTGTGCTTGAATATTCCAAAAAATACGACTGCATATTGGCAGGTACTTATGAAGGCTTTTCAAAAATTACCCGCGATACCATTCTCAACTTCCCTGAAGTTGGGGCTGCAAGGGATACCTTTAACCTGACCGCCGACATAGCCGATATGGGTGAATTCATATACATCGCTACTTACGGATATGAAAACCCCATCCGGTTTAACCCCGGCACCAATCAATATTTCAGTTTGGCTGAACGAGACGGCCGCTATCCTATCCATAGCTTTGCAACCTATCTATCGAGCAAAGGCGATACCGTATTTTCAGTAAACTGGGAAGGAGTCAGAATTTTTACACAAGATGGAAGGGTTATAGATAACACCTCGATGGGACAGATTTTCAGCATGGACGAGGATAACGACGGAAACCTGTGGTTAGCCAGCTGGTCGTATCCCGGAAGAACTATGGTAGAGGGTGTCTTTAAGTATGACGGCCATACCTTCACCAATTATAAAGATGCATTCGGAATCACTGACAAGGAGATCTGGACCGTGTTATATGACCGGGAACAGGATATCCTTTGGATCGGGACAACTAATGAAGGGCTTTACAAAGTGACATTCTCAGGCATTGAGATTTTTACCCCGTCGATGATTGGACTTCCCCATCAAAAGATGAATGATGTTTATATCGATGGCGACGACCGGATCTGGATTACTGCTACAGACGAACTCGTGAGGATGGATCAAGACGGCAAGGTGGAATTCATGGATCCCCATCCAAGGCTTTCATCCTACAGTGACTTCTGGACTACCCTTCAACGGAAATTCTGGATATTCCGAGATTCGGTCATGATAAAAGCCATTTCAGTGCCAGCCAGCCGTCTGATGGAATTTGAACAGAATCTCAAATTCAACTACCAGTATATAATCGGTGACCCCCCTCACGCAGTCCTCTTCTCGAACCGTTTCGGACTATTCAGATATGACACACATACTGGAAAACAAAAATATCTTGGTCCTGAAGGGGCTACGAAAGGGCGATTTGCAAATGTAGGCAAAGACACCCTTGTTTTTTACGGATGGGGATCAACGCTGCTATTTTCAAGATCCGTGTTCGCTAGCCACGATATAGGAGAATCAGGCATCCTAAAGTTTACGGAGAGCGAAGATCCTCGCAATACCCGACAGGTAATAAGGCAAGACCATAGCTTATGGTACGTGAGCGAAACCTACGGTTTATGGAAGAGTCAGGGAAGAAAGCTGGAAAGGGTTTTTGACGCCGACAGCTTATTAAGCTCCGACCTGACTGCGATCTGTGACGGCCCTCAGGATCATCTGATTATCGGATCAAACTCAGGCGAGGTATTCTTTGCAGGATCTGAGAAAGATACATTCAGGATTTTCCATACCTTATCGAAGGAAGACGGTATCCTGGGAAACAGCATCAGCTGGCTTTTTGTATGTGACAGCAACAAGCTCTGGATCGGCACCAATCTGGGAATCAACATACTGAATCT
Organism: Prolixibacteraceae bacterium UBA5740; assembly: GCA_002419285.1. Classification (GTDB taxonomy): domain Bacteria; phylum Bacteroidota; class Bacteroidia; order Bacteroidales; family Prolixibacteraceae; genus UBA1413. The sequence continues at coordinate 2,051 of DIFU01000134.1, read as the reverse complement.
CGACTCCCTCTATTGCAATGGCAAAGTCATTATTCAAAACATGAACCATGAAGAAGGATACACCACCCTGGCAGCCCAGAAAGCCATAAGCGACAGCCGGGGGAACCTTTGGCTGACAGATGGCGATCAGCTGGTGAAACTCAATCGGGAGAAATTCCTGACAGGACAATATTCATCAGGCAGACTGATCATATCTGACATAGAAATCAACAGCAGGCCCGTGGATGCCAATATCAGGGAACGACTCGATCCCTGGACATGGATATATGACAAGATTTGGAAACTCAGATCCCGGGAAAACAACCTTACATTCTATTTTAATGTTTTGAACTACAGGAATCCAGGTAAGGATCGATATCGCTATTTCCTGGAAGGATTTGATGAACAGTGGAGCGATTACGATGAAAGTGGCAAGATTGCCTATTCAAACTTGCCTTCCGGAACCTATAGGCTTCACGTTGAAGCCCTCAATCTGCAATCGCTAAAGAGTACTAAAACAGTAACTATACCTTTCGAAATACAAACCCCATGGTGGCAATTGTGGTATCTCAGGCTTGCCTTGCTTGGGCTGATCATTTCCGGCATCCATCTTTATATCAGCAATATCCGGCGTAACAAACAACGGAAACATGAGATGGAGAAGACCATGGCCGAGCTGCAGATTAAGGCATTGCAGGCGCAAATGAATCCCCATTTCATCTTCAACAGCATCAACGGAATCCAGTATTACATCCTCGACAACAAGACTGACAAAGTATTAGGGTATCTGTCCGACTTCTCAAAAGTTGTCAGGACTACCATGGAACACACCTCCAAGAAATGGATTCTGGTAAGTGAAGAGATTGAATTCCTGTCGAGTTACCTTCGTCTCGAACAAATGAGATTCCCCAACAAGTTTGAATTCGAAATCCGGTGGCTCAACAACAGTACCCAACCCGGAATTATACAGATACCACCCATGACCATCCAGCCATTTGTCGAGAATTCAATACGTCATGGCTTTACATCCATTGCCCACATGGGAAAGATAGAAGTCACCTTCGAATTGCCTGAGGTTGACATGGTCAAAATCACGGTAACCGATAACGGGAAAGGCAGGCCTGAGGAGGCTGAACAACCCTCTGATTTCCTGTCAGAGACCCGTAAACACAGTGGAAGCCTTACTTCGGAACGCATTCGGTTACTCAACACTCCGGATGAACCTGAAAGGTACAGGGTAGCCTATACCGACCTCACAGGGGAAGGAATTCGTAATGGATTGAAAGTTGAGCTATGGTTACCGGCAAAAATGGGGTAGATATTGTTTCCTGATCGCCCTCAAACCAGAGAGACTTTGATAACTCGCAAGTCACTGAATTACATAAGAAAATCACTACATCAACTGCCGGGCAATAAGGCACAGTAAAATCAGGCCGCAGCAGTTCATGCGTGTTGAAGGGTTACACCAAAAAGGGAGCGCATTTGTTTGAGGAAATGCATTTTCAGAACATAAACATAAAAAAACCGGTTCAAAATAAGATCGGGAATGTATGAACGTAGGGGTTTTTCGGATTAACGTTGTGATATCTGGTTTGAACGAGAATCCCGGAAACGGAGGATGACATCATTTTCGCTGCATCCATCTACGTAAAGATGTCATCCATGAATTTGAGCAACCACCATTTATGACATATGCCCTTTTACAAAATCACAGATATCGTCCAGAGCTTGCTTGGCTTCGGGAAAGAGGGGCGACAATAACGGGAAGGCGTGGATCATCCCCTCCCATTGTCGTATGGTGACATCGACACCATGATCATGCGCCAAACGGGCAATGTTTATGCAATCATCGAGGTGGATTTCGTGGGTGCCGACACAAATATAGAGTGGAGGAATGCCTTCGAAATTACCAAACTGAGGTGAAAGCAAAGGGTGGGTAGGATCATTATCCGCAATATACATCTGTGTCCAGACAGTCCATGACCCCATGGGTGCCACATCCTTGCCTGCATTGTAAGTGAAGGAATCAGCCAGGCAGCGCAGGTCTGTCACAGGGGAGATTGAAAAGGCCG
>DIFU01000016.1 GCA_002419285.1 Prolixibacteraceae bacterium UBA5740 | reverse complement strand
GGTGGCGGTGCCTACAACAGTTTTTTCATTGAGCGGTTGAAGACATATTCCGAATCGGCAATCGTGGTGCCTGATGAACTCCTCATCAATTATAAGGAGGCAGTGATTTTTGCTTTTCTCGGACTCCTCAGGCTGAGGGAAGAGCCCAACTGTTTCGGATCGGTTACCAGGGCTTCCAAAGATGCCACCTGTGGCATGATCTGCCTTCCCTGACATAAATCATTATCCGACAGGGACTCTGCAAAAATGAAAAAACTATATTTGTCGTTTATGAAAATTATAAACCACTTACTATGATTAAAAAATCAATCATTGCATTCGCTCTGACCCTGGCCCTTTTCGCCGGGAATGACTACGCCCGGGCCTGTACCAATTTTCTGGTCACCAGGGGTGCCTCGGCCGACGGGTCCACCATGATCACCTATGCTGCCGATTCATATACCCTTTATGGGGAATTGTACCACTGGCCTGCCGCCAAATGGCCCGAAGGTTCAACCCTCGACATTTATGAATGGGATACCGGGAAATTTCTCGGCAAAATTGCACAGGTCGCCGAAACATACAATGTGGTGGGTAACATGAACGAGTACCAGCTCGCAATAGCCGAAACCACATTCGGGGGCAGGGAAGAGTTAGCAAAACAAAAGGATGCCATCATGGATTATGGCAGTCTGATTTATGTAACTCTCCAAAGGGCAAAAAATGCAAGGGAAGCCATCCGGATTATGGCTGATCTTGTTGAAACATACGGATATTACAGTTCGGGCGAATCGTTTTCAATCTCGGACCCCAATGAGGTCTGGATCATGGAAATGATCGGCAAGGGCGAAGGACAAAAAGGCGCCGTGTGGGTTGCCCTGAAAATACCTGAAGGATACATCAGCGGCCATGCCAACCAGGCTCGTATCACATCTTTTCCTCTCAACGATCCCGACAATTGCCTCTATTCAAACGATGTAATATCATTTGCACGGGATAATAAATGGTTCTCAGGCAAAGATTCGGAATTTAGCTTTTCCGATGTGTATGCACCTCTCGATTTTGGCGCAGCACGCTTTTGTGAAGCCAGGGTCTGGGCAGGTTTCAACAAGGTATCGGAAGGCATGGAAAAATATACCGACTACGCCAAAGGCCTTATTGAATTCGCTGGACCTAACAATTTCGCGCAAAACAGGATGCCTCTATGGGTCAAACCTGATAAAAAACTAACCGTCAAAGATGTAATGGAAATGATGCGTGACCATTATAACGACACTCCTCTCGACATGACCAAAGATCTCGGTGCAGGTCCTTACCAACTGCCGTATCGCTGGAGAGGATTAACCTGGAAGGTCGATGATGAAACCTATTGCAATGAAAGACCCATATCAACCCAGCAAACAGGATTTTCGTTTGTCGCACAGCTCCGTAACTGGTTGCCCGACCCGGTAGGAGGAATCCTCTGGTTTGGTGTTGACGATAGTTATAGCTCCTGCTATGTGCCCATGTATTGCGGCATAACCGAAATTCCCGAATGTTTCAGGGTTGGAAACGGCGACCTGCTCAATTACAGCGAAACTTCCGCTTTCTGGACATTCAATACGGTAGCCAACTTCGCCTATCTCCGTTACAAAGACATGATCGTGGATATCCGGAAGGAACAGGCAGACCTGGAAAATAAATTCATCACCTTCGTACCCTACATCGACCAGGCTGCCACTGAACTTCTGAAATCTCAGGGACCCGAAGTGGCCCGTCGGTTCCTGACCGAATATTCGGTCAATGAAGCCAATGCCATGACCAAAAAGTGGAAAGAACTGGGACAATACCTGATGGTAAAATATATGGATGGCAACATCAAGAAAGAAGAGAATGGACAGTTTCTTCGTAATGCCTATGGCCAACCCGCAGCTCCCTTGTCACCCGGTTATCCTGAATGGTGGTACCGTGCAATCGTAAACAGCACTGGTGATCATTTCAAGGTCAGGGAAGTCGGCAAATAAATAAAATGTCATTATTTGAACATATTCCGGGTGCCTGCCTGAACGTTCTGATAACAATCAATCAGATATTTACGGCAACTGGTTGTATGAAATAAAAATATTACTATTTTTGCGCGACATTTTTAAAGCAATCTCTTACACCGGAAGGCCGGGTAACATTGCCACCAAATTCAAATAAAAAAATTGAAAGATGGACTTGATGAAAGTGGCTCAAAGTGCATTTGAGACCGAAAAAGCAGAATTACCTTCATTTGGAGCAGGAGACACCGTTACGGTGAACTATAAAATCCGTGAAGGAAACAAGGAAAGGATCCAGAGCTACCGTGGTGTAGTGATCCAGATTAAAGGTACAGGTGAAACCAAAACCTTCACCGTGAGGAAAATTTCGGGAAACATTGGTGTAGAACGTATTTTTCCTATCACTTCCCCCTTTATCGCCAGCATTGAAATCAACAAAAAAGGTAGTGTGCGCCGTAAAAGGCTTTTCTATCTTCGCAGCCTTACCGGCAAAAAAGCACGTATCAAGGAAAAAAGAGTTTAAGAATTATTCCGATACTTTACAGAAAAGGTTCCCAAAAGGAACCTTTTCTTCGTTTAGGGATATTCAGGTCTCCCGTCTTTTCTAAGATTTCCTTATTTTCGCAACAGAATCAAATACGACCGATATGATCAAGTATGTTATTGTAATTTTTTCTTTTCTGACTTTCTTTTCCTGCCAGAAGCCGGCATCGGTTCCTCTGGCCGAAAACCCGGTTGACTATGTCAATCCGTTGATGGGAACCTTGTCTGATTTTAATTACAGTACAGGAAACACTTACCCTGCAATCGCACGTCCCTGGGGAATGAATTTCTGGGCACCCCAGACCGGAAAAATGGGCAATGGCTGGATGTACTCCTACACTTCCAAAACCATCAGGGGATTCAAACAAACCCACCAGCCCAGTCCCTGGATCAATGACTACGGACAGTTTTCTCTTTTTGCCACCACCGGGAAACTGATCTTCGATGAAGACAAACGCGCCAGCTGGTTCTCCCACAAATCTGAAATTGCCAAGCCATATTTCTATAAAGCATACCTCGCCGATTACGATGTTGTGGTCGAAATCACACCAACGGAGAGAGCGGCAATGTTCAGATTCACCTTTCCGGTAGCCGATAGTTCCTTTATTTTGGTCGATGCCTTTAACAACGGCTCTATGATCAAGGTTTTACCCAAAGAAAACAAGATCGTTGGATATACAACCAAAAACAGTGGCGGTGTGCCTGCAAATTTTAAAAACTGGTTTGTGGTCGAATTCGATAAACCGTTTAAATCACATACCATCTGGGACGATGGAAAAATTATCGAGGGGCAGCCCGAAGTAAACGGCTTCCATGCACAGGCTGGCGTTCAGTTTGCCACAGCAAAGGGGGAGCAGGTTCTGGCCCGGGTCGCTTCGTCGTTCATTAGTCTTGAACAGGCCCAAATCAATCTCGACCGTGAGTTGGGCAAAAAGGAATTTGATGATATAAAAAATGAAGGACGTGATATCTGGAACACGGAACTCGGCAAAATCAGGGTTTCCACCGAAAACATCGACAACGTGCGTACTTTCTATAGCAGCCTTTACAGGGTGCTTTTATTCCCCAGGATGTTCCATGAGTTTGATGCCAATAACCAGATGGTTCACTATAGTCCTTATAATGGGGAAGTACTTCCCGGACCGTTGTATACTGACAATGGTTTCTGGGACACTTTCCGTGCGGTATTTCCTTTTTTCACATGGATGTACCCTGAACTCAACGCCGATATCATGCGGGGACTGGTGAACACCTATCTTGAAAGCGGATGGCTGCCTGAATGGGCCAGCCCAGGACATCGGGACTGTATGATAGGAAGCAATTCAGCTTCACTCATTGCTGACTCATACCTGAAAGGTATCAGGGGATACGACATCGAGAAACTGTATGAGGCAATCCTGAAAAATACAGAAGCCCATGGACCTGTTTTTTCCGTTGGCCGATATGGAGCCGAATATTACAATGAGTTGGGATATATCCCATACAATGTGGGCATCAATGAAAATACCGCCAGGACCCTTGAATATGCCTATGCTGACTTCTGTATAGCCGAACTCGGCAAGGCATTGAACAAACCCGATGAAGAAATCGAGCTTTTCAGAAAAAGGTCACAAAACTACCACAATGTTTTCGACAAGGAATCATTGCTCATGCGTGGCAAAAATGAAGATGGTACTTTCCAGTCACCTTTCAATCCATATAAATGGGGCGATGCCTTTACCGAAGGTAACAGCTGGCATTATACATGGAGTGTTTTCCACGACATCGAAGGCCTGGCTCAACTGATGGGAGGCCATAAGGGATTCACAAAAATGCTTGATTCCATTTTCGTTGTACCTCCAGTCTTTGATGATTCCTACTATGGATTTCCCATTCATGAAATCAGGGAAATGCAAGTGATGAATATGGGAAATTATGCACACGGGAACCAACCCATCCAGCATATGATCTACCTTTACAACTATGCCGGGGAAGCATGGAAAACCCAGAAATGGATTCGCCAGGTCCTGACCCGCATGTACAATCCAAATCCCGATGGATATTGCGGAGACGAAGACAATGGCCAAACTTCGGCGTGGTATGTGTTTTCATCACTGGGATTCTATCCTGTGGCACCGGGAACAAACCAGTATGTCATGGGCTCTCCCTTGTTCGAAAATGCCGAGATTACCCTGCCCAATGGTAAAAAACTGAACATCAGGGCCAACAATGCCGCTAATGGGGAGTATATCAATAACGTTAATTTCAACGGGAAGGAACTTTCCCGCTCCTGGTTGTCGCACGAAGAACTCTCTTCCGGAGGGTCCTTGGTGTTCGACATGGCTGTCGAGCCCAATAAAAATTTGTGGACCGACCCGGAAAGTTTTCCATTTTCCATGACAAAATCAGGCAAATAACCTGAACTCTTTTATAGCTTTGGGGACAAAATTTTCAGGATATGAGTTTTGTTCCCAAAGTTAAATTATTCAGCCGTAAATGGTTTTATGATTATACGCTGATCACCATCGGATCCTTTATCCTTGCCGTTGGTTTTGTATATTTTATCACTCCCCATCGAATAGTCCCAGGAGGCGTGTATGGAGTTGCCATTGTTGTGCACTACCTGACCCAGGGACTTTTTTCATTCTGGCCCGATGGTATTCCCATTGGGTTATTCGGTCTGATCCTCAATATTCCCCTCACCTGGGCTGGTATAAAAATCCTCGGGCCAAAGTTCGGGGTGAAAACCATCACGGGGTTTGTGCTGACTTCAGTATTTATTGATGGAATTACGATGATGCGACCAGATGGTGATCTTCCGTTGGTTACCGACGTTCTTCTTTCCTGTGTCTTTGGAGGTGTTCTTATCGGTTTTGGGTTAGGACTGGTATTCAAATCAAGGGCGACTTCAGGAGGTTCTGACATTATCGCGATGATTTTCGCCAAATATACCCGACTGCCGCTGGGCAGGCTCATGATCTATGTCGATTCAGTCATCGTCCTGATAGGCCTCGCCGCATTCCAGGACTGGGCCATTCCACTTTATTCATGGATCGTGATTTTCATTACCGGAAAGGTAATTGACCTTACGCTTGAGGGTGCCGATTACAATAAGGCATTATTCATCGTTTCGAAGAACCATGAATCAATTCGCCAGAAGATCCTGGTTGATCTGGAAAGGGGGGGAACATACCTGGAGGGAAAAGGCTTATTCACCAACGATGAAAAGCAAATTATCTTCACCGTGGTAAGCAGGCGCGAACTGGCCATCCTTGAGGATTATATCACCGAAATCGATCCCGATGCCTTTATCACCATCATGGATACCAAGGAAATTCTCGGAGAAGGTTTCCAATCGTTGAGAGCGAAAAAGGAATCTGCCTGATATCACTTGGTAACCTGAATATTCCAACCGGGAATTCTGGTCTCTGCGAAAATGATTTTATAACTTTACGGGCTCGTTCAAGACAATTATACACATGAAAAGATTCTGCCTGATCATCATAGCCTTATTTGCAATCAATTTTTCCAATGCCCAGAAAGTCGGACTGGTCCTCAGTGGAGGTGGCGCCCGGGGTCTGGCGCACATTGGCATAATAAAGGTACTCGAAGCCAACAATATTCCCATCGATTATATTGCCGGAACGTCAATGGGGGCTATTGTGGGGGGGCTATATGCCGCCGGCTATACCACCGACGAAATGGAAGAATTGTTCAGGTCGGATGAATTTTACTTCTGGTCAACAGGCAAAATTCAGAAAGAATACCGCTATTTTTTTAAACAAAGGGAAGAAAATCCTGCCTGGATCGAACTCAAACTCCAACGAAAAGATGACAAACTGAAGCTTTTGTTGCCAACCAACATCATACCCCAATGGCAAATGGACTTTGCCTTTATGGAAATGATGGCTTCAACCACTGCCATTTCGGGCGGCGACTTCGACAACCTGTTCGTACCCTACCGTTGTGTAGCCACCGAAGTGCACAGCAACAAACCGGTCGTCCTTTCAAAAGGCGATCTGGGCGAAGCCATCAGGGCTTCCATGACCATCCCGTTCGTCTTCAGGCCGATTGCCATCGATGGAATCTTGTTGTTCGACGGGGGTATCGTTAACAACTTCCCTACCGATGTCATGATGGAAACTTTCAAGCCGGATATCGTGATCGGTCATAAGGTTGCCAATGACCCTGTGAAAGCCGACAGTGATGATATTCTTATGCAGATATCAAACATGATCCAGCGACCCACCAATTACGAAATTCCATCCGAAGTGGGCATCTTACTCGAAACAAATGTGAATGAAGTGGGCATCCTTGATTTTCATCAGCTGGATTACATTGTGGAAAAAGGCCAGAAGACCGCCTATGTCATGATCGATAGTCTTAAACAGCGTATCAGGCGTACCTCCACCAAGGAAGAACTTGTCCGCAGAAGGGAGGCTTTCAACGCAAAGAAACCCGCCCTGCTTTTCCAGAATATCCAGGTCGAAGGCATCAGCGACCCATTGCAACGAAGGTACATCATCAATTCTATCAAGCATAACAAGAACATAGTCACGGTCGAAGCATTTAAAAAGGAATATTTCAAGCTGATTGCCGACGAACAAATCAAATCTATTCGTCCATTGGCTTTATTTAACCATGAGTCAGGATACTTCGATGTTCATCTAAAGGTAGAGCCGGAGAAAACCGCCGAAATCAACGTCGGTGGTAATATTTCCACAAAACCAATTAACCAGGGGTACGTCGGACTGGATTACCGTTTATTCAAAAATCGATCATATACCTTAAGCACCAACCTCTATTTCGGAAGGTTTTACAGCTCATTTAAGCTTGGTGGCAGGATTGATTTCCCCACACAGCTTCCCATTTACATCACCTCGTTTCTTACCTATAACCGATGGGATTTCTTCTCATCCAGCAATGAACTATTCTTCGAGGATGTTAGGCCTCCCTTTATCATCCAGAATGAAAGTAGTTTCAGAAATGAAATCGGCTTTCCCCTGGGACTTCACAATAAGTTCAGCGGGGGTTTGTCATGGTCAGGATCGGTCGATGAATACTATCAGACCGAAAAATTCAATAAATCCGATGATGCCGACAGAACCAACTTTAACGCACTGGTCACCCATGCCGAATATGAATACAACTCGCAGAATGCCCTGCAATTTTCAACCGAGGGATTGTATCACAGGCTTGGGCTCAGGTACATCGCCGGGCTTGAAAGGCATCATCCGGGCTCCACAGCGTTGGGGAACCAGATTGTTACACGAAACACCAACGGATACTGGATGCTGAATGCCGTGACCGACAGGTATTTTATCCTGAAGAGGAAACTTACTCTGGGTTATCATATGGAAGGTGTCCTGAGCAATAAGAAAAATTTCACCAATTTTACGTCCAATATGCTGGCTGCACCTGCATTCACCCCTACCCCACACAGCAAAGCCATTTTCATTGAAAATTTCAGGGCCAATAATTTTGTGGCTGGAGGATTGAAAAACATTGCTAATTTAAGTTCATCCATGCACTTAAGGCTCGAAGCTTATGCTTTCGTACCTATTCATGAGGCAATCAGGACCACCAATAACAAAATAATCAGGAACGAAAATCTCTTAAGCAATGTTTACTTTCAGGGCATGGCTGCCCTGGTCTACGACACAGGGATCGGGCCTGCCAGCCTGGCCGTGAATTATTACGACAAATCGAGTACCAATTGGTATCTGACCTTCAATTTTGGATATATCCTTTTCAATAAGAGAGGATTCTGATTTATCGTTGGAAAAGGGGTAAATTGGCAGGAAGCTCAAATGAAAACTCGACAACTCCCATGAAGGTTTCCCGATCCATCCATGGTTTCTGGACAATCATCTTCCTGAGCCCATCCTTTTCGGTGGTATAGATGTTTTCGATCGGCTCGATCAGCATTTGTTTTAACCTGCTTCGCGACGGCTCAGGGTGACAGTCAAGGAGGTCTTTCCCCAACAGCTTTTTACCCCCATACTTTTCGAACTGTTTGGCTGCCTTTTCATTCACGTAGACAATGATTCCATCCCTGTCGCAAATGGTGACCGAGGCATTGAAGAAATCTGACCAGCAGCCCTGATTTATGAATTCTGTTTCCTTTTGTAGCATCTGATCCAATCTGTTTCAAATGTAACCGGAAGTTTTGACCCTGGTATTTCACTTACCACCAGGTTCTGCATACTGATATGCGCTGGCTCACCCAATCCGCCAAACGGAACTTCATGAACCTTAACGTCATTGATTTTCCAAATCACCCGGTTACTATCCCACTCGACCCTGAAAATGTAAAAATGGTCCTGCTTGAGGTGTTTCAACGTAATCCCGTTGAATTCAGGCTTGCCGGTACCATTCAGTGTCAAAATCCCCATTCTGCTTGATGGCCCCATTTCCAGGAGGCTGATCAGTGGACTGCTTTTCTTTCCCTGCAGGTAACAGGTGCTCACGACTTCCTTTACTGGGCTATAACGGATCTTCGCCTCAAAAATGCCACCCTCCTGCCAGAAACTTTTAGCTGTTGACAGGATATCGGAGGTATAATGAAATTCAACCGGCACAAATCCGGCTCCCGGATGCCATGCCTTGGAAATCACTTTTTCTTTCCTGACGTGTATCTGCAATCGTCCATTCGACACCGAACAGTTTTTGCCACCCGTGTATGCCTGTAAGTCATCCTTTTGTGAAAAGGGTTCACCCAGCATCAAATCTGCCAGAAAGTTATTGGCGGTCCATTTTGACCAATCCGGCTTACCACTTCCAAATTCTTCACTAAATGACACTTCCCACTCATTGAAAAAATCAAATGCATGACTATTTTGAAATTTAAAGAATAACTCCACTTTGGGATCCTTCTTTAATGCAAGAAATCTCTGATGGCGAACATGCTCTTCCGACTTCTCCCACTTTTTGGAATCCTCTAACCATGCCTTTCTTTTGATAAATTCCGGAGAGGTGGTCTGGGCAACTAATTCCCTGTATCGCTGAAGCGGATATGAGTCTTTTGTATCGAGGTAATTACGGTACAATTTCGACTTTTCATATTTCAGAAAAAAACGAATATCATTCCCGAAAGCAAGCTGCTTAAACTTCCTATACTTCTGCATGGCTTCACTCTTCTCGACTCGTTTTTTGTCTTTCAGGACAGAAACCTTTTCCATGAATTCCCGGGAACCCGTCAGGTCTTGTAACTCCTTATACCTGTTGGGGAGATGGCTTCCGCTCATCTCTTTGAAATGTCGGTATTCCTTTGAATTCTCAAGTTTGAAATATTGTACGATCTCATGATCCTTCAACAACATGTCCAATTCTTTCTTATGGGCTTTATCCGTTCCAGGAAGGTTCTTCAGTTCAAGGTATCTTTTGAATTTGGGTGATTCAATGAATTTGTGGTGGCGGGTTATGGCTTCGGAAGCGTGTAGCCTTAGGTAATCCTGAAGGGCATGGTTCTTTTTTAGTTCCTCGAACTTGTGGAGGTGTTTTTCTTCAGCCGATCCATGAAACTTGAGCATGGATATCGCCTGTTTATCCCTCTGAAATGCCCCTCCTTCCACATAATCCTTCAGCTGGTAATACTCCTGTAGGATATCTGAATCTTTGACCTTCATGAACCGCTGAAGCTCTGTACTTCCTTCCACCTTGAAGTAATCCCTGATGGAACGTGTTTTCTTCAGGGTTTCCAGTTCTTTTAGTAGATGGTACTCGTTACTCCCCCTGAAAACCTCACCTTCCAGTTCCTTTTTCCGCTGTTGCATGGCACCGGAACTGATCCAACTTTCAAGTTCACGGTATTCGGCAAGTGCTGCAGATTTTTCAGCTTCGATAAATGCTGCATAATTTTTTTGAAGAGCGGCACGCTCAGTTTCCAGTTTTTCGGCTGACTTCAGCTTGCCTGTTAGTTGCAGGGTAAGTATTCTAAAAGACATTTGGATATACGTTAAGTTTACCATTCAAAAATAAGAAAACAAAATCATTTGCTGTATAAAATGTTCTAATTTAGGGAAGGTCTCTTTACATGGGTAAAACCAAAGTCCAACAAATGGTTATGAAAAGAATATTAGCTTGTATTGTTATGGTTATCAGCACCCTGGGATCCATGCCCCTCTCTTCCGCCACTGGTGGAAAAACCAGCGAAACGAAATACCTGCTGGTTGCCAACCCGACTGCCCGAAATCTGGAAACGTTACAGTTCCTGATCGACAGGAAAATCTTCAGGCTAAACACCAGGAATACGCATATCATTGGCATTTATCATAAAAGCCAGGCATATGATTTCAGTGCGAGCAAAACCTTTCTATATGATAACAAAATAAATTCCATCACCCTGCAGGAGGTAGATGGTTCATTGGATGTCTCTGACATTTTCAACGAAAACGATTGTACTCCGGTTTTCAGGGAGCTTTTTGACAAATCGATCGGTATCTTGTTTTTTGGGGGACCTGACATACAACCTGTAATTTATGGCGAGGAGAATCAGTACAGCGAAGTCACTGATCCGTACCGGCATCTATTTGAAGTCTCCCTTGCCTTCCATCTTGCAGGAAGCAGCAGAAATCCTGAATTCAAGCCATTTTTGGAAGAACGTCCGGAATACCTGATGACCGGTTTTTGTCTGGGACTGCAGACCATGAATGTAGCAGGGGGAGGTACTCTATGGCAGGACATTCCCGCCCAGGTATACGGCAAGCTTGGTCCGGCTGAAACGGTCAAAATCGACCGGGATAACCTGCACCGCAATTACTGGCAGGAGATCAACCAGGGAGAACAATTCATGACCATCAATCTCCATCCCATTCGGTTCACTGAACATCCATTTTTTGGCAACACCATTCCGGTAAAGAAAGCTGAAATGCCTCGCGTATACAGCAGTCACCATCAATCACCAAATGACATCGCCTCCGGGTACGAAATAACCGCCTTGTCGCCCGATGGAAAGATTGTGGAAGGTTTGGCACACAGCCGTTTCCCGCATGTGTTTGCCGTTCAGTTTCACCCCGAGGTTCCGGCATTGTATGAAGACAGGGAGAAACTGATCTTTTCGCCTGATGATACACCTTCGACCCTCCACCGAATCATCGGACGTAAAAGTGGTTCGTTTCACCGAAAATACTGGAAACATATTTCAGAAATTGTTAAGCATCAGCGATAGACTGACACCCACACGCTTCGGCGAACAATTTTTCTTAATTTTGCGGCCTTAATCTGATAAAAGCATGGATTTTAAAGAAGAGTTGATGCGCCGGCGCACTTTTGGCATCGTGAGTCACCCTGATGCCGGGAAAACCACCCTCACCGAAAAACTTCTCCTTTTTGGAGGAGCTATCCGGGTTGCCGGTGCCGTAAAAAGCAATAAAATCAAGAAAGGAGCCACCTCCGACTTTATGGAGATCGAGCGACAAAGAGGAATCTCGGTTGCCACTTCGGTAATGGGATTTGAATATAACGGATACAAGATCAATATCCTCGATACTCCCGGCCACCAGGATTTCCAGGAAGATACTTTCAGGACACTGACTGCGGTCGACAGCGTTATCATCGTCATCGATGCAGCCAAGGGCGTGGAACCCCAGACTGAAAAACTGATGAACGTATGCCGGATGCGTCACACTCCGGTGATCGTTTTCATAAACAAAATGGACCGACCTGCCCACGACACATTCACCCTGCTTGATGAAGTGGAAAAACAACTCAACATCAAGGTCAGACCTTTGAGCTGGCCAATTGGCAGCGGCGATAATTTCAAAGGAGTTTACAATCTGTACGATAATACATTACAGCTTTTTGATCCCGACATCCAGGAAATCCAACCTGGAATGAAGTTCAATGACCTGTCTCATCCTGAACTCGACAAGCTTTTAAGCAAACAGGCAAGTCATCTTCGCGAAGAGCATGAACTGGTCGAAGGGGTTTACCCTGCATTTAACCAGAAAGAATACCTCGATGGACATTTGGCCCCGGTCTTTTTCGGAAGTGCTCTTTATAATTTCGGGGTGCAGGAGCTGCTCGACACCTTCGTCAGGATCGCCCCCACTCCCCGACCGAGCGAAACAGAGGAACGGATTGTCATGCCCGATGAAACGGGTTTTTCAGGGTTTGTCTTTAAAATACATGCCAACATTGACCCTAACCACCGAAGCAGGATTGCATTCGTCAAAATCTGCTCAGGGCATTTTAAGCGCAACAACATGTATACCCATATCAGGCTGGGAAAAACCTTGAGGATCTCGAGTCCAACCGCATTTATGGCTTCTCAGAAAGAAACCATCGAGGAAGCTTTTCCCGGAGATATCATCGGGGTGCCTGATACAGGCAATTTTATCATTGGTGATACCCTTACCGAAGGTGAAATCATCCATTTCAAAGGGTTGCCCAGTTTTTCTCCTGAGTTGTTCAGGTATATTGAAAATGCCGATCCAATGAAATCAAAACAATTGGCAAAGGGAGTCGATCAGCTTATGGATGAAGGGGTTGCCCAGTTGTTTACCAACCAGTTCAACGGCCGCAAGATTATCGGAACAGTTGGCCAGCTGCAGTTTGAGGTGATACAGTACCGCCTCGAACACGAATATGGCGCTAAATGCCGTTACGAACCTTTGTCGATGTACAAGGCCTGCTGGATTGAATGTGACAATCCCAAAACACTAGTGGAATTCAAGAAAAGAAAATACCAGAAAATGGCAACCGACAAACGTGGACGGGATGTGTTTATGGCCGACTCGGCGTTCATCCTTCAAATGGCGCAGGATGAGTTTAAGGATATAAAATTCCATTTCAAGTCTGAATTTTAAATGAATATTCTGTACTTTCAAAGTGTAATATAACACCATTGTCATGAGATTTAAAGGCAGAAGGCAGAGCAGCAATGTCGAGGACTTGCGTGCTTCCGGAGGAGGCAGGAGGAGTGTCGGATTCAAGGGTGGAATAGTTGGAACATTGGCAATCGCCTTGGTCATATATCTCCTCGGCGGTAATCCCCTGGAAGTTCTTAACCTTGCATCAACAGGCGGACAAGAGATGGAATCAACAGAACCCCTGTCGGCCAGGGATGCCGAAATGGGTGAATTTGTTTCTGTGGTTCTTGCCGACACCGAGGAAGTTTGGCACCGCCTATTCAACGAAATGGGATACTCCTATCGCGAACCAAAGCTGGTCCTTTTCAGGACATCGGTCGAATCTGCCTGCGGATATGCCCAATCAGCTACCGGACCTTTCTATTGTCCCGGGGACGAAAAAGTATACTTCGACCTTGATTACTTCGAACTTCTGCAACAGAGACTGGGCGCCGAAGGTGACTTTGCAGTTGCCTACATCATTGCCCATGAAGTGGGTCACCATGTACAGAAGCTCGTCGGATCCATGGATATTGTGGATAATGCCCGTGGCCGGGTGAACCAGACCGCCTTGAATGAACTCACCGTACGTTTGGAGCTTCAGGCAGATTTCCTTGCCGGTGTATGGATTCACCATGCACAGAAAATGTTCAACATCATGGAGGCTGGCGACCTCGAGGAGGCCCTGAGTGCAGCATCGGCTGTTGGAGACGACCGGATACAAATGCAACAACAGGGATATGTGGTACCTGATTCATTTACCCATGGAACCTCTGCCCAACGCAAAAACTGGTTAAGAAAAGGAATACAAACCGGAGATTTTGGACAGGGCGATACTTTTAGCCGAAATGTAGTGCTCTAAAACATGACGAACCCGGGACCATTACATACAGCCCGGTTTTTATTCTCCAACCATTTTAGTAATTTGTGTTTTCTCATTAATTTTTCTTCTATGACTTCACTTCAGGAATTTTACGATAGCGGATTATTTACTTATGCGGTACTTCCTTTATTGATATTCATGGCACGAATCATGGACGTTACCATTGGTACTCTCCGTATTGTAATGGTAGCGAAAGGCCAAAAATTCTGGGCTCCCATCATGGGATTTTTTGAAGTCCTTATTTGGATAATAACCATGAGCAAGGTAGTGCAGAACCTCGATAACTGGCTTTGTTATGTCGGATATGCGGGTGGGTTCGCCACCGGTAACTGGGTTGGACTCATATTGGAAGAAAAGCTGGCCATGGGTATCGTGAAAATACAGATCATTACCCGAAAAGAGGCTTCCCAACTGATCGAAGCCTTGAAAAATGCAGGATATGGAATAACCCATCACGATGCTCACGGTGGAAGCTCAGTGGTCAGCATTATTCACTCGATCGTTAAACGTACCGATCTCGGCAAAGTGGAAGAAATTATCAGGACCTATAACCCCAAGGCCTTTTATACCATTGAGGAAGTAAAATTTGTCAGCCAGGGTGTGTTTCCGATACAAGCTGCCAAACGATGGCGGAAAGGGAAATAATTAAACCTAATATTAATTCAAAAGACTACCCCGCAACTCAAATGCAGGGTAGTCTTTTTATTGGAATGCTATGCATTCGAAAATTATAATCCCAAAGTTTATACTGCCGTTCCTATCAGATCAAAATCTTCGGCATCAGTCACTTTTACCGTGGCAAAATCGCCTGGTTTCAGAGGCTTTTCTGACGTAAAAATGACTTCTCCATCCACCTCCGGGGAATCAAATCGGGTTCGTCCAACATAGCCCTCTCCTTCTTTGCGGTCGACAATCACCTGAAACTTTAATCCAATTTTATCCTCATTTAGCTCGAGGGAGATCTGTTGTTGAAGCTCCATTAACTCTTCCGCCCTGGCTTGCTTGACCTCCTCCGGCACATCATCCTCAAATTTTGCATATGCATAGGTCCCCTCTTCATGCGAATAAGGAAACACCCCCAACCTATCAAATCGGGTTTCGGTGATAAATTGTTTCAGGGCCTGGAAATCCTCTTCTGTTTCCCCCGGATATCCGACCAGCATCGTGGTCCGGAGAGCCACACCCGGAACTTCCATTTTTACCTTCCTGATCAATGCCTCCGTTTCTTCCCTGGTCACATGTCGCATCATTCTTTTTAATACGGGATCAGCAATATGCTGAAGAGGCATATCGAGATAACGGCATACTTTCGGGTTTTCGCGCATCACCGGCAGAATATCGAATGGAAACCTTGAAGGGTAGAGATAGTGTAATCTGATCCATTCAATTCCTTCCACTTCCGAAACCTCCTTGATCAGGTCGGCAAGACGGTTCTTCCCATACAGGTCAATGCCATAATATGACAGGTCCTGTGCAATGATCAGGATTTCCTTGACCCCCCTTTTGGCAAGATACCGTGCTTCCTTTACCAAATCTTCCATCGACCGTGATTTGTGCCGGCCCGTCATCATCGGTATTGCACAAAAACCACAGCTACGGTTACAACCTTCCGATATCTTGAGATAGGCAAAATGAGAAGGCGTTGTGATTTTCCGCTCATAAATATATTCAGGGTGATAGGCAACTTTCAGCTCATCGGCCATTGCCTTCAGGTCGAACTTTCCAAAATAACGGTCCACTTCAGGGATTTCAGTCTCCAGGTCTTTTTGATAGCGCTCTGACAGGCAGCCCATCACATAGAGCTTACCTATGTCGCCCCTGGTCTTGGCTTCAGCATAGTCCAGAATCATGTCGATCGATTCTTGTTTGGCATCGTGAATAAATCCACAGGTATTGATCACAACAGCATCAAATCCACCCCCATTGGCATCGTGTACCACGTCCCACTTACCCCTTTCCAACTGATTTAGCAATACTTCCGAGTCCACAAGGTTCTTTGAACACCCCATGGTGATTACATTCACGCGTTTCTTTGTCATGATCCAATTTTAAACCGCAAAAATAAGAAAAAAGAATTTGCGATTCCTTTATTGTTTGGTCTTCAACGGCTGATCTGCTTCGTCGTAAAATCTTTTCTGCAATTCAGGAACAGTCTCGTCAGCCTTGATCTTCCGTATGGTTTCTACAAACTGGTCGACTACCTGGTCAAGGATCAGTTTTCCGGCCGCTGCATTGGCCTTGCTGCCATCACCCGAATAGTGATTAGGGTATTTCGCATACCACCAGATGCCAGTATATACATGCGAAAGGTGATCTAACCTCTCGAGGTCGACGCCTGATTGCTGATTTGCCCTGTCCGTATGGATCAGGTCAGGCACAATGTCCATCATCATGGAAGTCTCCCGGTTACCGGCATGTTGGTCATAAGGATCATGCTGTGTCAGGGCAACGGCCTTTTTCAGGACTTCAGGATCATAGGAAGGCTGAAACCAATATAGGGAGTAATTTCTGCGTTCTGATAATTGAGCCATGCCAAAATAATTCAGAAAAGCACTATTCCCACCATGCCCGTTAACAATGATAATCTTGTCGAAGCCATTTCGGTTCAGTTCATCGAGAGTCTCCTGCAATACTTTCCAGATCAGTTCGGGAGAATAGGCAATGGTCCCTGGCTGTTGCCGGGCTTCATTGATCTGGCTGAAGTAATACCAGGGGAATACGACGGTATATTCCTTTTCTGCTGCCCGAAGGGCTATCTCCCTGGCAGTGTATAAATCGGTGCCAAGTGGCATGTGAGGTCCGTGTTTCTCAAATACCCCAATGGGAAGAATACAAGTTTTGGAACTCTTTTCAACTGCGGGAATAAAATCGGGGGCAGTCAATTCTTCAAGTTTAAAAGATAAATTTTGGGCGCCCAACGACAAGGTACCAAGCATCAAGGCGGCCATGATTATTTTTTTCATAACAGTATGGTTTAATTTTTACCAAAAATAATAAAAGATGGATGTAATAAAACCCAATCTAAATAACGTTCAGTCAATAAATGTGTGCAGAAATAAATGCTTGATATTCCCTGACCCTGACAATTTCGCCATTAACGGGAAAAATGCAGCCATTTACCGATAAAATTTTCGTATGTCAGCCAGCTGTTGTATTTTGCATCATATTTCGAAGCCAGAAAATAAGTATTGGGATTAACAATGAAAGCCACTAATTAAACAGTTATTCAGATGAAAGCAACACTTCTTTTTTCGGCCATTTTTTACCTGATAGGGTTAAAAATTGGCAACACCATTGAAAGCGTACTCCATTCTGTGCTACCGGCAAAACCGGTCATTTCCTCTCCGCTGAAAAAATCGGAAAAGGGTCTGAAGGATGAAAAAACATACTCATTTAAAGATGGATTCATCAAAAAAGATGAAACGGTAAAGGAAGCGGGAAAAGACAGCATGAGCAGCCTGAAAAAGGAAAAGGACAATCAGACTGACAAGAATAAATTGTAACGCGTAACTTTCATAGAGACAATTTCAGAAAACAGGATTTCCTTGATGGCATCCTGTTTTTTTATTTCCTAACTTGCCAAAAAATGCCATGGATTGTAGCATCACAAAAAACGATATCATCATCAAAAGCTGGAAGCATTTGGTTGAGGAGGTCTATTTTGATGCCTGGAAACCGGGAATGGGACGTTACCGGAGTGACTATGTTTTCAGGGGACTTTCGGATTCGACATACCAGCTCAAGAACAGCTTCCTGAGAAACAGCGGCAACCACCCGGAATTTGAATATCATCTGCTGAGAAATTTCAGGAAGTATGCCAGGACAACCGAGCCTAGCCAAACCGGAACCCAATGGAGGTCGCTGGTTTTGGCACAACATCACGGGCTTCCAACCCGACTCCTCGATTGGACCTATTCTCCTTTTATCGCAATGCATTTTGCCACAGCCAACACCGAAAAATATGATACCGATGGTGTTATATGGCAGGTCGACTTTGTCAAAATCAACCTTTTGACTCCTGATCCTCTTCAAACAATTCTTATAGAGGAAAAATGTAATGCTTTTACGCTTGAAATGCTCGAAGAGAATTTTGCATCACTAAGCCGGTTCGATGAAGTGAACGGTCCTGGTCATGCAATATTCTTTGAACCTCCTTCGCTCGACGACCGGATTGTCAATCAGTATGCCCTGTTTTCTGTCATGACATCGCCAACTGCCATCCTGGATGACTTTCTGGCTCTGCATCAATTGCTGTACCGAAGGTTAATCATTCCGAAGGAATTGAAGTGGGAAATCAGGGATAAACTCGACCAGGCAAACATCACCGAAAGGGTGCTTTTCCCGGGGCTCGACGGTTTAGCCCACTGGCTGAAACGACACTATCAGCCCAGAACCTAATAAAATGGCAATTTCTGTCCACGCTTTGTCTATTGTTTGATTATCAGGGCGCTACTATCTTTGCAACGGACGTACAGATAGTTGCTTTCCCTATATGGCAACGCTTATTTGAAGATTATCTAAATACCCGGCTACCCTGCCGGGATTTTTTTTGTATACCCCTGAAAAGGTCGTTTTTCGATACCCAAAAAATACGGGATTTTACGTATGGATTTGAGGATATTTCATATTGTATCTTAGCAAGTAATATATAAGTTGCTTAAAGACATTTTTCCTTTGAAATGAGAAAAACAGTAAGTTAATGCTGCTGAAAAGTTAATTTATAACTCTTGTATCACGTTAATGGTTCTCTTTTCCATATTCAGCAATCGTTACCTGCATTCACCTTATGGTTAGAAATCTGAATCTCACTTACTGGCTTTACTCCATTTGATCAGGAAAATGCATAAAAAGGACCGGAATCTCTAATAGATTCTGGTCTTTTTTATATAAAAAAAGCCGAACTGTCATTCCAGCTCGACTTGAAGGGTAACCAAAAAGGCTTATGTCTATTTTGAATTTTCGAGTTTTATCTTCACCTCTGTTTGCTTTTCATAGAGCTTCAATGGCTCGGTGGCTTGATCATATGAAATGTAACTGGTCACCAACTTATATTCGCCAGGTGTCAATCCTTTAAAAGTGAAATTTCCGTCAAAATCGGTGTAGCTTTTTACGTCGGCTCCTTCAAGCTGAACTTCAACTCCTGCCAGAGGTTCACCAGTCGTTGAATCGGTAATCGTTCCTGAAACAACCATCATGGACGAAGCGTCCGATTCACTTACGGTTGTGTTTTTTTCCTTTTCAGATGCTGAGGTGGAAATTGTAAGCATCAATGCAATTGTGGCTATCAAAAATGTTCTCATGTTTATCATTTTTTCTCAGTGTAAAGGTATGGTGGCACCATTACATCATCATTACAGAATTATTAAAGATCTGTTACATTTTATCCTTGTACTCCCGCTCATTAATCAGCGTCCCCTGCTCGTCATAACTCCTCCAGGTTCCGGTTTTTGCACCTTTCTTGTAATGAAGTTCATACAACAAGTTTCCCCGTTCATTCCTGATGATCCAGGCCCCATGTTTCAAACCCTTTTTATAGCGGGCTTCCGAAATGAGTACCCGGTCGGCATTATATACTTCCCATTTACCATGCATCTCATTCATCCGATATGAACGGATTTCATTCAAGGTCCCATTTTCAAAATAGAGCCGGACCTGACCGTTCTTTTTCCCCTTTTTCAGGGTCATTTCCATTTTCAAGGTTCCATCGGGGTAATGGGTTACGTAAGGACCTGTATAAACCTGCCCTTCGCGGTAAAACAATCCATCGGTTTCTTTAATCTCCTGTGCGGCAATTTCTAATGCCCCAAGGCTTAACATCATTACTATCAGAAATAATTGTCTCATTTTTATCGATTTGAAAAGCGCGAAATTAGAATGATTTCAGGTGCCCGTCCCGCTTTCTGATCACATTTAATTGAAATTTAATCGGTTGAAATACGACATCACGTCTCATAATATTTGATACTCGATAAATAATTTATGCAACTTGTTTTCATGAAGCCTTTGAAAAACCTAATGAATAGAGGAATTTGACTTATCGGTTTCATTTGGCTGTATAGCAGAAAACAGGAACAGCAGGACCCATTTCAATAAATCAACAGATATACAAATACCTGTATTTTAATCGATTACCAAATATCAAACAAAGTAATCTTATATTAATACAGATGTAATCGTTTTGTAACAATGCCCCGGTAGTTTTGCGACGAATTCAGAATCAAAATCGATTATCATGAAAAAATTTAATTTTTTGTTCAGTTTAGTGCTTGTTTCGGCACTCTTATTTACTTCTTGTGAGAAAGAAACCGTAGATCCGGTCATTGACGAGGATCCAACTGCCAGGATAACAGCAAACATTACGGAAAACACTACCTGGAAATCGGGGAATGTCTATATTTTGGGTGGCAGAATCACAGTAATGAGTGGTGTCACCCTGACCATCGAACCAGGCGTCATCATTAAAGGCGAAGCCGGTACCGGCGCCAATGCTACAGCATTGCTTGTAGCACGGGGAGCCAAAATTATGGCAGAGGGAACAGCAGTGAAACCCATTATTTTCACATCTGTCGCAGATGAAATCATGCCAGCGGACATCATCGCAGGTGCTTTTGGCAGTCCAAACCTCGATCCTGACATCAATGGTTTATGGGGCGGATTGCTGGTTTTAGGCAAGGCTCCCATTTCGGCATCCAACGAGTCGGGTGATGTCAGCGAAGTGCAGATTGAAGGTATTCCCACTTCTGACCTGAATGGACTTTATGGAGGCAATGTCCCCAACGACAACTCAGGAGTCATTAAATATGTATCGATCCGCCATGGTGGTACCAA
>DIFU01000093.1 GCA_002419285.1 Prolixibacteraceae bacterium UBA5740 | reverse complement strand
TTGTTGGTGATTTTTATCACAAGGTCACTTAACATGGTAAAATGGTTTGTGAAATTTGGGTCAAACCAAACCGAAAAATAAGGAGAATGTAAATTGGATAGTTCAGAAAAATATCAAATCATTGATCCACTGGAAATTCCCGAAAAAAAAGCCATAATTGATCGAGTTCTTGAAGATAATGCGGAATTAAATGGCGCTACCATGGTTATTCTCAACCAGTTACAAGAAAAAATTGGCTTTATATCAAAGCCAATGCAAGCTTATGTTGCTCAAAAACTGGGTGTTCCAATTAGTAAAGTTCACGGCGTTGTTTCCTTCTATTCTTTCTTCACAACCACTCCTCGTGGAAAACATACCATCAAATTTTGCCTTGGTACCGCTTGTTATGTCGGTGGCATTGATCAGATCATCGAAAAAGCAAAACAAGTTTTAGGGATCGAACCTGGTCACACCACACCAGATGGATTAATCACACTGGAAGTCTGCCGCTGCGTTGGTGCTTGCAGCCAGGCGCCTGTTGTGGTCGTAGACGAGAATATACATGGACGTGTCCAACCCAACCGATTTCCAAAATTGGTCCAGGATATTCAAAAATCAGAGACTGCTTAATTGAGAGAACTAACACTCCATATTCTCGATATTGCCAACAACAGCATTTCTGCTGGTGCTGACAAAATTAGCATCACCATTATCGAGAATCGGAACGATGACACCTTAACAATAGAGATTTTGGATAATGGAAGGGGGATGAGCCCCGAGATGGTGGCTCGCGTTACAGATCCGTTTGTTACCAGCCGAACAGAAAGAAAAGTCGGATTAGGCATTCCGCTGCTCAAATTTGCGGCAGAATCTTGCAATGGTTGGTTTGAGATCACATCTGAGTTGGGAAAGGGAACCCAGGTTAGGGTCCAATTCCAATTGAGTCATATTGATCGTATGCCACTGGGTGACCTCGCCGATACGTTTCTGACCTTGGAGTTGGGCACACCGGATGTGAATTGGATTTTTAGAGTAAAACGCGATGATCAGGAGTTTTACTTTGACGATGTTGAACTAAAAAACGAATTGGAAGGAATCGAAATTACCCAACCCGACGTAATCCGTTTTATCCGTTCAATATTTGAAGATGGTATAGAAGAATTGCAATTAATTTAAGTTATAAGGAGAAAAAGGAAATGCCAACAATTAAATCGCTCGATGACTTGAAAAGAATCAGGGAAGAAGCGCTCAAAAAACAAGAGTTAAAAACGACCTCGGGCAAAACTGAGATTATCGTTGGTATGGGAACCGTGGGAATCGCTGCCGGTGCTCGTGAAACCCTCAAAGCAATCCTGGATTATGTTGACCATAATAATCTGGAGAATATCATTATTCGCCAAACAGGAAATATCGGCATTGATTCGTATGAGCCTGTCGTTCAGGTCATTCTGCCCGGTGCCGAAAAGGTCACGTATGGCAGGGTCAATCCTGAAATTGCCAGAATCATCATGGACGAGCATGTTGTCAAAGGTCATATTGTTTCAGACTACAAAATTAATGGCTAATTTTTGCGATTTTTTCGCATAAACATACGGAAGGATACTTATGGCTTTTTACCGATCGACTGTGCTGGTTTCTGTTGACCCCATATGTGTTGAAAAAGGCGCATATGAATTAATTGATTCTCTGCAAGATGAGTTAATTAAACAAGGTTTGTTGGATGAGGTACAGGTTCTGGAAACCCCACGTTTGGGTGACCCCGAAAAACTTGGTCCGGACATTGTTGTCTATCCCGAAGGAACCCATTACACGAACATAACCTTTTTTGATGTTCCTCGTCTGGTTGAAGAACACTTCATAAAAGGGCGAATCCTCAAGCAATATGCTTCAAAAATGATTGATGCAATCGACGAGGAGTTGAGTGCACCGAAATCGAAAGAAATCAGGGTAGTTCTGCGAAATATTGGTGAAGTTGATCCTCGTAATATTGAAGACTACTTCGCTAAAGATGGTTATATGGCATTAGGAAAAGTCCTTTCTGAAATGTCTCCTGAGGAGGTTATCCAGGAGATCCTGGATGCCAAGCTCAGAGGCAGGGGCGGTGCAGGTTTCCCAACTGGCTTGAAGTGGAAGTTTGCCCGACAATCAGAAGGAAACGTCAAATACATTATCTGCAATGCCGACGAAGGCGATCCCGGTGCGTTCATGAACCGACGTGTCCTCGAAGGTGACCCCCATTCGGTCATTGAAGGTATGTGCATTGCAGCTTATGCAATTGGTGCTCAGCAAGGTTACATTTATTGCCGCGCTGAATACCCTATCGCTGTGAGCACTATGAATCTTGCCATGAAACAAGCTCGTTCGATGGGACTCTTAGGGAAAAATATCCTAGGAACCAATTTCAGCTTCGATCTGGATATGCGCATGGGCGCTGGTGCTTTTGTTTGTGGCGAAGAAACCGCCCTGATGGCATCGATCGAAGGTGGCCGCGGTGAGCCGCGTGCACGACCACCTTTCCCAGCGAATAAGGGCCTTTGGGGCAAACCCACCAATATCAATAACGTTGAAACCTATGCCAATGTACCGCAAATTATCCTCAAGGGATCCGAATGGTTCTCCAGTATGGGAACAGAAAAAAGCAAAGGTACCAAAACTTTTGCTCTTGCAGGAGATGTAAAAAATACCGGTTTGATTGAGGTTCCTTTTGGCATCACTTTGCGGGAAAT
>DIFU01000033.1 GCA_002419285.1 Prolixibacteraceae bacterium UBA5740 | reverse complement strand
CTCCTTAACCCTCTGGTTTTTGCTCTATTTATACTATTCCTATCAAATGCGGGAAGAGCAACGGGAAAGGTTTTCGCCATGCAGACTTTCCAGGAAATCTCCTCTTTTCCATCCTTTCGTTATTCAATCACAGAGGGTCCAATTCTTCTAATCCATCCGGTTTCACAAACGGAATGCTATTACCGGACTGTTTCGTTTTTTGTCAAGGCAAGTGGGGAAAATCTCCGATATGCATGGGAGCGTAAGCTTCCCGGTGGGGAGTTCGCCCTGATTCCGGAAGGTGACATCAAGGTAACCTATCCCTTTCCGGGATTTATCACTATAAAAGATGTTGGTACTGCGGCTAATCCTGATGGAACTGAGTTCAGGGCGATTGTGTCTGACGGATCCTCATCGGTTGTGTCGCAATCAGCTGTTTTGACAATCAATCGGATCACCGGAGTCCTTGCGTCGACCGACCCTTCCAATGCGACGAGCATACAGTTATGTGCCGGATCTAAATTTTCGTGGAGCGTTATCATAAATTATCCTGAGAATGTCACCAGCTATCAGTGGATGAAATACCATGGGCCCAATGACTGGAGGCCTGTATTGGACGATGAGTGCATAAGTGGAAGCCAGACTGGGCAGATTCATTTTAGTGGTGTCAGATCTGATCATTCAGGTCGATATTACGTCAGTATACATTTCAGGTCCTCGGCTGAGGCAGGTTGCACCGTTTCAAGCCAGTCAAACTTCAGCCGGCAAATAGAAGTATATATCCCGCCCGAAATGGAATTGGCGTGCCCGATTACGGAGCCTTATTATCCTCCCAATGACACTGGATATTATTTGGGGGATTTTAGTATTGCAGCGATTAATGAATGTGGTCCCGTCGAGTTAGTTTATATCATTGATAATGTTGNNGATTGAGTTTCCGTATTTATTTGAATCCGGTACAACATCAGTTGAGGTGTTTGCCCGGGATATTCCTGAGAAGGGGTTGCTTTGTAGCTATTCTGTAAATGTTGGTGATCAATCGCCTCCTGACTTTCAGGTTCCTGAAGAACCCTATCGGTTTTGTCAGACATTGCCTGAGCTTGTTGTCTTTGGTGAATTCGGTATCGTGTTGGAATCCAAATACAATGATGTCATTCTAAATGGTCCGGAACTTTCTGTATTCGATCTAGATCCGACTGTATTTGCATGGAATGATAATCTGTGTCCTGTTGACGAACTGGTGTTATACTGGATAATAGAGTTTTCCACTGTAGCAGATCCTTTGAATCCAGATTTGGCTGAGAATGCAAATCCTGTTTCAGGGACCGGCCAGCCTTCAGAATCAAATATGGAAATATGTCTGCCCGGAGGTTCTGCGGGCACTGGAATGACAGGGCATATCATCAGCTATTGGATGGAAGACTGCCATGGGAATATTTCTGATTCCAAAAGTGTGCCCATCATTATCCTATCCCGTCCGGGGATTGTGATGTCGACCGGTTATCCATGAAGGAATTCCGGACAACAAAGGATCAGTGTCGAATGCATTCACCGAATAAAACTGATACTTCAGTTCTCAAACTCCGGGTGGAAGATTCCTTTGGCTTACCGTAGTCTTTACTCGCGTCAAAAAAATTGTATAGCATCTAATTAATAATTTACAAGTTATGAATAAAAGAATTCTGTTTGTGGCAATCTTATTTTGCCTGTCGTTTGGGGTTTTGGGTCAGGCAATTACTTATACCGAAGCCCGCCCCATAAATTGTTCGTCCAGTCCTGATGGTTTGCATCCGGTGCCCGGAATACCCTATGTATATAAAGCAGATTTTGAACCGGAAAAGGGACAGGCCACCTGGTTTGTCACCACAAATCCCGTATTCATTGAAGGTGGCGCCCTTTCAAATGACATTGAGATAGTAGGAGGGGATTATATTGAATCCGCTACTGGATTAGGACTCAGTTCGGTTGATCAGAATCCCTCCACCATCGAGATTGTGTGGAAACCCAATGGATTATCAAAGGTTGACTATACTTCAGATACAAAGAGTCCTCTTTTTGTCGGGGTTTATTATAATGGCCCTGTTTCAGCTTGCGGTAAAAACATTCAGGCATTCAAGATCAGTCCGGTAATCGCATTTACCCTTGATATTACCAATGTATCCAGGATGGCTAATGAATATGTACCTCTGGCCTACAATGAGTCATTGCAACATTGTCCCGCTGATCCTGTGGCTTCGGAATATGATTATGGAACTGACCGGATGGTCATGAATTATGGAGCCAATAGCCTGATGTTTGAGGTGATTGCAGCAAATTTCACAGATTCGTTTTATCCTTATTTCTCTGTTGAAGGTTTGTCTGAAGGACAAACAGCTGACATTTATTGGGGGTATACCCCTGAGACTGCCAACATTGCCATTGCAAGTGGCGTTTCGGGAAACTGGACCATGGAAAGGGATGATGCGATTGCAGCAAAAACAAATGAAACAGATACATCGAGAGGTGTCTCTATTTTTGTGCGTATTGAGGTTCATCAAAATAAGAATGAAGGATTGACCGGAAATTCCGTGACGCTGAAGGTTGATGCTTATGGCAATGGATATCTTGATGATGTAAATGAATCCTGCGTAGTTGAGGGCAATTTTGTGGATCAGGCTGCACAGGATCTGCTGCCCCGACCTTCTATCTTGAATGAAGATCCAGCCTCATTTGTAATCAAAGATTAAAGGCATGTCTGCTGTTCGATTGTAAAATCAAATACATGGATGTAATACCTAAAAATTCATACAGGTAAACCAGAATTGTGATATGTCCTTGCCGCATTAGCCCGCTCTGGCTTAAGATATATTTACTTCTACCGTTGATTCTTATCGGATTGAATACGTTTGGATTTGGGGAAATCTTTCCGGGC
Source organism: Prolixibacteraceae bacterium UBA5740 (assembly GCA_002419285.1). Lineage (GTDB taxonomy): Bacteria > Bacteroidota > Bacteroidia > Bacteroidales > Prolixibacteraceae > UBA1413. The sequence goes on along the minus strand of DIFU01000033.1, from coordinate 800 downwards.
GAAATTTCCGAAATCAGGATCAGGGTACCTTCCGGAGTTTATTGCTTTTGGGAGCTTTATTCCTCCAGGGTGAGTGATTTTTTATCCAATAAAGGAGATTGCGCTCATTCTCAGGCTGAAATAATACAAGGACAGGGAACCTCTGAAATTCGGGTGCACTGGAAGGTTGCGGGCAACTATTTTTATAAGGTTACAGTTATTGACCTTTTTGGATGTACGAATGTTTCAGTTGGGAGGATTGTGGTTAAACGCCAACCAGAGGAGGGGTTTTTTATTCCTGAAGGATTCTCTCCAGGGTATGATGGAATACATGATGAATTTCGGATACTGGGTATCGAGGACTATCCGGATGCGTGCCTGAAGGTGTTTGACAGGAAAGGGCAGATGATCTTCAAGAAGGAAAAGTATGGGAACCTTGCTTATTGGGGCTTTTCACGTGATGCCTGGTGGTATGGAGAAACAGAAGGCGCCGGATTCATTTCACAAGGTTCTTACCTGTATGTTTTGGTTTTAAACAGCAGGATTACCATCAGGGGAACTGTTACGGTTGCTTACCAAAAGGAATGATAATTATTTATGCTGGAACAATTATTAGAATACTATCTATGAAGTACCCACCAGGGTATGATCAAGTCTTATACATCTTCTGACTTTCTCCATATCTTCTGCATATATTCTATAGTTATTCTCCATTGTCTTATGGTCAAACATTAGAGTATATATGCAAAATATACGTCGATAGTGGGAAGTTGATTGGGACCAGGATGGGAGTTGACAAGGGCTTATTTGGGGTATCAGTG
>DIFU01000116.1 GCA_002419285.1 Prolixibacteraceae bacterium UBA5740 | reverse complement strand
AACCACGGGGATATAAACGGGAAACCCTTTTGCTGGATAAGAACCGGAAATATGGAATCAAGGGAGAATTCCGTAATTTCAGGAACTATATTTCAATAGTTGACACATTGTCTTCACCCTGGATCAGAAATGAAGCTACCGATTCCAGGAAATATGCTCCGATTTTCTTCAAGGAGTATTTCGATATCTATGAACTAAGCTCTTCAGATTACGAGTTTTACTTCAAAAGGCCGATAGAAAGTCCAGCCGACATATATTATGTAGGGGCCAAAGTTCTCGGTGATGAGGTTTTTGCCGAAAACGGGTTTGTCTATAAGATTGACAGGGTGGTTGAACCCCTGAAGAATGCATATCAAATCATGGCCACTAAAGAAGGTCCCAACTCGTATAAGGACTTTTTGGATTTCATCAATTCATTTCCTGAATTTGTTTATGATGACCGGAAGACCATGCTGCAGCCTGGTGCTTCAGAAGGTCTGGCTGTAGATTCACTTTTTGACCTGTCGTATCCCAATCTAACCTTCAATATCAACAGGGAACGGACCAAAGCGCCTGCCGGTACTTATGGTCTCCCCGAAAATGTTTCCATCCGATACCATCACGGACTGATTGCACCTACCGATGCTGCATTCAATGCATTTGTCAATGAGTATCTGGTCGGTGGGGCCAGGTGGGGAAGCCTTCGGAATGCACCCCAACATATCAAGCGGATTATTGCCAATACCTACATGTCAATCAATCCCATTTACCCTACTGACCTGACGAAAGGGTATTATAACGGCGAACTGGATATCGTCAAATTGGATCAGTCCGAGATCGTCCAAAAGGAATATGGCAGCAACACCACATTTATAGGGGTAAAGAATGCCATTATTCCCAGGGCTTTTAAAAGCGTGACTGGGCCTATTTATCTGCAGCGGGGCTATTCCAGGGTCATGAATGCCATCGAACTAGCCGGATTGCTGCCAGCGCTTAAACGTCAGGGACAGAACTACATGTTATTCGTTGAATCCGATGAAAGTCTCAGATTGGATTCATCCTTGGTTTATGATGAAGCCAGGAACAGGTTTTCGGCATTTATGATTACCCCAGGTTCATATCAGGAATTTGGGATGACCCAGAGCGACTTAAGAAACCTGCTGATGAATCACATCGGCCTCGACCAGGCCAAGGGTTTGGCGAGGAAGGAATTTATCCCCAATATGGCCGGAAATTATCTGATCGTGGATAATGTCACCGGGGAGGTCAGGGGTACCGATTTTACAACCAAAGGATATGGGGGGAGCCAGATTGTCCAGGAGATACCCAGAACGATCAGCAATAATGCGGATAATGGCACGACTTACGAGATCAACAACTGGTTCAGTTTCTCCTCTACCGATTTGTATACAAGGATTTCAACCAACTATCCACGTTTCCACAATATCATGAGGACTGCCGGATTGGTGCTTGAGAAAGAATTCAGGTACAGTTTCATGTCTCAGAGTGAAATTTATACCGTATTTGCCCCCAGTGACCAGGCTTTGGAAGGATTTGTCACTTCGGACATGACACAGGACGACCTTAAACGATTTGTGATGATGCACTTTGTGCCCGGCCATATCATTTTTACGGATGGTAAAAAAGCGGCTGGTTATTATGGAACTTCCAGAATTTCTGAAACCTCGTCACAATATTCATCAACATTTACCCAGATCCGTATCAGGCCAGGTATAGACGTTATCGAATTTATCGATAAGAATGGAGATGTATTTGCAACAGTCAACGAATCAGCCAGATCCAATATCATAGTATCAAGAAATATTGGTGTAGGTACGGAGACTATCAAGAACATACTTGCCTATGGGGTAATTCACGAGCTTGATAAACCGCTTCTGTTCAATCAATTGGATACGAAATAGCCATCATGGCCCATACTTGATTTTCTAAACCAAAGGTGCTAGAACGAAATGAAAAGAATCAAACAAACCATACTGCTCATATTGGCGCTCTTCTGTTTTATGGAGGCTTTCCCGCAGGGTAAACTGGTAATCAGGGGAAGGGTTATTGACAAGAGCGACAAATCAACCGTTATCGGGGCAAACATCATTGAGTTTGACAATGAAAACCGTGTCATTAACGGTACCATTACCAACGTCAATGGTGACTTTGTTCTCGAGATGCGGAATTCGGCCAATAATATCCGGGTTAGCGTGATAGGGTATAACTCAAAAGAGGTTAAGCCCGATGCAACAAAGCCCATGGTCATTGAAATTGAATCGTCAGATGTCGAAATTGGTGAAGTCACCATTACTGCCAAGGCACAGACTTCAAACCGTCTGACCAATATCGATGAACGGGATAATGCTTCTGCAACCGTAAAGATTGACCTGATGGAAATGGCGGAATCAGGGTTGGTTTCGGCGGCTGATGCCCTTCAGGGTAAAGTATCGGGTTTGGACATTATCTCTGCCTCCGGTGACCCTGGATCAGGTTCCTCCCTGGTAATCAGGGGACTCAGTTCCATGGGTAACAGCCGTCCATTGATCGTGATTGATGGGGTTCCCCAGGACCGTGTAATGCAGGGCTTTGACCTGGCATCGGCCGACCAGGAAGATATCAGTAACCTGATCAATATCGCCTTACAGGATATCAAGTCAATTGAAGTATTGAAGGATGCAGCCTCAACTGCTGTATACGGTTCGAGAGGCGCCGACGGTGTGTTGCTGATCGAGACCCACAAAGGACGCATGGGGAAGGTGCAGTTCGACTACCAGTACAAGAATACCATGAATTTTCAGCCACCTGCCATTCCCATGTTGAACGGGGATGAGTACATTATGCTGCAGCTCGAACAATGGCACAATGCCTTCGGTGTATTTGACATACCCAGGGAGATTGCCTATGATCCCGAATATGCCGATTTCCATAACTATTCGGCCAATACCGACTGGATTGGTGCAATTACCCAGAATTCTATTACCCACGACCATTACTTTAAGATTTCCGGGGGTGGTGAACGAACCCGATACTTTACATCGCTGAGTTATGTGGATGAAGGGGGTACAACTATCGGAACGGCTGCCAACAGGTTTTCGACACGTATCAACCTCGACTATTTTCTTTCAAGGAACTTGTTGTTTACGGTCCAGTTTAACTATACGGGTAATAATGTCGACGGGAATGTCTCCATTGATGGAAGGAACATACGTTCAATGGCCTATATCAAGGCACCCAATATGAGCATTTGGGAACATGACCAGTATGGGAACCTCACCGGCGAATATTTCAACCCGATCAACAGTTACCAGGGAAATGGTACGACTTTCTTCAACCCTGTCGCTGTTGCCAATCTTGGAAAGAACGACCGGAATGAGAATACACTGTCGAATACTTTCAGGTTGAGGTACAATATCAATGACTGGCTCATATTCAATGAAACCGTTTCGTTCCAGTATACTGGTTCCAAATCGAAGAACTACCTTCCCTATAATGCCATAGGTGCCGACTGGCTGGCCTGGAATATTAATAAAGCTGAAGAAAGCAACAATATCAATTCCTCTATCCAGACAGAATCTCAATTGATATTTAATTCACCATTCAGAACCGACAAGCATGTGTTGACCGGTGCTGCCACCTGGATCACCAACCAATCGAGTTATGAATGGCTGAATATCCAAAGTAACCGTACTCCAAGTACCAATATCCAGGACCCTGCCATCAATGCCCAGATCAACTGGATCGGTACCGGCACGGGTGAAGCCCGGGATGTGGCAGGATCATTAAATGTGAATTACAAATTGCTCGACAGGTACATGGTCCAATCTATTTTTAGGGCTGATGGCAACTCATCCTTTGGTTCCAACAACCGTTGGGGAACCTTTGCCGGATTATCGGGTGCATGGCGTTTTTCCAGTGAACCATGGCTTGAGACCCTTGAATGGTTAGGTGAAAGTAAAATCAAGGCAAGCTGGGGTTTGGCAGGTCGTCAACCAGGTGATCCTTATGCCCGTTTTGCTTCCTATATTTCAACCAATACGGGTGCTTATATCAATAACCCTTCCATCGTTCCCAATAACATTCAGCTGAATAACCTGAAGTGGGAAACCATTTCATCAACCAATGTCGGTTTCGAGATTAACCTGTTTGATGAACGATTCTTCCTGAATGCAGATTTTTATAGGAAACTAACTACCGATCTTCTCTTCTATGGTTATCCCATTCCGACCTCTTCGGGTTATAACACCTTGAGCCTGCTCAATGGTGGCGAGATGGAAAACAGAGGTTGGGAGATGATGATGAACTGGAGGGTCATCAACAAGAAAGACTTTACCCTCAATCTCGATTTCAATACATCTCAAAATATTAACTCCTTTAATAAGCTGCCCGAAAACTTTAACACGGAGCGTTCGACCTCTATCGGAAATGGTCAGTATCCGCGCAGGGTGGTTGAAGGGGAACCCATCGGATCATTCTTTGGTTTCAGGTATCTGGGCATCTGGGCAAATGACCAAGATGCTATAGCCACAGATGCTGATGGCAACATGATGAAAGACACTGATGGAGCACCGATACCTTTGACATACCAGGGAACTTATATTTTTAAGGGTGGAGATGCCAGATATGAAGATGTGAATCATGACGGTGTGATTGACCTGAATGATGTGGTTTATATTGGTGACTCAAACCCTAACTTCATTGGAGGTTTTGGTACATCCATGCGATATAAGAGCTGGGATTTATCACTGGGATTCCATTATCGTTTGGGATTTGACATTATTAATGGAGTTGCCATTGAAACGGAAGGCATGAATAACCGGAACAACCAGAGCAAGGCAGTATTGAGCCGCTGGAGGGTTCAAGGACAGGATGAACCTGGAATGTTACCCAGGGCATACATGAACCATCCGGCCAATAACCTTGGATCTGACAGGTATGTTGAGAAAGGAGATTTTATCAGGCTGAATAACGTCAAGTTTGGTTATCGTCTCCCACAACGGGTATGCAGCAACCTCGGATTACGTAGTTTGAGCATTGCCTTAAGCGCCAGAAAACTCTTCACCTTTACCAATTATACAGGTCAGGACCCTGAAATTGGCCAGGATGCCAGTGACCCATTCTGGATTGGTGTAGACAGGGCTAACACCCCTCCGCCAAAGACCTTTACTTTCAGCCTTTCTGTTGGTTTCTAACGATCATTAAAAATTGGAAACGATGAAAAATAAAATAAAATATTTACTTGTGGTTTTAGCCGTTTTTGTTAATACATCCTGCAATGATTGGCTTGAACTGATTCCACCTCAGGGTCTGATCCGTGAAGAATTCTGGAAAACCAAGGAGGATGTGGATGCGGTTCTCATGGGTGCCTATGAGTTTATGTCAAAGCTTGACGGACTGATGTTTGTTTTTGGCGAGATCAGGGCTGATATGGTTGCCGGTGATATCAACCAGAATGACGCCCATCGGAAAATTGCCCAGAACAACATTTATCCCGATAACTGGATGGCTAACTGGAACCAGTTCTACCAGGTCATCAACTATTGCAATGAGGTGATCAGAAATGCACCACTTGTCAAGGAAATCGATAATACCTATACTGATTACCAATTGAAGGGTATGATGGCTGAGGCATATTTCCTCAGGTCACTTACCTATTTCTACCTGATTCGGATTTACAAGGATGTTCCCCTGATCCTGGAACCATCTGAAACGGATGATACCGATTTTTATATTCCCAAATCGGATGAATCAGTCATTATTGCCCAGATCGTCAAAGACCTTGAAGAAAACCGGAATTTTGCCATTGCCGACGGATATGCTACCCTATCCGAGGTAAAAGGCCGTGCATCAAAGGCAGCCTTTGATGCATTACTGGCTGATATCGCACTGTGGAATTTTCAATACGAAAAAGTAATTGAGTATGTCAGCCGTATTGAATCGAATAAGGAGATTGTTCTCATGCCCAGTGGCAAATGGTTTGAAATGTTCTATCCCGGGAACTCATTGGAAAGTATTTTTGAATTTCAGTTCGATCAGAGCAAGAACCAAAACAACAGCATGTATGGGATGACAAACCGATTCGCATACAACTACGATCCAAGTCAAACAGCACTTGAACTTTTTGCCAGGCAATATACACGTGAGCTTGTCAGGGGTGAAGACAGCTCAATCAAAAAATATGGTGAGAGCGATTTTATAATCTGGAAGTATGTGGGAAGTGCACCGGATGGCAATACCGTGAGAACAGGTACCGACCAGTTCAGCGCCAACTGGATTGTATATCGCTTGGCTGATGTGATGTTAATGAAAGCAGAGGCTCTTTCACAGCTGAATCGCTTTCCGGAGGCATTGGAGATAATCAATACCATAAGGGAAAGGGCTGACGTTGCGCCACTCTCACTACCAAATTCGGCTTCAGCTTATGAAGATGCCATCATGGACGAAAGAGCACTTGAACTGGCCTTCGAAGGAAAACGCTGGTTCGACTTACTTCGAATGGGCAGACGCAACAATTTTGCAAGAAAGGAGAAACTGATTGAAGTAATCGTCAGGAATGTGCCCTCTACCCAAAAGAGGATCCTGGCTGTGAAACTGACCAATCCCCTGGGCTGGTATATGCCAATTTACGATGTTGAGTTGGAGAGAAATAAAAATCTTGTTCAGAATCCTTATTATAATTTCTAGCCATGAAAAGAAGACTGTTTATAATCACTTATATCATTGGCCTGGCAATGCTTTTTTCATGTGAGGAAAAGGAGATTGATGCCGGTTTTGAGGATATGGTCAACATGACAATTTATGATTATATCATCGATGAAGAAAATAAGGATCAGTTTACCAGCTTCCTGTCCATTCTTGAAAAGGGTGGGATCGACAAAACACTGAGTGCCTATAATCCAAATGGTGTCGATTACACACTTTTCCTGCCTACGAATGAGGCAATTGAGAGGTTTATACAGCAAAGCAGCCAGTTCAACTCACTGAACGACTTGTTGAATAATCAGGCGTATGTTGAAGCATTCAGCCGGTTCCATGTTCTGAACCTGGGGATCATGACCAACGACTTTCCATTTGGCGCATTACCTGAATATACCTTATCGGGTGACCAGCTCACGGTCAGTTTTGTGATCCTTCCGGATACTTCCTATTATAAAATCAATAACCAGGCCGCTATCATTAAGCCAAATATTGAAGTATCCAATGGGTATGTGCACGTCATTGAAAATGCGCTTACCCCGATTACCTTTACGTCATATACATGGCTGACACAGAATCCGGGATACACCATCTTCAGGGAAGCGGTTGAAAGAACGGGATTGAAAGATACACTGAACATCAACCTGAAAACAGATGAGAGAAATTTGAGGGCAAGTACCCTGATGGTTGAGCATGATTCGATTTTCAAGAAATTCAACATCAACAACTTTGATGATCTGGCTGCGAGGATAAGTCCCAATAACAGCAATTATACCTCTGTGACCAATCCCTTGTACAACTTTGTCGCCTACCATATACTTGAGGGAAGCATGTTCCTCGATAATTTCGAGGGGGTTGCCACCAACTATAACACTTATTCGGATATCCCACTCAATGTAAATGGCTTGGGAATTGATATTGCCATCAATAAAGGACAGGAAGTTTTCAATATCATCGTCCATCAGGGTGATACCACCATTATTGACTATGTGGGAATCCTGTATGATGCCAGCAACCTGATCACCCAAAGTGGCCCGGTTCATTTTGTGAATCAAATGATGCGACAGCAACCACCGGTTCGTGCCATTCGAAATTATGAGTTTTGGGAAGAGCCTGCCTTTAATGAATTCAGGGCAGAGGGGGGTAGTTTTCAAATCAAGGATCCGGATATTCTGAACAATATTACCTGGTCAGGTGCTGACTTATTTTTCGTAAAATCAGACGATCCTGCAGAACTTGCCTGGAATCAGGATTACCTGATCATCAATGGTGATTTCAGGATTTCCTATCGTATGCCTAAGATTGTTCAGGGGAAATACCGTGTATTTCTTGGTGCACACGCCAGTAATGCTGCCAATGCGCTGGTTGAAGTATTTCTTGATGGAAAGAAAATTGGAGGTCTGGTTGACTTAACCACTGGTGGAAGTTCGTCGAACCCCTATGCAAGAAAAGAGCTTGGAACTGTTGATTTTCTGCGGTTCGAGGAACACACAATTGAGATCGTATCATTAATACCAGGGATTTTCCGTTGGGATTATGTCAGGTTTGAACCCGTATAAATTGTAGACAATGAAAAAGATATCAGGATTAACAGCAATTATCTTCGTGTTACTCTTCTGGGGCTGCTCCGATTATTGGGATAATCACTATAATGACATTCCTGAAACCGTTGATCAGGATGTTTGGGAAGTTATGCAGAGTGACCCTGAGATTTCCTCATTTGTGGGTTTGATCAAGCAATACAAGTATGATTCATTGTTTACAACCCGCATTATCCATACATTTTTTATTCCTACGAATGAAGCTATAGCAAGTTTGCAGGCTTCCAAGGTTTTTACCAGGGATATTCTCGATTATCATATTGCCATGAGTTTTGTCCAGCCTGCAAGCATAACCGGTAAAAGAAGGCTTCAGACACTGGCCGAGAAACTTGCGCTGATTGAACGATCAGGCAGTAAACTCACGATGGATGGCATTGTTCTTAAATTTGAAAGTCCTTTGTACCGTAACGGCAAATTTTTCAAAATGGACCAGGTTGCCGTTCCCCGGCCGAACCTGTACGAATTTTATGTCCTGAACAATCCGATTCTGAGAGGTTATATCGACAGCAAGGACTCGATCGTTTTGGATAGGGAAAAAAGCCGGCCGATTGGATTTGATGATGAGGGAAATACGATATATGATACAGTGGCTGTCGTCATCAACAATTTTGAGATGAAGTATTTTCCGGTAAAACAGGAACTTCGAAACATCACTGCAACCATTGTGTTTCCACAAAAGGAAAAATATGAGAACGCCTTGTCAATCATGGCTCAGAACCTGGGAGGCAGTTTTCAAACCCATTCCGATATTCCAGTTGAATGGCAGAATGAGATCCTGATTCCTCATCTCCTGAAATACGGGGTATTCCTGAATCAATTGGAAGAATCAGAATTTGTGAAACCTCCCCATAAGGATACCCTGAAACTTGCAAATATCATGGGAGATAGTGTTGCCATTCTTTATACACCCATAAACAAGACCATATGCAGTAACGGATATGCCTATGACTATGCTGATTTTGTGATTCCGGATTCATTATACTCGGGAAGGCAAAGACAAGAGGGAGAGTCTTTTGTGAGGGAGACAGGCGTCAATAAATATTCCTGGAGGCAAGAGAGCGTTAAAGTGGTCAGTGATCAGTCGTTTGCCCCCTTGAGACAATATATCCAGGGCGCATCCAAGGACTCGATCCTTAATGTTGGCTTTATCAAGGGATATTCAGGACGATTCAATATAGATTTTAAATCGCCAAATCTTTTCCCAAGGAAGTACCGTGTGGTTGTGAGGACACATATGGATGTGGGCGGATTGTATGACATTTATGTCAACGGTGAATTGGTGCGGTCCTTCAACTATTACCAATACATAACCTCCAGAGGCATCTTGAACAGTGTGCAGACCGGTATCCGATTCCTTCCTGAAGGACGTTTCAACCGTTTTGATTTCTGGGTTGAGAATATCGAGGAATATGGAAGGGCGAATGTGAGGTTTGAATATAAGGGACCTGCCAATGTGCCAAGCAATGGTCTGGTGATTGACTATATTGAGTATCTGCCACAGAAATAATCAGCCAAATGAAAAGAATGTCATTTTATATAAACATGTTTTCAGGCAGGCTTTACGGGATGATGAACCGCATTGAGAGTATTATTAAAATTAAGTATAGTGTTGCCGGGAGGCCCATTCTTGTGCGGAGTGGAACACCTTGCGACCAAATGCAATACCTAACCATGATGAACAAATTACTGACCTTAACCAATCCGGTGAAAACCGTTATGATAACCGCTGTTTTCATACTCAGCTTTCTTTCACTGGATGCACAGGATTCCATACTGGTAAGAGGAAAAATTGTCAATGCCTCCAATGAACCTTTGCCAAATGTATCCGTGAGTATCGAGGGCTCCTTCGACCTTCCTGCAGTGACCGATCATGAAGGAGGGTTTGAGGTAAAGGCAGGCTCAGGCAATGCCTGGCTGATTATCGCGCCCCCCAGCGGTTTTAAGAATAAGCGTGAATATCTGAATAACAGGCAGGATCTGGTCATTTATCTAACCCCTACCGATTTGGTATCAGGTTCTGACCAATTAAACATTTTGGCGAATACCGTTTTAAGAAAGGATTTACTGTCAGCATATTCGTCCCTGAATACCAATGATATCCATAAATCCGCTGCCATGTCTGTGGATCAGTATATGCAGGGCCGTACCCCCGGGGTTCATGTCACCAACCGGTCAGGTCATCCCTCCAGTGGTGCCATTACCCTGATCAGGGGAGCCAATTCACTTTCCACCTCCAACCAGCCTTTGTATATCATTGATGGTATACCCATGACACCTCCGGGTACATTTGGATCCAACCTGGAAGGATATAGTTACAATCCTTTGATGGGGGTCAATGTCCTGGATATCTCCAAGACTACGATCATCATGGATCCCGCTATCACGGCAGCTTATGGTTCAAAAGCTTCCAATGGTCTTGTTATAATCGAGACATTGGATCCGAGTGCCACACAGACCACGATTGAGTTAGATGTCCGTTCAGGTGTATCTCTTGCCCCTTCCAATTTTATTCCTCAGCTAAATGCTTCCCAGCACAAGACACTGGCAACCGAGATGCTCTTTTCCTCAGGTATGTTCAGTGAAAGGGTAAGGGAATTGTATCCCAATTTATACCTTGAACTTACAGATCAACGCTTTATTGAATATCAGCACGACACTGACTGGCAGAAAGAGGTTTTTAATAATTCAATGTTTTCGAATGTCAACATCTTGGTAAAAGGAGGTGATGAGATCGCCAGGTATGGTTTGTCTTTCGGCTATATGGACTATGATGGGATTATCAAGGAAACTGGTTACCAGGGATATAATCTAAGGTTTGTTAGCTTGCTCAATATCTTTACATGGCTCAGGATGAATGCCTCGGTTTCTCTCAACTACAATACTTCAAACCTGAAGGAATCGGCTGTGGTTGGTGAAACAAGTCCTATTCTTTCTGCCCTGCACAAGTCACCCATGCTTAATCCTTATAAATATGACCTGGAAGGCAATCGGCTGACCCTTCTTGCAGATGTTGATGAACTCGGTGTCAGTAATCCTCTTTCGGTCATTCAAAATTACTCTGCGGCCAATAGCAACTACTATTTCATCTCCACCATTGGATTGGATGCGTCGGTCAACAAATATTGGAGAATCAACAGTGCTTTTGGATTAACCTACAATATTCTGAAAGAGCAGATTTTTATGCCCAATCTTGGGATGGAACACTATTATAATGATGAGGCCTATAACGTTGCGAAGGCCTCCAATAACAGCATCACGGCTTTCAATAATAACACTTATGCACACTATGACAGAAAGTTTGGTAATGATCACGTACTGACTTCCACTACAGGTGTGAATATCATGTCGAATAATTTTGAGTTCGACTGGGGGTTGACCAAAAATGCCCATGAGAATGACCAATACAGGATGTTGCAGGATGGTACAGCCAACCTAAGGGAGATTGGTGGGGAAAACCGTAAATGGACCTGGTTGTCGTTTTATGAAAATCTTCGCTATGCATACAAGGATCGATACCTTGCTACCGTTAGCCTTTCATTCGATGGTTCATCCAGGGTGGGTGACAATGCTGCCAATACCATCAAAGCCGGTGGTGTTCCATTTGGACTGTTTTATTCAGGCGGTTTGGGATGGAGGATTTCCAGTGAATCCTTCCTGAAGGAAGCAGCCTGGATCGAAGAACTGAAAGTCAGGGTGTCAGCTGGTCAGACCGGGAATGATGACATTGGCGAGTCTAATGCAACCCGATACTACAACGCGATCAAATTCAGGGAGACCGTTGGCCTTTATCCCGCTACTCTTGCGAATGAAGAACTTACCTATGAAAGAGTGACGCAGCTTAATGCGGGTGTTGACCTGGGACTTTGGGGTAACCGTTTTACGGTTAGTGTGGATGCCTTCCAGTCTACCACCAATGACATGTTGATATATACTCCTTTGGAAGCCTATTTTGGATACGGATTTCGGCCTGAAAACGGAGGGCAACTCGTTAACAAGGGGTGGGAAATCTCAACATTTGCTCGATTGGTGAACGGACGAAATTTCAAATGGGATGTACAGGCCAATGTTTCCGGCATCCAGAATGAAATTACCGAAATTAAAGGGGACAAACTTGTGGTGGATATTCCCGGTGGACAAATCGTAAATATGACTGGCGCTGCTGCCAACAGTTTTTATGGATATATTTTTGAAGGCGTTTATTCAACCACTGAGGAAGCCCAGGCCTCAGGCCTTCGAAACAACAGGAACTTTCCCTATGGTGCCGGTGATGCCCGTTTTAAGGATATTTCCGGTCCTAATGGTTCACCCGACGGGATCATCAACGAATTTGACAAAACCAGCATTGGAAATGCCCTTCCTGAGTATTTTGGGGGACTCAACAATTCCTTTACTTATAAGCGCTGGAATCTTAGTGCATTCTTTCAGTTTGTCTCCGGCAATGAAGTGTTTAACTATGTCCGGTTTAAGAATGAGGAGATGACCGGACTGGCCAACCAAAGTGCCAATGTCCTGAACCGCTGGCAATATGAAGGGCATCAAACTGATGTCCCAAGGGCATTATGGAATGACCCGATCGGAAACTCAAATTTCTCGACACGTTGGATCGAGGATGGTTCATACCTCAGAATTAAGAATGTTTCACTGAGTTATACGGTACCAAATGAGTTTTTGGCTTTCCGCAATGCCCAGTTCTATATTACGGCCAATAATATTTTTACCTTCTCCAGGTATCTTGGATATGATCCAGAGTTTGGGTATTCCCAACAACAGGTCAACCAGGGTATTGACTATGGACTTACACCACAGCCCAGGCAATTTATCGTTGGAATCAAGTTAGGTTTATAACCATTATTTGGATGATCATGAAAAGATTGATGAAGTATCTCATAATCGCAGGATTATTATTAACCCCTGTATTTTTTCTATCCTCCTGTAAGGATTTCCTGAATCCGGATCAGGAATTGAATATTACGGAAGACCAATTGTTGGATGATTGGTACGAGTACCGTTCTGTTGCGATGGGAATGTATGGACTGCAACAGGATCTGGTTGAGCAACTTTTGATCCTGGGCGAATTACGTGGTGATTTGCTGACCATCACCCCTAATGCCGATCCGGATATGGTGGAAATTTATAACTTCCAGATTTCCAAAGAGAATAAATATGCCTCTCCAGCCAATTTTTTCAAATTGATCGCTGCCAGTAACAATTTTATCAGGCTTCTGGAAAAGGAAAGACCCGAGGTTACTGACAAGCAAAGCCAGGTGAATAATTTCGACAGATTGTACGGAGAAGCGCTTTGCATGAGGGCATGGGCCTATTTTAACGCAGCCAGGATTTATGGCAAGGTTCCGTTTATACATGAATCCCTGGTTACCATCGATGAAATCAACCAGTATGTGAATTCTCCGGGAACCTATATTGACAGCGTTCACATCGTTTATAGCCAGGATGGTTATTATAACGATACGATTTATAACAAGGATATCGTTTTGGATAAACAATTCCTGTCGCTCGACCTGGTCCTGGATTATTTTACCAATGAATTGGAGAATAAGGTGAAAGCCGTTGGCGTTAATCATTACATAGACAACAACGATCAAACATGGGAAGTAACCATTTGGAATACATGGGCTTATCATGCATTGCTCGGGAGCATGTATCTTACTGCCGGAGACTATGTTAAAGCTGCCTCACATCTCGAATCCATTGTTTATAATTCTACGGAAAACAGGAGATACCAGCTTGACAATGCCTTTGCCAATGCCAGTTGGAGGAATATATTCGGCAATATTGACGTTAGGGAGCATATATATACCATTTGGTTTGATAAAGCCAATTTCCAGCAAAATAACATGCAATCTATCTTTGAACCCATGGCGCCACATAAGTATATGCTTAAACCAACACGCGCAGCAGTTCTGTTTTGGGAAGCGATCTTCGACAATTATACCATCAATGAGGATTCCAATAACCCCTGGCGTTCACGTATTGGTAATCCGGGGATGCCGGGTGATTTCCACAGAGGGTATGGTGTATCTTATGCCTATATCAAAGATGAAATGGTCCTCCCTGTCGATAATGTCAGAATGATGCTTCTCCTCAAAAGAGAGGAGGATATGCGTACTGCCGAAATTTTTACTGCGGACCATGATACAGTTGTCTGGAAGTATTCCTTCAATAAAGACAGATATGCCCAGGATGCCAACTTTATCATATACAGGGCTGCAGGCATTCACTTGTACCTGTCTGAAATTTATACATGGTGGGCTTATTTGCAGGGCGATCTTGTAAGAACATTCACAAACAATGCATTGAATATCGTAAACAATGGGGCACAATACAGCGTTCTTTCCAATCGTCCTCAGCTTGGAGTGAGAGGTCGTGTTGGTTTTGGCGGAACAGTTGATGGGATCAAGGTAGGTAACATCAATTATATCCATCATCCCTACACTAACGAAATTGTCAGTTACCGTGATTATTCCGGCGTTTTGTATCCCAAACAGCTTTATCTCGAAGAACAGATCATGGATGAACGTGCCAGGGAACTTGCATTTGAAGGAGAGAGATTCTATGATTTAATGCGAGTTGCCAAGCGTAGAAATGATCCTTCCTATTTAGCTTCAAAAGTGTCTGCAAAATATCCTGAAGGACAACGTGAACAGATTTATAACTTTCTGTTGAGTGAAGAAAACTGGTACATACCCTATTTTAAGTAGAAAGTATTTTTGAATTAGTTGATATTAAACCAAAAAAGGCAATCATAAAAATTCAATGATTGCCTTTTTATTTTCCTTGCTGAGTTAGGACCAGAATTGTACCACTTTTTTATATCTGAAATTTGTGTGGCCACGCAAATCGCAAACGAACTGATTTCCAAATTTATTTGGCTCCTGCATATTTTCTCAGGTAGGCTCGCGTCAGTTTACCTGATTCCTTCAGGTACTTTTCACTCCACTCTCCCTTCGATTCAGCCTCGGGTGTAAGCATTGAACAAGTCTCGTTTTTATCGGAGATTGACCAGATTACCCAACTCATTTGATTTTGTTCCATCCAGTCAATCCAGGTTTGCCATTCCTCATGGTTGATGGGACCGTTTCCGGTAGCCTCCATTCCAGCCGTTTCTGAGGCAAATATCGGTATGCCTTTGCTGAGCGCATAGTTGCAGCGATCTCTCAGACTCTGTTTATGGGTGGCAGCATAGAAGTGAACGGTATACATCAGGTTCTCAAATCCTGTAATCGGATCATCGGCAACAATATGAAGGTCCTGACACCAGTGCGGGCTTCCAACGAGAATGATATTATCAGGATCTATTCTGCGAATGGCCTTAATTACTTCAATCGAATAGTTTTTTACAGGCTCCCATTCGATTCGTTCCGGTTCATTGAAAATCTCATATAATACATGAGGCTTGTCCCCATACTTCCGGGCAATGTGTTCAAAGAATTCAATGGCTTCTTTCTGTCGAACAGTGTGACTATGCCAGTCCACAATGACATAAATATCATTTTCTATGGCTGCATCAATGACCTTTTCTATCGTCTCAACCGACCATTCTTTTGAACGGATATAGCCTCGTTCAGGATCCACTCCCATGGCAGCCCTGACCACTGTTGCTTTCCAATCGTCGCGCAACCATTTTACACTTTCTTTATTATAGAATCTTGGCCACCAGTTGTGCCAACCGTAACTCACCCCTCTCAAAATAACGGGTTCCCGATTTTGATCAACCAGTTGTTTTCCATTGACCAATAGTTGTCCATGCATTTTAACTGGCTGGGCACCAAGATTGGTAAAAAGGAAGCCCAGCAGGAATATGATGACGTATTTTCTTTTTTTCATTGCAAATTTTTTAAATCATGAATTTTTGTAACTATTAAGCCTGATTGTTTTTCCGACCTCTTTTACCGTATTTACCTAATGACAATTTTCTGGGAAAACCTTTCATCCGAAAAGCTGAGGTGGACAATATATACTCCTGGTAAATAACCAGATGTTTGCATGATAGCCTGGGTTCCGGGCTTAATGACCGAAGCAATTTTTTGGCCGGTGATAGAGAAAAGGTGGACTTCAAGTATATCATGCCCGAATTGGGTTTGAATCGTCAATTGTTTGTTTGTTTCCGAATATCGTACAATTGGAACCTGATCCACTGCCTTGAGGTCTGGCTGATTGGAAGTTATCAGATCAAACTCATAGTTGTCGATATTGAATATGGGAATGGCATGTACCGAAAATCGCATAATCTGGATTCCTCCTTTCAGGTTCATTCGGGTGGTTAACTTTTTCGTCACCAATGCACTGTTGGATTTGGTTACTGTGATGGTATCAGATAACACATCTCCAACCTTGATGGTGAACTTTCCTCCGCTTTGTAGTGCTGCAATATTTGCCGATACATCGTATATGCCCGGGGTTTTAACATTGACCGTATACTCATACCACTCTCCGGCATCAACATTGCCGATGTGGAATCCGGTTCCGTTCCGGTCATAAATATCGACTCCTTCTGATGGCCTGTATGCACTGGCAAGGTTAACCGGGCTGGTATCAAAATAGGTGAAATCCTGGGCCCCCTTGTCAAAGTCCTCAGCTTCAATAATACCGGGGATGTTGTGGGGTGAGCCAAGGTAAGGTTCCCTGACAGGTCTGACCCATGCAGGGAAGAATATTCGCTGTGGTGGGGTTTTGGTAATTTCACCTTCCGGGTAGTGGGCCACAAGTTTGTAATAATAATATTGGTTCATGGTAGGCTTTTCGTCCATAAAAAAAGTAGAGTCACCATGAAAGGTTGCTATGGCGCGGTATGCGCTGCTGGTAGTCCTGCGAAATAGAACCATGCTGTCACAACCTGGTTGTCTGACCGTCCATTTGACATGGATGATGGAATCGTGTAACAACTTCAGTTCCGGAGTACCGGGTGTCTTGTCTGTCGTATAGATGAGGATATCTTTTAATTCCTCCCATTGTTTCTCGGCTCGTTTGAGAATCCTGAAATCACCACCGTCATCCCAGGCACAGGGAGCAAATCCATACTCCCGGCTGAAATCCATATAGGCCCGGTAATGTTTCATCCTGGAATTGAATTCGCACTTGCTTAATGCCCCGAATTCTCCCAAAAATACTGGTACATTATTTTGGGTGGACCAGTCTTTCACCTTCTGGAATTTTGACCTCAATTGTGAAAAATCTCCGGGACTGCCCCATGTGCCTTGGCCTTCAAGTCCGAAAAGATAGGGATCATACGAATGAAAGGACCCGATAATATAAGGGTCATCAGGAATTGCGGCTTGAACGAGTTCATCGGATCCTCCCCAGTTGTGTCCCTGGAAGATGACCAGTCGGGTTGGATTGGTTCTTCGAATGATCGAGAGTATACGGCCGTGCATATCATCATTCTGTGCCTTTGTGAGTCCATACGGCTCATTTAACACCTCAAAGATCAGGTTTTCCGGTTTATTCTGAAATCTGACAGATATCTGGCTCCAGATGCTGTCAAAGCGATCTCTTGACGTTTGCTGGGCGTAGGTATTCTTGATCCAGTCATCGTGATGTGAGTTGATAACGACAATTAATCCTCTTGACAGTCCCCAGTCAGCCACCTGTTCAATTCTGTCAAGCCATGCATCAGTAACGGTATAAGGTGCAGTTTTCAGGGTATAATAATCCCAGCGTACGGGTATTCTCACAAAATTGAAACCTGCTTCCTTATACATTTCAAAATAGTACTCCTGTGCCTTGGGATTGTTCCATCCGGCCTCATAAGGTGGTTCATGGGTATTTCCCAGATTGATGCCCCTGGTCATCATGGAAATGGCCTCATGGGGAGATAACTGGCCCATGGCAGTTACTGAAATGAGAAAGAAAAGAAGAATAAGGCTGGTGTGTATCTTTGAAGGAATAAATAATCCGGAGGTTGATCTATAGGATTGGTTTAAAATCATTTGAAAATCTGTTAAAGGATGATAAGGTGGTTGGAAAAAATAAGAGCCTGATAAACAGGCTCTTATTTTTATGATTTGAAAATGGTTACTGTTTTACAACCTTGTAATTTCCGGTTACCTTGTCACCGTTACTGATGACAATGAAGTACAATCCGGCAGGCTGGTTATCCAGCGAGAGAGTTTCGATGGCACGACCGGCGACAATTTCGCGAACGGTTGAGCCCATCATATTGAGTACCCTGATGGTATGTCCGGTTTCAGCACCACTGACATTGATCTTGCCATTGGTTGGGTTCGGATATACCCTGATTTCACCTGCTTCAACCACTGCGGTGGAAGTAAGGTCAAGCTGAAGTGCATAGGTTGCCTCAGCTTTTCCGTCTGCAGAAGTCACGACAACAACGTCTCCAACTCTCAGGACTCCATCAGATGCTTTAGGCTGTCCATTTTTGTCCACAATGACAACATTGGCACCGAATGATGCAGTAATCTGGGCAAAGAATTCCGAAATAGCCATCATGCCTTTAGGTCCTGCAATCACTTTATTCAACTGATCGACATTATATACTTCAGAAAGAACGAATGCCTGGTAGTTCGGGGCAATGAATTGTTGTCTCAGCATTTCGAGATAATAAACCCTGGTTAACTTACCATCCTGGGAAGTAACTACTACCATGTCATCTTGAGCCAAACCGCCCCTGGTTCTCTGAAGACCCGATTTGTCAACGACTTTTACACTTGCTCCTGTTGCGGCAAAAAGATTGTTCAACAAGGTAGCAACATCGGTTCCGCGTGGAACGAAATGAATCAGATTGAGACTTTGGTCGACTGTGTAAACTGTAGAGTTGACCCATGCGTCACTGGCATTGGCATCTGGCACGAGTTGGTAAACGACTTTAGTCACGCCATTTTCGGCAATTACCTCGAAGAAGATTTTGTCGCTGACCACCACATCGGTGTAAGTTGAGTCAAAGTTGACCTTTTTCATGGAAACCCATGCGTCATTTTCATCAACGACTGTCAAGGTGGCACCTTCAGGTACAGTCACATTGGCAACGACTTCACTCAGGAGCGTACCTTGCGGAATGAGGTAAATTCCACCAGTGGTAAGCTGTGTACTGATAAAATATACGTCAGAAGTCAGGAAGGCATTATTGCTTAATCCTCTTTCAGTTACGTTAAGGGTATACTGTGAGGTATTGGTGCTGTCGGCTGACATGACTTGCAAGAAATCTCCATCATTAAGGACGGCCGACATACCCAGTGCATTTCCGTTTGCGGCACTCTTCAGGGTAAGCGTTTGTCCAGGATCAGCCTTGAAAATCCGGGAGAGAAAATCGGCAACGGTGGTACCCTGCCTTACGCCACGAATGGTTTCTTCCATGGAGTAACCTTCACTGACTTTATATTCATTGGATGCAACGGTGGATTTATACATCGTTACCTCATTCATGGAATGGACACCAAGACCGGATGCGGTCATTTCTACATCCCTTGGCCAACCATAACCCTGGGTTGCCCAGTAGGCACGGTCACGCATGATCCATTCTGAATCTTCCTTGTTGGTACCAAAGGACCCGCCAAATTCGGTATTGCCTTTGTAAATATGTGGTTTACGGTAGAATACCTGAACCTGGTCAACATTAGATCCTGCAACTACCCAGTTCGACCAGTCACCATTACCCCATACGTCAAGTATTTCAAAGTCATTGGGGTCGCTGGCAGGTTTCAGACCAGCCTTGATTGAGTCATTTGTGATTTTGAAGAGGTAATAAGTGGCATTTAACCAACCTCCAACGGCGTTGTCTCCTCCGATGGTTTCATTCCAGGGATTTCTACGCAGGTTGATATCCACTTCCGGATCAATCCAGTGACTGTTCCAACCCATGGTTTCGGCATTATCCGCATAAGCCATGACAAATACATCTCCTGGCGCCACCATCGGGTTCCTGCCAAAATCCTGAACCGCAATTGCGGGTTGAACCTGCCAGTTGGCGTCGTCTACCCATTTATATCCGGGAATATATTTATTGAAACGGTCGGCCCATTCGTCTACACCGGTATACCATGTTATGACAGCTGCAGGATTGTCGCCGCCCCTGACCAGCATATAGTTGGACATATCCATTATTTCGGTTCCTGGGTTAACCAGCTCAATATAGTTGTTGGCCCATCTTTCACGGAATGAGAACTGGGAGATAAAAGGTTCTCCTGGCCATGGCTGGATATTGGCAACATCTTTTTCCCTGTTGAATACAACTTTATAGGTAACGTGGGTGGTGTCATCCTGTGCCGTGGCAATAAAGGTTGCAGTACGGTCAGCCACGGTGCCGGTAAGGTTTTTGGCCCTTTCCACTTCTACCCTTGTATTCAGTGCCTGGGTTAGCGGAACCAATGCAGGGACATTGGTGATATCGGAAGTGAGATTTACCAGGTAACTAGTGGTGGCCGGATCAAAGTTCGGAATGGTATCCCCTTTCCAGTTAAATAATCCTTTATAATATTCAGCATCCGGTATATCTGGCCATGTGATTGCACTTAGGTTGGCATTATGGCTGGGAATGAAGTCCTGTATCTTGATAAAGTATTCTCTCACGGCACCATTTCCGGCTGTCACTTTCAGTTTGTCACCGTTTTTCAGGTCAGGTCTTTCCATGCCATCCACAAAGACGATTGATGCAGTTGCCTGCGAAGGAATTTCCATGTATTTCATGACGGTATCGATACGGGTGGCATAGGGAATACCAAATACATAGTTGCCGGACATGATGGTATCCATTGCCAATCCTGGCTTAACCTCGAAAATGGTTCCGGTACTCATGTATGTATTCCGGTACCTGGCACTGTTGTAGTTTAAAACCACTTTGGGAAGGATGGTATTGTCAGCTTCGGTGGAAGGTTGTGCAATAATCTTGAAGTGTTTGGTCTGCAATGTATTTCCAACGGCATAAACAGAGAGTGTGTCGTTGGTACGTGCTGAAGTAAATGCAGAGTCAGCCTTTTCGGCAGAATAGCTATAGAACCAGGCCAGACCATCGGCATATTCAAAATTATCCATGATGTTCCAGAGATTACGGGTACCATAAGGAACGGTAATCGTACTGTTGTTAAAATCAACCTGAACCTTTGAATTTTTTGACTTTAATGATTCAGCTGTCAGGGTAAAGTTACCATGGTTCCCTATGGTCCAGAATTCCCTTCTGTGAGGTACACCCCAGGGTCCTCCTTGAGGATAGCGCAATGGAAGCCATTCTGAATCGGCGATATCGATACCGGCTACCCTGGTCCATGAATCCAGGTCATCACCGGTTCCCTGGGTTACGGAAAACTTGCGGACCAAAATCCTGTTTCCGGTAGCACCTGTGACACCGGCTGCATCACTTGGACCATCTACCTTGAAAGGTGATGATTCTGATGTAAAGATTGCATTTACCGCATCGACAACAGCGGAGTCTCCTTCGGTGAAATAGTGCATTAAATAAAATACGTTTCTTCCACTCCACGAAAGAAGTGCATTATAGCCTACGCTAACACTATCGTATGCTGGATAACTGCCCCACTCTGCGTTTGGAATATGAAGCTGAAGGTCAGCCTTTTCCATCATTTCGTAGGTGGCTGTTCTTCTTCCGAGCCATCTTTCAGGATCGAAAACAGACATCTGGAATGGGATGTCGTCAATGGAGGCAATCAGGAAAGATTCTCCCGGCTTCAGGACCTTGTTGGGAAGTCTCAGTTTTTCATTTTCTGCTACAGCCCAAGGTTGGGTCCATGGACCTACTGAACCCAATTCGAATTCAGAAAGGTTTACGTCCTTGTTCCCCATGTTTGTGATTTCGGCATAGGTCCATCGGGCATCATCCATCCTTACCTCTGTAAAGATAAGGTTCCGATAGGGCTCCTGTGCGGAAAGCATGCCGGAGATTAACAATAAAAGAAGAAGTAACTTTTGTTTCATAATCATTAGTTTTAAAGGTGATGAAATTATTTTATCAATCAATTTTGTTAGTTTTAGTTCATGTGGGTATCAAATATCATATTTTTTACTGAAAATATCAACGAATAATTCACTTTTCATTGGCTCAGAATTAGGTTTTTAAGGTTTTTTACCTGCTTTTAAAAGTCAAAAATACTCTGTCAATTTAGTGAATTTTTTTCATTCCTGATTCACCCTACCTGTAACTTTAACAGAAACACTTGATATAGTGAATGTTCTATTTGTAAGTTTTACGTTTTGTATACTCTTATTGATATTTTGAATATTCATTATTGCTTGATAACCCAAATACTTTACGAATTTAATAATTAATAAATACAAATGAAATAATAGAACAGAACAGTGTGATGGTCGAACTGAATATATTCTGTTGGGGCATTTCAAATTAAAAATGGTATTCAATCATGGCAAAAGGGTCTCTCTCTATTATTCCAACCTCAATTCGTCAGTATATCAGATAATCGTTTCATGTTTCAGCTAAATGAGCTGCATTGGGTACAATTTTTCATTGAAAGAAGCGCATATTCTAATAGGCATTAGTGATCTGGTCAACCCTTGGATGAATCAACTGTAATTAATTTCAATAATTTTTCATCCAAAAATGTCAAAACGTTATTTTTAATCTATATTTGCATCCAAATTGAAAGACAATGAACAACACTGTACTCAACTCTTTTTATTTCTGGTTTTATTATATCGGCTCAAATACCGGGACCGGAATCTAAGTTGTTGTGTGCAGTCAGAAGATACTTAATCAGAAGGTCCCGGTAGTAACCGGGGCCTTTTTTTATGACTGTTGGATATGAAAATTACGATTATAGGACTTGGACTTATTGGAGGGTCTATTGCAAAGGACTTGAGAAAGAGTGGTTTTGCCACTGAAATACGTGGCGTTGAGACTCTTCCTGAAAATGCAAATGCAGCAGTTCAGCTTGGATTGGTTGACCAGTCAGTTTCCCTGGAGGAGGGACTTCGGAATTCTGATCTGGTGATTGTATCAACGCCGGTAGATATCACACTTCAGATACTTCCTGTGATCCTTGACCAAATTGAGTCTTTCACCACGGTTACCGATATGGGATCAACGAAAAGGGTTGTGACCGAATCAGTTGAACTCCATCCCAGGCGACGGAATTATGTTCCGGCTCACCCTATGGCTGGTACCGAGAACTCTGGTCCAGAAGCTGCACTTGAAAACCTGTTCCAGGGCAAAATTGCCATCGTCTGTGATCAGGAGAAAAGTGGCCCGCAGCATCTGGCATTGGTCGAAAAAATGTTCTATGCGCTGGGTATGAATATCGCTTATATGTCATCCGATGAACAGGATCACTCCACGGCTTTTGTTTCACATCTGCCACATGCTGTTGCTTTTGCTCTGGCAAATGCAGTTCAGGACAAGGCCGACCGGAACATTATTTTTGATTTGGCAAGTGGGGGGTTTAATTCTACCGTACGCCTGGCGAAAAGTTCTGTTTCGATGTGGCAGCCCATTTTTGAGCAAAACAGCGATTATATGAAAGAATCTTTGAATGTTTATATCAAACACCTTGAACAATTCAGGGATGCCATTGTCAATAAGGACAGTCCGCAGCTTGAAAAGCTGATCACCAGCGCCAACCATATACGGGGCATCCTGGATAAGCAAAATCCGCAGCTCAGGAAGAATGAAGAAACGATTATAAAATATTATACCCGATAAAATGGAAAGAAAATTAGAAATCAACCCGATAAAGGAGTGGTTGCCACAAATCAACAATCCGCTTCTGATCGCAGGTCCCTGCAGCCTTGAAAGTGAGGAACAGGCATTGTCGACTGCCAGACTGCTGGCAAAGGACCATCGTGTATTTATTTATCGTGGAGGTGTCTGGAAACCCCGCACCCGCCCCGGTAGCTTTGAAGGCATTGGATCCATAGGCTTAAAATGGCTTAGGATGGTCAGGGAAGAAACCGGACTGCCGGTTGGAACTGAGGTGGCAAACGCCCAACACACCGAAGAGGCATTAAAGGAAGGGATCGATGTACTTTGGATTGGCGCCCGCTCAACTGCAAGTCCTTTTGTTGTGCAGGAAATCGCTGATGTAGTGAAGGGTTCCAATGCCGTAATCATGGTCAAAAACCCGGTGAATCCTGATGTCCAGCTCTGGATGGGTGCCATCGAAAGAATATACCAGGCAGGCATAAGGAACATTGTCGCCATCCATCGTGGATTTACCCCTTTCAGTGAGACCAAGTACCGGAACTATCCCAACTGGCAAACAGTCATCGAGTTACGAAGGATGATGCCGGAGGTTCCCATTATCTGTGATCCCAGTCATATTGCCGGAAAACGGGAGTACCTGTATGAAGTATCGCAAAAAGCTTTCGACATGGGTCTTGAAGGATTGATGCTTGAATCGCATATCGATCCTTCCTGTGCACTCAGCGACAAGGAACAACAGCTTACACCCGCTGACCTTGCAAAACTTCTGGATCGGCTGGTTATCCGCCATGAAAGTGCCGATAATCCTTTATTTGAAAACCAGCTCGAGGTTTTACGTAACCGAATCGATGCGCTCGATACCGAATTACTCGAGGTACTTTCCTCAAGGATGGATATTGTCAAGGAGATTGGTCTCTATAAAAAGGAGCACAATGTAACTGCCCTGCAGATCAATCGTTGGGCCCAATTGATGGATGCCCGTATCAAACTGGGCGAAAAGCTTAATCTCAACCGCACCTTTACCCAGATTCTGTTCCAGTTGATCCATGAAGATTCAGTAAGGATGCAGACCGAAATAATGGATAACGGCAACTAATTGGGAAATACGCGTTAAAAGGAATTCATTATTATAAAACAAATCCCGGAACTATTTATAGTCCGGGATTTTTCATTTTGAACCTCCAGGGTTTGCTAACCCAGGGATCTCCGGCATAATCAATCCCAACACGGGGATGAGTCGTATGGATTACAAGGCCATCTGATTCATCCTCAACCCACAGTCGGTCGCTTATATATAATTCCTCACCATAAAAGCTCCTATCCAGTTCCAATAATCGTCCGACCTTCCCGGGGCCGGTTACCTCTCCAATACCCCTGATAAGAACAGCTGACGGATGATTGTCTTCATTTGTCACGAAGTTAAGCATCCAGTATATGCCATATATGAGATAAACATATATCAATCCTCCTTCCCTGAACATCACTTCCGTTCGGGGGGTTCTTCCCTTGCTGGCATGACAGGCCAGATCTTCGGTACCCCGGTATGCTTCTGTTTCGGTAATGGTGAATCGTTTCGTTCTTCCATCGGAAAATCTTCTGACCAGTGTTTTGCCCAAAAGGTCCGGAGCCACCTCTAACACATCCCGTTTGAAAAACTCAGGTTTAAGCCTTTTCGCCATGTTTATAAAATGCTAAAGGGCATAAAATATTGATAGGTTTTTCCATTTAGCTCTTTGGCAGGGCATTCCCCTTACGTGGTCTGAAATTCATAAAAATGAAACCAGCAATCAACAGGATCAGGATCAGGGATCCTGCCATGGAAACCTTATTTCCCAAATAGAATGAATCAGGCTCAAACCTGAATTCCACCTCATGGCTTCCGGCAGGGAGTATCATGGAGCGAAGAATATAGTTGGCCCTGAAGTGTGGAGTTTCTTTGCCATCAATGAACGATTTCCAGCCGTCCTGGTAGTAGATCTCTGAAAACAAGGCCAGTTGTTCGGTCTCACTTTGATATTTGTATGTCAGTCGATTAGGTTGGTAACTGGTTAGTTCGATAGTTGCCATTGAATCAACCACAAAAGTTTTTCCCTTTACCTGCTCCTCAAATCGCTGGTCAATCAATGCGGTAATTCCTGGTTTGATCCCTGCCAGGGCTTCAATTTCGGCATCCGCGTCGGGAACTATCTGATATTGGCTTGCAAACCAGGCATTTCCCATAGCATAGGGGTTTTGGATAGGCGGACTGTTCAGGTCATAAATGATGTACCGGGTATTGAGCATATTGAGCGCTGGCAAACCGGTAAAAACATCGAATGTCGTTCGCTGGCTACTCAGGCCTTCGACCATCCTTTCCATTTCGGGTGACAGATGATGCTCGATCATTTCCTGGTAACGGCGTAATTTGGCGGCATGATATCCACCTACGTTTTTGTGAAAATAGGAAGCCCTGGCGTCCTGCCAGGGGTTTTGTAAAGGCAGAACCCGGTAACTCAGGTCTTTATCCTTTAAAATTTCCATGTCTGCAACGGTAGTCTGATAGACATTTGCAGACTCCCTTTTGGTAACAAACTGGTCATCGCCCAAATACCTCTTATCAATCATCCAAAGGTCGGCAAGAATCAAAAATCCAAGTATGCCCAGAAGTACGCTGTTTTTTATTTTTTTCAGGTGCCACAAAAAGAGGGTCAGTGCCCCCAGAATGATAAACAGGAATGACCTGAAAGCATCAGCCCTTAAAAGTCCCATCCGGTCTTCAACAATCGCGGCCGACAGCCATTCGGGATAAGCTCCATCGAAAGGGGCAGCAAAATCTCCGGCAATACCTGGAATCAGGGCAAAAAGCAATGTGAGTCCACCAGTAATCCCCAGTGCTTTAATCATGGCTTTTTTTAAT
>DIFU01000097.1 GCA_002419285.1 Prolixibacteraceae bacterium UBA5740 | reverse complement strand
AAAATCCTTGTTTCAAACGGAAGAAAACGCTTGTCAATCACCTGGACAAGACCAGTATTCCCTTCTGCCAGCCAGAGCGAGGCTTTCAAAGCAAAATCGTTGTTCATGATTGTTAATTCATTTACTTTGACGATAAGATATTATCAAAGGATATCACCCTATTGGGCAAAAGTAACCCTAAAATTATCTATTTGTGATACGTAATCTCTTATTTGACCTGGGAGGTGTTTTATTGGACCTTGATTTTAATTCTCCGTTAAAGGAATTCCAGGAACTAAACCGTAATGAACCGTTTCATGACTTGCGTGATTTTATTCATCACCCCCTGTTTACAGGGTTCGAGACCGGGTCATTTCAGCCGGGTGAATTCAGGGATCGGCTCCGGAAACTGCTGAAAAACCCTGACATACAGGATGAAACCCTGGATCATGCCTGGTGTTCCATGTTGGCAAAAGTACCGGTACATAAAGTCAGGTTACTGCAAAAACTCGCCGGGCGCTTCAGCCTGTTCCTATACAGTAACACCAATGAAATCCATATTGAACGTTTTCGCCGCGACTTTGGACAGGAACATGGGGTTGAATGGGAAACGCTATTTAATGCGACATTCTATTCGCACGAAATCAACGATCGGAAACCCAATATCCCAGGATACAGGAAAGTTCTCACTTTATCGGGCATAAACGCAGGTGAAACACTATTCATCGACGACCTGGAAGTCAATATCAAGGCAGCCGCCGAGGCCGGATTAAATGTTGCCCACTACATACCGGGAGAGGATTTGGAAAAACTCATTCTGCAATATGTTGGAATGGGATTGAGGGAGATTTAGATAATCGTAAGTATAAAACCATGGATGACAATACTTAAACCCTGGTTGTCAGACATATAATCCACTGAAAATTTTATTTTCCACGGTTTAAAACGAGTGTTACCGATGCCCTGAAAAGAGGAGTTCCGGCCAATTGATGACCGGAACCCCAAAAAAATTCTTTATGCAATTTCATTTCCTTATAAGAAAATAAAATGGAAATGTAAATCTATCTGGGCAGCGGATATCCTTTAAGTTTTTCCAGATTGCTGGCAATTTCTGATTCCGGATATTCATAGTCCGAAAGCTGGCCGGTCATATATTTGTCATAACCCACCAGGTCCATGAGGCCATGTCCGCTGAAATTAAATAGGATTACCTTTTCCTTGCCTTCTTCCTTGGCCTTCCTGGCTTCCCGAATTGCTGAAGCGATAGCATGGGTGGTTTCAGGTGCCGGGATAATCCCTTCTGTTTTGGAGAAGAGCAAGCCAGCCTCAAAACATTCACTCTGATGAATCGCCTGGGCTTCCATCAATCCATCCTTCAGCGCGGCACTGACCAAAGGTGCCATGCCATGGTAACGAAGGCCTCCGGCATGAATCGGTGCAGGGATAAAGTTATGCCCAAGACTGTACATGGGCAGAAGCGGTGTCATTTCAGCTACATCGCCATGATCATAGATAAACGGCGCTTTGGTAAGAGTGGGACAAGAGAATGGCTCAGCACCAATAATCTGAATGTCGGCGCCATTCACCTTATCATAAATGAATGGGAATGCTAAACCTGCAAAGTTACTTCCACCACCGCAACAACCAATCACAACGTCAGGTTTTTTTATTCCCACCTTGGCAAGCTGTTTCTTGGCCTCAAGTCCGATGATTGTCTGGTGCAACATGACATGGTTCAGAACCGATCCAAGGGAATATCGGGTCTGTCCTGTTGGATCGGTCACTGCCGCTTCAATCGCCTCACTGATAGCAATTCCAAGACTACCTGGGGTATCAGGGTATTTTTCAAGGATGTTCCGACCAGCCTGTGTTTCAGTACTGGGACTGGCAATACAAGTACCTCCCCAGGTCTGCATCATCAGTTTGCGAAAAGGTTTCTGGTCGAAACTAACCCTGACCATGAACACCTTCACTTCGAGACCAATCAAAGCACCGGCATAGGAAAGGGCTGCTCCCCACTGGCCGGCACCGGTTTCGGTAGTAAGCCGCTTAATCCCGAATTGCTTATTGTACCATGCCTGGGCAATGGCTGTATTGGGTTTATGACTACCGGCAGGTGATACGCTCTCGTTTTTGTAATAAATCTTTGCTGGAGTACCCAATGCTTCCTCCAGCTCATAGGCCCTGATCAACGGACTCGGACGCCACTGCACCAGAATATTCCGGATTTCTTCCGGGATATCAATCCAGCGTTGCTGGCTAACTTCCTGTTCAATCAGGTTCATTGGGAATACTGGTGCCAACATCTCAGGGGTAATTGGCTTTCCTCCCGGGCCCAGGGGGGGATTCAACGGACTTAAAAGATCGGGGGTAAGATTATACCACTGCCGTGGCATTTCCGATTCGTCCAGTAAAATCTTTTTTAATCGTGTCATAATCACAATACATTTATTGGTTAATTCCTTGTTTTGAAATACTCAGAGATGACATAAAAAAGAAGGGATTTGCTGCGCAAACAACAAATCCCTTCTTCATAGGTACTTTCAAGCCGGACGCCATTGTTTACGCGATGATCACATTATTGTGCCACCACCACCAATTACCGTTATGAAAGTTCGAATGAATCATTTCTGTTTCTTTAATTGCGGTAAAAATAACTATTAATTTCATTCATCAAAACAGAATAAATGAAAGCAATAAATTTAAATTGCTTCTAAATTGTTACTCCCAGGGTTGATATTTTTACAATTCAAAGGATCCAGTGACTTCAAACGCAGGTCATCCAAAGTATAAAACAGTTATGCGTTCCTTCGGTTAAAACTCATTTTCAAATTGATGACCGGAGAACGGCGGCATGTAAAAACACAAAATTCCAGTTAACTGTAACGATTCTACCGGTTAACCGTCTAATACCCCGAAAGCCATTAAAAACTATCCCTTTATTAGGAATAATTTGTCATTTACGGATAATAACCGGCCGTTTATCGGTAAAGAATATGCATTTGGGCCACATAAGCCGAATTTTGAAATACAATTTAAACGGAAAACTAAAAACTAATTGCCATGATTGTTTTAGATAGTGTTCATAAGTCATATGTTACAGGTAACAACTCGCTGCATGTATTGAAAGGAATTGACCTTGAAATAGGTGCTGGCGAGTTTGTTTCTATTATGGGTTCCTCCGGATCAGGCAAATCGACCCTTCTGAATATCCTGGGAATTTTGGATGACTACGACAGTGGATCTTATGTCTTGAACGGCAAAAAGATAAAAAGTCTGAACGAAACCAAAGCCGCCATGCTACGCAATGAAATGATCGGGTTTGTATTTCAGTCATTCAACCTCATCTCCTTCAAGAATGCCAGGGAAAATGTGGCACTGCCACTCTATTATCAAAAAGTGAGTCGCCGGAAACGCAATGTGATAGCCATGGAATACCTCGACAGGATGGGATTGAAAGACTGGGCCGATCACCTGCCGAGTGAATTATCTGGGGGACAAAAACAGAGAGTTGCGATAGCCAGAGCACTGATTTCCAACCCAAAAGTAATTCTTGCAGATGAACCAACAGGAGCGCTCGATACAACAACCTCCTTCGAGGTAATGGATATCCTGAAGGAAGTGAACGACCAGGGGATTACAGTGATAATTGTAACCCACGAACACGACATCGCCTCCATGACCAGAAAAATCATCCGTTTACGCGATGGCGTAATAGCCGAGGTCATTAAGAATGGAGATCTGCAAATGTACAGGGACAGGGTTTTAGCTGAATAATACCAAAGACTATGTTTGACATTGATATATGGCAGGAAATATTCAGCACCATCAGAAAAAACAAACTGCGGACATTTCTGACGGGTTTCTCCGTTGCCTGGGGAATTTTTATGCTGATGGTACTTCTGGGTTCGGGAAACGGACTACAGAATGGAGTCAGGTCACAGTTTTCAGATAATGCAGAAAACATCATGTGGATGTGGACAGGTGAAACATCCATCCCATACAAAGGATATAAGGAAGGCAGGGAAATCAGGTTCAACAATGAGGATTACGATTATCTTGTCGGCAAAGCCGAAGGGGTTGACAAGGTCTCAGCCCGCTTTTACTTGAGGGGCGACATCACTTATTCATATGGGAAGGAATATGGCTCTTTTACGACAAGCACTTGCTATCCTGCCCTTGCCGACATGGAGAAAATCAAGATCTCGTCGGGAAGATTCATCAATGATCTTGACATGATGGATTACAGGAAAGTTGTGGTGATCGGAGATGATATACGCAAGGCGCTGTTCAAGGAG
Source organism: Prolixibacteraceae bacterium UBA5740 (assembly GCA_002419285.1). GTDB lineage: Bacteria > Bacteroidota > Bacteroidia > Bacteroidales > Prolixibacteraceae > UBA1413. The sequence continues at coordinate 3,409 of DIFU01000097.1, read as the reverse complement.
GTAGATCCTTTAGGGAAATACATCAATATTGGCAATGTCCCGTTTATGGTCGTTGGCGTTTCGTATGATCCGAGATCACGTGACAACCGTCAAGCTTACATGCCTTTCACCACAGCCCAAAGAATTTACGGGGGAGGGAACAGGGTGCATACTTTTGCCATCACCACCGAAATGGTAAAGACGACCGAGGAGGCTGAAGCCATCGGCGAAAACATCAGGCAACAAATGGCTTCGCGCCACAGTTTTGATCCAACCGACCAGAAAGCAATGGGATCATTCAATATGTTAACTGAGTATATGCGTACCATGAAAATCTTTCAAGCCATCAAAATGTTTGTCTGGATCATAGGAATAGGAACCCTGATTGCGGGAATTGTGGGTGTAAGCAACATCATGCTGATCCTGGTCAAGGAACGTACCAGGGAAATCGGAATCCGCAAGGCGTTGGGAGCATCACCCGCTTCCGTGATTGGACTCATTCTGCTCGAATCTATCCTGATCACAACCATTGCGGGGTATATTGGACTTGTTCTTGGAGTCGGACTGATGGAAGGCTTTAATTATGCGCTTGAACAGATGATGGCTTCCGGCAGCGGAGAACAGATCTTCTTTATGAATCCAACCGTTGATTTTGGGACGGCAGTTGCTGCCACCCTTATCCTGATCCTATCTGGAGCACTTGCCGGCTATATTCCTGCAAGAAAGGCAGCCAAAGTTAAACCTATTGAAGCCCTGCACGATGAATAAGCCTGGAGTCATTATAAAGGGAATGCTTAATCTGATTATTAAACCGGAAACCCAAATTGAAATTTACCATGTTTGATATAGATCGCTGGAACGAAATATGGCATGCACTGACCAAGAATAAAGTCCGTAGCCTGCTGACTGCCTTCGGGGTTTTTTGGGGAATCTTCATGCTGATCATCATGTCGGGTGCAAGCAATGGACTGAAAAACGGTATTGTGGAGGGTGTTGCCAAGTTTGCCACCAATTCGGCCTTTATTTGGACCGACAGGACAAGTGAACCATACAAAGGATTTACCAGGGGAAGATACTGGCTTTTCAATTCAGACGACCTGGTGTACCTGAAAGCGAATGTGCCGGAACTGGAATTTCTCACGCCCAAGAATTTTGGCCAATTTGGGTCTTCCAACAATGTAATCCGAGGCAGGCTTTCAGGATCCTATAATATCAAGGGTGATTATCCTGAATACGTTAAAATTGACCCTTATACACTGGTTTTCGGCAGATGGATCAATGAGATGGATATACGCGACCGTCGTAAGGTCTGTGTGATTGGCGAAAAAGTATACGAGACACTTTTTGAGGCCAAGGAAGATCCTATAGGTGAGTATCTGAAGATTTCAGGAGTATATTACCAGGTTGTTGGGGTTGTCAGGCCCGAAACCCGGGTCAATATTAATGGCAGAGCCGAAGAATCCGTCTTCCTTCCTTTCACAACCATGCAGCAAACCTTCAATATGGGCGACCAGGTGCATTTTATGGCTTTTACCGCGAAAAAGGGAATCCCTGTTTCAGTTGTTGAGGAAAAGATAAAAACCATCCTCAAAAAGCGACACAGTATTGCACCCACCGATACCCAGGCTTTACAGAGCGTCAATATCGAAAAACAGTTTCAACAGATCAGCGGGCTGTTCCTGGGGATCGGGATTCTTACTTGGATTGTGGGAATTGGGACACTAATGGCTGGAGTCATCGGTGTCAGCAACATCATGCTGGTCATTGTCAGGGAACGAACCAAGGAGATTGGAGTTCAGCGCGCATTGGGTGCCAGGCCTTCAACCATCATTTCCCAAATCATGCTGGAAAGTGTCGTACTGACTACCGTTGCCGGTTACATCGGACTTTCCCTTGGTGTTGGACTCCTCGAACTCGTTAATAAGGCATTGGAAATGCAATCGAAGGGAGGAGATGAAATATTTTTCCGTAATCCAGAGGTGAATCTCAATATAGCACTTGCATCTCTCGCGGTATTGGTAATTGCCGGACTTTTTGCCGGTTCAATTCCGGCGAAAAGAGCATTGAGCATCAAACCAATAGAAGCCCTAAGGGAAGAATAACAAATCGAATGGTCTTGACAATATTCGTAAAAAGCAAATAACAGAAACAATCAAAAAATACTAACACAATGAAAAAAGCACTCAGAATCATCGGCCTGATCACCCTGGCAGCCATATTTTTAGGCACTCTGGGGTTCTTGTACAAGAAATCAAAACCCGAACCGGAGAAATTTGAAGTCAAATCTCCGGAGATCAACAGCATCGTGAAGAAAACGGTTGCTACCGGTTCAGTGGAACCCCGCAGGGAAATTGAGATTAAACCTCAAGTCTCCGGAATTATTGACGAAATCTTCATCGAGGCCGGAACAATGGTACGTAAGGGGGATATCTTGGCTCGGGTCAACATTATACCTGATATGGTAAACCTGAACAATGCCGAATCAAGGGTCAACCGTGCAAAACTGACTTTTGAGGATGCAAAGATCGATTTCGAACGGCAAGCCACCTTGTTCGAGAAACAGGTAATTTCAAAAGAGGAATACCAGAAAGCAAGGCTATCATACGATTCTTACAGAGAGGAACTTGAAGCCGCAGAAAACAACCTGGAACTGATCCGAAAGGGAGTCACCAAATCATCGGCGACTACCACAAATACGCTGATCCGTTCAACCATCGACGGGATGGTACTGGATGTTCCCGTAAAGGAAGGTTTTTCTGTAATTCAGGCCAACACATTCAATGCCGGCACAACCATGGCCATCGTTGCTGATATGAAAGACATGATCTTCATTGGAAAAGTAGATGAAACCGAAGTGGGTAAAATTACTGAAGGAATGAACATTGAACTTACCATTGGGGCCATTGACGACGAAAAATACGATGCCGTATTGAAGTATATCGCCCCAAAAGGAAAATCAGAAAACGGGGCTATTCAGTTTGAGATCAAAGCAGACGTAATTTTGAAGGAAGGACAGTTTATCAGGTCGGGATACAGCGCCAATGCAAATATTGTCCTTTCGCGTCGCGACAGTGTTGTCACGATTCCCGAAGGGCTGCTTCATTTTGATAATGATACCGCTTATGTAGAGGTGGAAACAGAAGAACAGCAGTTTGAAAAACGAATTGTGAAAACCGGATTGTCAGACGGAATAAACATCGAAATATTGGAAGGCCTCAAGATGGAAGACAAAGTGAAAGGTGAAAAGCTGGATCTGAAGAAGCTTAAGGCAGAAGAAAAGGCAAAAACCAAGGAACAAGCTTGATAAAGCTTAACTACATTTACTTCAATGAATTAGTCTTAATAAATACCTCTGCGAATCAATAATATAATTAGCATGAAAAGGTACACCAACATTCTGATGCTCCTGATTATGATTATTCCGGGGAAG